>JBGQAL010000216.1:0-3437 GCA_041494285.1 Methanotrichaceae archaeon
ACATCTGCTCGAATTCGAATATCGCTGGCCAGAACTTGGCAAGGCTGAATGTTTCCAGAGAGATTGAACCCCGGTCTTGTCGCATATCCGTGTTGCCGATTGAGATCGATGACATCAAAGAGAGTAATGTCAACTTCATATCTCTCACACCTGGCACTTCCTTCGATATATCATCTGGAACAGGAATAGGGAAAGAAAGGGCCCTATTGTATTGTATGCTGAAAGACGAATGGGACCTCGACGATTGGAAGCCGATGAAAGTTTTCCGCGGGGGGATGGAGCTCATGAACTTCAAGAGGCTCGTCGATGACCTAAAGAGACAAAGCATTGACCCACATCTCAAAGCATGTTTTCTGAGCATGCTGCAGGATAGCACGGATGAGGCAGTAGGCAATTCCGGCATTAGCTTGAGAAATAGGGTATCAGAGCTTTCCAAAGACTTCTCTGACCTTGCGCTTACCGCTAACCCTGTGTTTAGGGCTGCCCGAAAGAGGGAGCTCGAGAAAGAAAGCAATCGTTGCATATCTCTGCTGCGCAGGCTTCTAGTGAGATCGTGCTTGAAGGCCCTTGAGCCGGACCTGATCATTTTGGATGAGTTCCAGAGGTTCAAGCACCTTATGTGCGGCGAGGATGGTGAGGACGAATCATCGATTTCAGCAAGGGAACTCGCTACGGAACTCTTCTCTTATGCCGATGAAAACTCCGAGGCCAGGGTGCTACTGTTGTCTGCAACCCCTTACAAAATGTACACGACCGCGGATGAGGCAGGAGTCGAGGACCACTACAAAGACTTCCTAAGCACCTTCGAGTTTCTCGTCCAGAACCCCGATGCTGTGAAGAAGTGTGCAAGCACTATCAAAGAATACAGACAGGAGCTGTTCCGCGTTAGTATTGGGGATGACGCCCGGCTGATGGATCTGAAAAGGGCGCTTGAGGGCCAACTCCGTAGGGTTATGGTGAGGACCGAGAGGCTTGCGGCTTCAGCGGATAGAAATGGAATGCTCGAAGAGATTTCCGACAGCTCGGCCAAGTTAGAGCCGGGTGACCTGATAGCCTACTGTGGCCTCCAAAAGGTGGCCAATACATTGGGGAGCCGTGATTCCCTTGAGTACTGGAAATCTTCACCATATCCCCTAAACTTCATGGACACGTACGAGCTTAAGACGGCCTTCGCGAGTGCCTGTTCAAACAACGGTCGAGAGATTTATGGCCTCCTATCAAAGGCAGAAGGGATGTTGCTTCCATGGGAAGACATCGAGACCTACGACGAGATTGATCCAGGCAATGCCAGGCTACGGAGCCTCTTTTCTGGAACCATTGGAATAGATGCATGGAAACTTCTGTGGCTGCCGCCATCTCTGCCATATTACGAACTTGGTGTGCCTTTTGCCGATCCGGCGCTGAAGAAGTTCACAAAGAGGTTGGTCTTCTCCTCATGGCGCATGGTACCTAGGATGATCGCGAGCTTGACGAGCTACGAAGCCGAGAGAAATATCATAGGCCTCTTCGATCCCTCCATCAGAAATACCACCATATCGAGGAAGAAGCTCGGGCGTCTCCTCGATTTTAGCAGGAGCGATAGAGATGGGAGGCTCACAGGATTGTCCATCCTGGGCATCATATACCCGTGCATAACTCTGGCTACGGAATTTGATCCTCTGATGATGGGATCTCCATCACCGCCCTCTATTGACGAAGCCATCAAGAAGGCTCAGGTTGTGATAGAGAGCCTTCTGGTGCCCTTAACAGAGTCATCTCCAACGGAAGGACCGGAAGATGAGGACTGGTATTGGTCAGCCCCCATACTCCTGGATATGCACTACCATAAATCGAGCGCCAGAAATCTCCTTCTCAGCAAGAAGCTGAATAATTTATGGGCTGGCGAAGAGATCAGTGAGGATGACGAAGGCGATAAAGGGCCGTCACTCTGGATGGAAGCTGTAGGAGAGATCATCGCTCTGGCGGAGAGATCATCGCTCTGGCCGGTGGGGGAGAATACGCTTAAGAGACCCCCAAGAGACCTCGCTCTCATCTTAGCCAAAATAGCAATTGCAGGACCTGGGACGGCATGCCTTAGGTCTCTGGCCAGGGCCACGGGCAGTCTAGATATGCCTATGGATGATATATGGATGAGTGCTGCAAGGATGTCCCGGCCTTTCATCCGCCTCTTCAACCTTCCCACATCCAATGCCCTGCTGCGCGGCCTTCATGCATTGGATTCTCAAGACCCTCAGGCCTACTGGCGACAAGTATTGGATTATTGCCTCGATGGTGGGCTTCAAGCGGTTCTGGATGAATATGTCCACTTCCTAAAGGAGTCAGAGGGGCTCTTCGGCTATGGAAGGGGTAAGACTGCATGCAGGATATCGGAGACGGCTGCAGAGGTCTTGAGCCTGAGGACAGCGATCCTTGATGTTGACGAGATACGCCTCGACGGGAGACCTGGTTACATATCAAGGTCTATGAAGAAAATGAGGACAAACTTTGCAGTGATGCTCTCCGACAAGCAGAGCGACGAGGGTCAGGTCGAGAACAGGATCTCTCAGGTCAGGATGGCCTTTAACTCTCCTTTCTGGCCTTTCGTCCTGGCGACGACTTCAATTGGCCAGGAAGGACTGGACTTTCATGCCTACTGCCATGCAGTTGTTCACTGGAATCTTCCGTCCAATCCCGTAGACCTTGAGCAACGTGAGGGAAGGGTGCACAGATTCAAGGGCCATGCAGTACGGAAAAACCTGGCCAAGAGGTATGGACTCTCTGAAGTCGGGCCAAATGGTGCTGATCCGTGGGAGGCTTTGTTTAAGGCAGGAAAAAGAGATAGAAAAGTCGGATCCGGTGACTTGGTCCCGTTCTGGATATACTCTGAAGGGGAGTATGCATTTAGCTGGAATGAAATTCCAGGAAAGGATGACGGAAGACTCAGAAAAATTCTAACTCAGAAATTTGGTATTGATTGGGCAACAACTGCAAAAATTGAAAAAACCGATGATGGTAAGACTATCAAAGTATCTACCGAGAAAAATTCCCTTTCATTAAAACTTAACGATAAAAATGTTGAAGTAATCTTGGAAATCGATGACATTAAAACTAACAAATTCATAGCAAAGATGGAAAATGGTGCGCTAAACATATACTCTAAAGGCGAAGCCAGTATCGAGAGGCACGTTCCTGCATTGCCCTTTAGCAAGGACAGGGAGCGGCTGAAGGAGCTGAAAAAATCCTTAGCCTATTATAGGATGGTCCTCGGACAGTCCAGGCAGGAGGATCTTGTTGCCTTGCTGATGAGCCGTAATCTAGATGATATGGATAAGCTGAAGATAGACCTTAGTCCTCCAAAAGGATTCTCGGCGAGAGATGAAGAGAGCTATCATATTCAAGCAGGCTGTCGAGAGTGATGCCGGAATTTAACTGAGGTCGACCGCCGAGCCTTCATAGTC
>JBGQAL010000088.1:0-11294 GCA_041494285.1 Methanotrichaceae archaeon
CAAAAAAGGGCATGTATATATCGCTAATTGGCGACTTAGTCCCTTGAGAGACCTGTCAGAAGATAATCCTTGGATTATCCAAAATCGCCCCTGGAATGAGAGCGATTCTGCAAAAAAGGATCAGACCGTGCTAGGATTTATCCTGCGTCTAATGCAGGCTGGGATCATTGTTCGGATACTATTGTGGTTGCCGATCAAGGCTTCTATAGTTGCAGGGCTCGGCCCATTTATGAGCGATCACGTTTACATAGTCGGAGTTGTAAGCAAAGAATGCGAAAGGCTGAGCAAGATAGATCCCAGCGCCAAAGATCGCGGCATAGTAGCTCTTGATATGAGGGTGGCGTCTCCCATAACTTCTACCCACCACCAAAAGACGATGGTAATTCGGGTGGGCGATGTAAACGTAGCTTATTGCGGGGGATAGATCTAGCCTTCACCAGAAGAGACGCACCAGACGCATCGCATCCTTACGTATATGATCCGAATGCTACGTTAGACGATCTGCTCAATCTGATGGAATTTAATCCGCCTCAATTCTTGGGTGGAGACTGGCAATCAGGGAAAAACGTCCCTCAGGTTTTCGATGTCCAAGACAAGACTCATCGCTGGCCGAAAAGCCCAGATACGATTTACGATGCATTAAGAGATGTAGCGAAGCCTTCGCACACGGAGCCTGAACTGCCGAAAGATGTCTATGGGGATGATCATCAAATCTGGCATGATCAGCATCTTCAGCTCCAGGGACCAATCGTAAAAACTCTAGAGGAGCAGTTCTGTGAAAGATGGCTAGATGGGGGAAACGTGCATGAGTTTGGATTCTGGGGCAGTTTACACATCAAAAATAATCCGGTTATCTTCAGCTCAAAAACGGTCATTAAGGATGACGACATAACGAGACTGGACGAACCGAAAGATGTTGATCCTGTACTAGGGGGCTCATCTCTGGTACAAATGTGGCGTACGATTCCCTTGCGTATGGAGCGCAAGAGGCCTCCGTTTTTAAGAGGGGAGTTTACAGTCATGGCGGGAATAGCTAATGCGTGTCAGGCAGCGGACGAATTGATCTGGATCTTCGATCAATACTTCTTTAGCAGGCCCCTCGCCAGATTGCTTAACCACCAGATTAAGAACGACAAGGAAAATAAGCTTTGCGTTATTTTAGTGCTTCCACCTTATGCCGATGCTCTTCCACATGAAGAGCACCATGCGAGGAAGCTGGCCCTCAACGATTTAACCGGTGGCCTATCATTGGGTTCTGGTAAATTCGAGCGAGTAGGCGTATATAACCTCTGGCACCCTTCCCGAATACCTGGTGGCATTTACTGCCATTCGAAAGTTCAGTTGTATGATCGCAGTCTATTGGTATGTGGTTCTGCAAACCTGAACCGCAGATCCTTCACCTGTGATACCGAACTCGATTGTGCTGTTTTAGATGAGGACTTAGTCTTAAAGCATTATCGTAGGCTTTGGCGTGTCCTCTTTCCAGGCGTTGCCTGGCCAAGCCAAATCAATTTCGATGATCCGAATGGTGGATGGGGGATGCAATTCTTCAATGCCTTTGAGAACGCAATCAAAGCACAAGGGACGTACTTAATACCTGATCCTTGGTGGAATGCCGATAAACAGATAAGGCCAGTTATTATCGATGGCCAAACCAAAGCTGCGGTAGATATAAAGCCACCTAGGCTACCCGCCGACCCTGCCGAGGCAAGGAAGAACCCAATCTATTGGACCGGTGTCGCACGAGAACAAGATTACGAGGAGGATTATCTGGAGGAAGCAAGGGGCACTCTGAACAATCCTAAGCTAGAAAAAGAAGATATATTGTCATTTGTCAAAAAGGATGTAGCAAAGATCGAAGATAGTCTCTTCGAACCCAGCTCTCTAAATACGAAAATAGAATCCAACACCTGCCAAGAATCCAGCGATGTTTCGGGAGATCCCAAGGCCCCAGGCAGATTGGACGAGATAGTATTCCTTATTGAAAACTGTAGTCATGGAAATAAATGGCCCTGGAGGGTGCCTTGAACTCATTCGACTTCATCGCTCGTCTCTCGAAAGCGTTCGCAGTAGACCATCAATGCTCTCGAAGAGAGACTGAACACTCCATAGGCGTTCTCATCTTTTCTCGGCTTCCTTCAGATTCGGTTGGCAACCAGAGGTAGATGGGGTTTTCTCATCAACGACTAAAGTTTTGGCGCCGTTCGTAAGCAATATAGGTGCGTAGGAAGAGAGCAAGGCCGGTCTGGATGCACTATGCTTGGGATTTCGTCGGAAGCCGACAGCAGCACTTTAACCTTTTTTGCAGCCAAAGTTAGCCAAAAGAATAATAAGTGCGAGCCAGCGAAGGAAATACAGTGAATAGAAAGATCGTATTCGCACTTGTGCTAATGCTTGCATTTGCCATATCACTCTCGTATGCAGCAAGCAGATTCCCGGTCTTGCCCTTCGACCTGAAGTCCTATCAGGAGTTGCAAGAGCAAGCTAGCCCACTGTTCGGCGGGTTAATGAAAGGGGTTAGCGCCCTTGGCGAATTACCGATTGCTATGGCGCTGACCGCCATCGCTGTGGCAACCTTTGCATTAAGGCGACAATGGCTTGAGGCGATCTTTATTCTTGCGACAACCAGCAACGTATTGCTGGCTTTTGCGCTAAAGGAGATAATCCGCAGGGCACGCCCATTTCCTATAACTGAAAATGCCAGCGGACTCGTACAGAGCATTAACCAATACAGTTATCCAAGTGGGCATGTGTTATTCTTTGTCGTCTTTTTTGGATTCTTCGCATATCTCGCGTGGAGACACTTTACTGGACATGGGCGTGTGATCGTTATCGCTATCTGCCTTGCGCTGATCGTTCTAATCGGACCGTCTCGTGTATTTCTTGGCGAACACTGGGCGAGCGATGTTGTAGGTAGCTATGTCATCGGCGCGATATGGTTATTCGTCCTGATTCTCGCATACCAATGGGCGGTACGTCGTAATATCGTGAGCCTGAAGTAAATCACCACTTTCGATTAGGGTGAAGTAGGCAGCCAAACCATCCACAACTTCTACTACAACCTGCAATTTCATCTTTAATTTTTCGTTATAGGATCCGTGAAACGGTAGTGAAGGGATTTGGGCAGACTATAGCTATTGAAATGGCCTGTTTATGGTAAAAGGTAGGCTGGTTTAGGGTGGTCTTCGGATGGGGGCCTCAGGGAGATTTGGCCCTATTCCACAATAGCTAGTCCTCTATCAACCCACTTCTACCTAAACACCAGGCTCTCACAATCACACATATACTTCCCTGCCTCATCCTCAGCGCCTCATACAAGTCTGCCAGGTCCTTCGCGAGTTAATGCGAGCGTTCGGCCCAATTTGAGTATATTTCAGCAAAAAGGATTAAAATCCGCCTGGAAGTCCCAAGCTTTTTTTTCCTCTAAAAAAGTGGTTATCAAGCCTCTACTTCTTCCCAGATGAGCTTGTGTAGCAAGTGTCCAGAAGAGAACTCTTCCTTACTACCCTCGAGTCACCGGGCATAATCGGTCTAATGTTTGCCTTGATTTTCTTTTCCAGATCAGGCGATATCTCCTTCACGCCGTGAGCCATTTCCTGATGCATACGTGCAAGCTCGATGACCTCATCGTCAGTCTTCGCACGTACCGCAAAATCGCACCCAGGATATACAAGCTTACACATAAATTCCCTATAACTTTCCTCGGCCATAGATATAATTCTTCACTTCAAGGTTAAATACATTACCGGAAAATATTACGGGTACACGAATAGCGGTTGCAGTTGACTGATAAAAAGATTTGCGCAAATCAAATCCGCGCGTGGCTTTTCGCTGCTTCTTTGACCCAAGATTCGTGCTGAACTCCCGCGTGTCAGTAAAAATTTTTTCGCGATTGCCTTTCTCTTCTGGTTGAAGCTAGACATGACTACACAAGGGCAATAGGAGCATATATATACATGGCTTTATCTCCAAAAGACTGGCTATCAACCTATGTCTCCACATCAGCGGTGTCACACTTTATCTTAAGTTCTTGTAGCGTCTCATAAATTGCAGCTAAAGCCTTATTCTGAGCCGTTAAATGGTCCAAAATTACACGGGCCTCTTCTTCAGCTTTCTCATTGATCAAACAATGTTGACGTGATTCGACCCTGTCACGTCTTTCTTGAAGGTTCTGGCTAATCAAGATGATCGAAGCGGCATAGGATGCCAGCAGAGATAGAGTCAGGTTCATCAAAATAAAAGGGTAGGGGTCCCAATGGTAAAGCCAACCTGTAACATTCATCAAAATCCAAAAACCAAAAATGACGGTCTGCAATATAATAAATTTCCATGATCCAACTGTCTCAGCAACCCAGTCGGCAGCCTTCTGGCTAAAGGTGAGTTGTTCTTCAAAAAGCTCGATGGCATCGCAGACAGGAGGATGTTCATGTTTATATGGTTCAGGAAACTCTAGCTTAATCGAGGGCATAAAGGACAAATTAGTAAAAGAACTTTTTATAGATATCTCTTCGATTCATTCTGCGTTCCAGTTCTACGCTCACGAGCCGGGATTCCTATTGCATTTTATCTAAAAGAGGTTGATGGAAGTGATTTAGCTAACGAGCTATTTTATTTTGCCTTTAAGAGAGCCGCTGAAAAAAATGGCTTATAGCGGCTACTCGGATCGCTCTTGGTTGAGTAACCCAGCATTTTGACCGACAGATATATAGTCCAGAGTGCCTTTAAGTAGTTAGCTGCATTGCATTGATTCAAAAAAAATTGTTGAAATGTTTTTGTGGCATGATCGATTCTTTTGAAATCGATATAAAAGTACGTAGAATAAAGAGATTTGGAAATACAGTGATGGCTTTCATTAGAGGTCCCTAGAGAGATGACCTATATGACCTGTTCAGATTGTGGATGTCGTACCCAGGTTCCCTTTGAACCAGACGGATCTAGGCCTGTATATTGCCAGGAATGGCTACCAAGGTAATAGACCTGTTAGGTAGCTAAGGCGATATTAAAAGGATCTGATTATTATATTATCACTTCGTTTTAACAGAATTGCAATCGCTGTAGTGCCTCTACCTCCGGTTGAAGTATCTCTCTGGAATGCATTGCGTCAGATACGATTCAACTTGTTTTCACGGATGAGATATATCCAGGCAGGATCGATAACAAGAACTTTATCTGGATATGTCTTTCAAATCTGCCCTATAAGACTTCAACCAAATCAGAGAGCATCACCCAATAATCTTCAAGAGGTATAAATGTCATTTGGAAATTTAAATATCATAGATCCGCTTCAGCGGGCACTAACCAAAGAAGGATACATTACTCCAACGCCTATACAGATGCAAGCTATACCACATCTGTTGAAGGGGAAGGACCTGATGGGCATCGCTCAGACGGGCACGGGCAAGACCGCAGCGTTCGTATTGCCCATACTCCAAAGAATGTCTGAACAGCTCAAAGTTCCAATTCCTGGAGTTCCACGCGTGCTCGTGCTTGCACCGACAAGAGAGCTCGCAGCACAGATAGGCCAAAGCTTTGCCACATACGGTCAATTTCTCCGATTCAGACACACAGTCATATTCGGTGGTGTCAATCAGGGGCCGCAGGTCAGAACTCTTTCCCGAGGCGTTGATATCCTCGTAGCCACACCTGGTCGGCTGCTCGACCTTATGAATCAGGGTTACATAAAGCTGCAGGGTGTCGAGTTCTTCGTTCTTGACGAAATAGACAGAATGCTCGACATGGGTTTCATTAGGGACGTGCGCAAGATCGTCTCGATGCTGCCACTGAAACGTCAATCACTTTTCTTCTCGGCCACAATGTCGTCTCAGACAGGCGAGTTTGCAGAAAGACTTCTAAAGGATGCGGTACGCGTCGAGGCATCTCCAGAGGCGATCACGCTTGAGTGTATCGAACAACGTGTATTTTTCGTGGATCAGAACAATAAGTATCCCCTGTTGCAGGGGCTTCTTAAACAGGGAGATCTGAAACGAGTTCTGGTGTTCGCTCGCACGAAGCATCGAGCGGATAAGATTGCACTGATGCTTAACAAGAACAAGTTCAATGCCGATGCCATTCACGGCAACAAGTCGCAAAACCAGCGCACCAAGGCCATGCATGATTTCAAATCAGGCCAATTGCATGTGCTTGTCGCAACCGATATCGCTGCGAGGGGCATCGACGTCGATGACATATCACATGTTATAAATTACGATCTGCCTAACGAGCCTGAGAGCTATGTTCACCGCATCGGTCGTACTGGGCGCGCAGGAGCGGAAGGCAACGCATATTCTTTCTGCGCAGCGGATGAACGCAGCTTCCTTCGGGACATCGAAAGGCTCACGAGGGTGAAAATAGAGGTCATGGAGCACCAATATCATTCAGAACAGGCAAAGAATGCTGTCGGTGCAGCGGCAAAGCCGACGCCGAATAAATTTAGTGCCGTTCAGAGAAGTTTTGGGCAGAAGAGCGTGCACAGATCCGGTCCTCGGAAGTCGCATCAGTTCGACGTCGCTCGTTGATGTAGGGTTCAATACTGTGAGGCTATTTTATATTCAAGAATAGCCAATTAATTTTTATAGATTTGTCAAAACGCTTGCCACATCTAATGCCACTCCATGCGTCTTCGGTTAAGAGCTAAATCGATCTGCCAGTGTCAAAATCCTAAGGGTTGTACTTTGGGGTAGTTGATCGGCTACAAGATCGCTGAGATCAAAGTGAACCATTTGCAAGATGGTTGTTCTATAAGAGATATTAAAATACAATTAGCTGATTGGCTAATCATCTCAATCATCTCTTAACCGAAGACCAATGAATGCCACTCCAAGCTAGGTCTAGCCAGCCGATCTGGCGACTCTGGCCCATCCGCCGCGCCCTGTATGACGGGAATGATTTGTGTTGGAATTATGCCAGAAAGATAAAAAAAAGTAGAAAATTATAAAATCAGGAACCGAAATCAATCAGCCGTCATTCCGGCAAGGTATGCCCGGGCTATGTGAGGATCGCATGCCAGCTCATTTATTCGCTGCTCAGACATTTCCCAGAGCATGTCGTCTATTTCGACCTCCTCATCTCTCTTCTGCCACCAGGAGAGGCAGACGTCAGCAGCCTTGTCGCAGGCGTCATCATCAGACAGATCGAAGGCGACACAAAATGCTTCGCCCACGCATTCATTAACCGGTGCTCTAGTACAAAGCTCACAAGTCATATAGCTCCTCACTCGAAATGTTGCATTCATAATCCTCCAAAGCCTGATGCTTGGCTAATCCCCTACATGCTGGATATGTAAGAATGTGCGGGGCAAGATGATTTCACACCGCATTAAGGTATTATTACTCAATATGATTCAAACGGATGTTCCAATTGCCCCTGTATCCTAGTGCCTGAAGTCGTGTGTCCTCCCATTTTCTCCTTACAAGCTTTATCGGTTACTCAAAACACACAACATCAGGGAGATAAAAAACGAATCAGGCAGTAGCAAGAGACGGCTCCTTCGAGACCCTATCACAGAAGACTTTTATCTGCTCCTCGTTCATCATATTTTTGGGCACAACGAGTACTCGATATCCATCGCCTTCAAGTCTGCTTGTCAAATCTTGGAATGTGTTCATTGCAATTTTATGCTTGCTTAGATCCGGCATCTTCAGAACAACGACCTTTTCAGATGGTATTACTGCGTCCACGACATAGCCCCACCGAGTTGGACGATTCATCAGTACCACAATCTCCCTCCTCCCCAGCTCCAAGATTATGTCATCGAATTTCTTCATATCGGGATTTATGGCTTGCCTAATTTTAAATTCCTCCACACGTTAAATTTAAATAACAATGTATTTATATACTTATATTATAACTAAATATCGCCATTAATATGGTGCAAGATGCAACTCATTCAGGAATTACTTTCTTACTATATCAAGTAGTCTTTCGTAATCTCCGACAGGAAAGCGAATAGATATCGATAGTGCTATTCCACATGGTTCGGAGGGGTTTAATTCTACTGTGCTTTTTTCCGCGTCGGTGTACCCTCTAAAATCATGCGGATGTGCTTTATACTGCCATCCACTATTTTCACCTATCATTCTTGAGTATAGGTAGTTATCCGTTTCAGAGCTTTTAGCAAGATCAAGGCCTGATATTACACGAGTTAAGAACGCTTCCACATCTTCGGATGTTAGGAACTCTATCCACATAGTGCCAGGCTTATTTTCTTGGCAAGAATTGCAAGTCCTGATTCCAAAATCCCATATCTCTTTGAGTAAAGGGGCTAATCCTTCGTCCACCTCAATCATCTCATTTGATGTTGGATCTAGAATTGTGACCTGTTTGTGCTCAATCATTGCTTTGCTTATTCTCATTTGATCCATTTTGCCTCAAAAAAGTCTCTACTCTTTTAGACATCTTCTAAGACAGGTTTCCACATCGGCGCATAGCCTTCCGCATGACAGTATGTCAGATATGCCTCAGAACAAATCTTCGAATGGCAGAACAAACACAACGAGCACCAAAAATTTGAAGAGGGCACATGAAATTGCCCGGTGTTTGTATTCCGCAGTTGCGGATGCGTTCAGGTAAAACGGATTTAATTAGCTGAATAATCAAATCGGTTAATATCTGGATGACCTTGCAGGCCTATGCTTCTGGTAGCACTCGCTGCAGTAAACCGGCCTTGATCCGTCGGGCTTGAAAGGAACCTGGGTCTCTTTCCCGCACTCTGAGCAAGTTACAGTTGTCATCTCTCTCGGGCCGCTGTTATAGCCGCCTCTGCTAGGTCCTCTACTGCCGCTACTACCGCTGCTGCTACTTCCGTATTTTCTCTCGAACATTTAATTCACTTACCTGTTGTATCGATTCAAGGAATCGAAACCTGCTACAAAAAACATCTCAACAAAATCAATTGAATCGACGCAAAATGTAACATCTCCTAAATGACTCTTCTGAATGATATACCTGTCGGTCAAAAACTCAGGGAACTCGGTCTCGAAATTTGTCTATCTTCATGCGTGAGCATTCGAGATGGCATCTGTTCAATCTTCAAGTTGAGCCTTTGAAACCAGCATTGTTAAAAGTAAATTCATGCGGGGGACGGGACCCCCACTCCAGTTTACGAGTAAATTAAATAAAGATCATATAACTTTTTATTCGCATTGGTACTCAATACGGTCCCCTATGTGTTGAGATCCCCACTCGCAGAGCTTGTCTAGAATCGGCATAAGAGATTTTCCTAATTCCGTAAGTGAATATTCTACCTTAGGCAGGACTTCACAGCTGATGAGGATAAGTCACTGAGATGAACGATATAGTAGGCCAGACCAGGTGGAAGGTACTTCTCCGCTGCCATCGACAGGCCCCCGGATTGTTTCACTTAACTGGCGATGGGCTCGGAAAGGCTGTTCTCGACAGCTGTCTTTATCCTTGGGGCTTGGATTAGCAAGTTCACATCCTTTGCGCTCATGCTACCTGTATATGAATTCCGCGGACATGAAATACCTTCAATGCCTCAATGCGATCCGATCACAATGCCGCTTGCAGCGCATGATCGATAACTTTTTGAGAGTAAATGAACATAGCTAGATGCAAAATCTGCCCACCATCATATTGTTCCTCGAAAAATAGGTCTGAATGCAGATAAATCAGATTGAGGCAAATCTATGTCAGATGAAAACCTCCATTGCATCTATGAACAACTTTGTGACAGTTATCGAGCCATTGATGATTTTCGCGCAAAATTGCTAGCATTACTACCTTTAGCGACCGGGACTGGGATATTTCTTCTATACAGCAAAGTGCCGCCAGAGAATAGGGAATTTCTGGGACCAATAGGGTTGTTCGGATTTATAATTACTCTTGGATTATTTGCTTATGAGGTCTATGGAATCAAGAAATGTGGTGCATTAATCGCTGCAGGCAAGCATATTGAATCTTCTTTGGGTATTGATGGCCAATTTGCTTGTCGTCCCCGCGGAATCTACCATGGTCTAATCAATGAGCCATTAGCGGCTGGTTTGATCTATCCTGCTGTGCTGGCAGCATGGATGTTTCTGGGTTTAGTGGGCCTAGTTAATGGGTCTAGTCAAGGAGCTTCGCAGTTCCCCATTTCAGTTTTTTCGATCACCATTTTAGTTTTTTTGGTCGGTTTTTATGTATCTTTACGTTATAATATTCAATTAAGGGATAGCGAAGAAACTGATGCTGCTATAATGAATATCAATAGGTGTGCTACAGTCCTTGCAACCAGCCAGATCGAAATCGCGGCCGATCCTGGGACCATCTGGGACATCATGACTGCTGTCGATCACTGGCCAGATTGGAACCCGGCCGTCAAGTGGGCTTGTCTTGATGGCGAATTTATTCCAGGTTCGAAGTTTAGATGGAAAGCTAGCCATGCCACAATCACATCTACGCTCCAACAAATAAGGAAGCCAAATAAATTGGCTTGGACTGGCAAAATAACGGGCATAAATGCGATCCATGTCTGGAGGCTTGAGCCTAAAGATGGCAAGACAATTGTAATTACTGAAGAGTCTTGGGACGGGTTACTATCATGGATCTTTCGTGGATTGATGAAGAAAATGCTCAAGAGGTCGATAGATGACGGGCTTAAGCATCTAAAAGCCGAGTCTGAAAGAAGATCGAAGGGTTCAACTCAGCAATTGTAAGCTGAATTCATCTATACTAAAGGGATTCTTGGGCTTGGTGATAAATCTATGTATCTTGAAACCTATATATTTTGTTTCATATAACCATTAATAGCCTTTACGAGGTCAGCCAAAAAATATATATCTTTTTGGATCAATTATTATCTAGGCTTGTGTGAGATGTAGAAGGAGTGAACGGCCCCATCGTACTTGCCTAGGTCATCGAGAGTATTGCCGGCTCTCAATTCTCCCAAGGCTGCCCCTCACCAGCCAACTTTCATCATTTAGGGCCTGGATTAATGGTTCTACTGCTCTGAGAGGTCCGTCTCGGCCATGTACCGCTGATCGTGCCTGACATCCACGTTGTAAAGCTCGGCAGCGTAGCGTGTCTGAATCTCGATCCTCTCAGCAACTTTCCTGCTGGCGTAGATCCTATGACCCTCGAAAGTGCCGAAGATGCTATTGAAGCTGCACTCTTCAACCCTGAACCGGCTTTCCAGAGCCTGAATCATCTCCCAATGGGCATGAGGATCTTTCAGATGCATGTAGAACGAGGGAGGATAGGCGGCGTTGATCCTTTCAAGTCCTCTCTCGCGATTCACAGTTCCACGCAGCCCTTGAAGTTAGAGTCGAAAATCCACATGCTATCCTCCTCCTCCGATG
>JBGQAL010000001.1:0-59450 GCA_041494285.1 Methanotrichaceae archaeon
CCGATGAGCTTGGTGCTTGGGAGCAAGATCGGAATGCAATCGGGGCAACAGTAAGATGGAAATTCAATAAAAATGATGCCAGGGCAAAACTCCAGAGGCATTACCTTAACTTGCAAAATTAATGTTCCTGAGCACTAGTCGGTCCCGTTTAATTTCAACTCTGCCAAAGCGATGTGGTCTGGTATTTTAATCCCCTCTACGTTGCAGATTCGTTTGTCTTAATATAGAATGTTTGCCTATGATCCCGCCAAGGTACATAAGGGGGAGTGCACGTACTTGTCATGAAGTTAGCTATATAAGATTATACAACTATTCAAATAGTCCCAGACTCAAAAAACATTATCCTAATATTTTGTTCTCGTTGCCCCAAGGGTTGCGCTCCCGTTTCTACACCACAGCAGATAGCGGTTATCAGTATCGGCTGAAGGCTGGAATTGTGCCTATAATGTATTGAAATGCCAGTATGCTCTCATCACGTCTGTGACTATCCAGGTCAAAAGAGAAAATGGGCTGGAAGATGTGTAGGTTATATGTACTTACTTGCTTCAACTATCTTTATCTCCTCTCCGATCAGCGCGTATGTCTCCTAAACCAGGCCATCGATCTGCGAACTAGTACTGGCACATCTTCCTTCGGAGAATCCTAAAACCCCTTCCACCTTCATACCATATCAAGAGCCTGATCCAGATCGGCTATGATGTCTTCGGCATCTTCAATGCCGACAGAGATCCTAACTAGGCCGTCGGTTATTCCGATCTTTAGCCTCATATCTCTGGGCACTATTGCATGGGTCATTGAGGCTGGATGCTGGATCAGCGTGTCCGTGGACCCCAGGCTGACCGACAGGAGGCAAAGCTCCACTCCATTAATGAGGCTACGTCCAGCCTCCACACCTCCCTTTAACTCAAAGGAGAGCATGCCGCCGTAGCCGCTCATCTGCTTTCTGGCAGTGTCGTGCTGGGGGTGACTGGTTAGACCCGGATAGCTGACCCATTCCACCAATGGATGCGACTCCAGGAACTGGGCCACGGCCATGGCGTTAGATGCATGCCTTTCCATTCGCAGGTGTAGCGTCTTGAGACCGCGGATGCACAGCCATGCCTCGTGAGGGCCCATGGTTACGCCCAAAAGTGTTGTAGGCCGGCTCATGGATCTGATTAAGTCTTTGGATCCAACGACCACTCCTCCAAGCAGGTCGCTGTGGCCACCTATGTACTTGGTGCAGCTCTCCACCACCAAATCCGCACCTAGCTCCAGTGGTCTCTGGAAGTAAGGCGAGGCGAAGGTGTTGTCCACAACTGATATGGCACCGGCATCTCTCGCAATCCTAGCTATCTCTCGTATGTCGCAGACCGACATTGTTGGATTGGCTGGCGACTCAAGGAAGACCATCCTTGTGCTGGACCGAAATGCGGTCTTCACCTCTTCCAGATTGGTGGTATCCACGAAGCTCACATCGATGCCGAGCTTTGGCAAAATGGAGGAGAACAGACCGTAGGTGCCTCCATACAAGACGCTTGAGGATATTAGATGGTCTCCACTTTTCAGTTGGGAAAGGACAACAGCGGTCTCTGCAGCCATTCCGGAGGAGAAGGATAGTCCAGCCTCACCACCCTCAAGGGACAACATCTTCTCGATGAACACAGCATGAGTAGGAGTGTTCGGCGGAGACCGGACATATCTGTATCCAGGCTCTTTTCCTGAAAATATGGCTTCGGCTTGCTCAGCGCTGTCGAATAAGAAGGTCGATGTTTGATAGATAGGCGTGGTGTGAGCCCTGTACTCTGGGCTCGGCCCCTCTCCGGCATGGACGCATCGTGTGCCGAAGCTCAAATCTTCTTTCATCCGATCATCAATCCTTGTTTTAAGTTGGTGCTGTTGATATAAACCTTTAACTTTAGGCAATCAAACGAACGTAAAACTAACCCGTATGAAAAATAATCTGCAAGACAGTCTGCAGAATAAGGTACAAGCTACAAAGCCATTGTAGAGCTATCCGCAGATCTTCAGCGAATCTTGAGGTAGGAGACCACTATTCTCAAGGCCATCAATCCGGATCATCCAATCAGGTCGTCTTACACAAATTACGAAATATCTTTGATGCCTCGGCGGCGGCAATGCAACCCTTTGCGCATCTTCCGCAGCGGTTGCACCTATTTTCATCAACAGAGAACGTCGCTCCAACCGTAATGGCTTTTCTTTTACAGCTTTTCTCGCATATTCTGCAGCGAGTGCACGTTTGGACACGCAGTACTGTCTCTACAACCATCATGAGAAGATCATCGGCTTTTTCTTTTGAAGCGACTACAAGAAGATGCCCATCGGCAAAGATGGTGCACTTGCCGTCTTTGGTTTCAAGGATCGCAGTGCCTAGATCCTCCGAATATTTCACAGTTCCAAGTACGTTCAAGGCATTGGCCACATCCGAGAATGGATGGTTTTGGGGAACTGCAAGGTTTGCCTCGATGGAATAGCCAGCTCCACAGGGAGACCGACCTTTTACGATATCGAGCCCCACTTCTTTCTCCCTTCTACCAGGACCAACCTTCAGGTCGATTCCGTGAGCCTTTGCGATCTCCAAGATCTTGGGCGGATGGGAGCGCCACCGCCAGAAGCCCCAGTCTACGTGTCTTATGTCCATCGAGCTTGCATTTGCCCAGTCTTGCAGGTATGAGGTCCATTTTTCATAAAGCTCTGGATGCGTCCTCTTCGTATTCGCAAACTCAGACTGCAGAGATGCCGGGCAGAGCCAGCAGCCAATTCTCTCATAATCCTTTTCGTAGAGGGGGTTAGGCTCAAGATTGTTCCAGTAGATGTAGAGCATGACCTCAAGAGCTTTCCAATTGCGTATTGGGCTGAGGGTGATCTGGTTCGGGACGAAGGGGTTCTTCTCCACGGCACCAATTCTGGAACGGCTGAAGGACTCGTAGATCCTTCTTCCATCAATGGTCACACAGCCCTGTGGGTAGTGGTGCTGGATGAATGTCGTCAGCGGCCCAAGCTTGTTGGTCTTACAGCACCACCGAAAGTCCTTTGCCGGAGGGCCATAGTTTTGGACATCCTCGAAAAACTTGTTCTCCCCTTCGATCAGACGAAGGTTGAGATCATGAGCCTTGGCAAGGCTGTGCACGTAGTCCACAGTATCCGGAAACTCCAGCTTGGTGTCGATGAACAACACTTCTGCTTTCGGGTGAACCTTGAGGCCGAGACATAGGCAGGCAAGGCTGTCCTTTCCGCCGCTGAAGGAGATATTAACAGGAAGTTTTGATTGTGAGATAAAATCTTTCAGCTCTCTTATTGCTTCATTCTCTAGCCGTTTCAGGTGTGCCTCGTTGGCCAGAATCACGTCTTCCCTGCCTGGGGTGCATTCGTGAAGCTTGAACTGCTCCTTGGTCAGCTCTTTCGCTCTGATGGAGACCGCAGCGTTGCCCTTCTTGCGAACTATCCCTACTCCAGTGTATTTCCCTATTCTCAGGATAACGGATTCGCCTTCTGTCAGATCATCGGGCTGTTTTATGATGTCCTCTTTTTCAATCCACTTTCCTTTGATGTGTCCTTTCAGCAGTTCCTCGTTGCAAATAACAACGTTTTTAGTAGCAATATCAACAAGCATGGCCGCCCCGGCAAGCTCCAGGTCTAGCCGAAAGGATCCTGTTGTTATGTCGAACCATAGGGTAGCTATGTGGTGGCCGTCAATGAAGACCTGGTCCCTTCTGTCGATGCCAGCTATCTTGTTCAACAGGATTGGGCGTTTGTCAAGGAAGCTCGCCCACCCGTAACTCTTTGTGAACATCTCCTTCAGCAAATCCCTCCCGGAGCTTGAGCAGAGACGGACGTCTGAAGGAGGCGAAAGATAGATGGGCTTGCCTGAGTTTCCGCAGATGGAGCACCTTATGGAGAGCAAGGGGACGTTGCAGGTCTCGCACCAAAAGATCTCGTTGCTACCGGGATCGAAGGTCTTTCCCCTCTCTTCTCTTTTTACAGCTCTAACTCTATCGCCTCGCTCCCTGGTAGACTGTCTAGAGACGGCTTGTCCGGGGATGGATTGTCTTGGACGGATTCTCATGAATTGTCACTGGCGATGCCGTCAAGGATATTTAACTTTTGGCGACGAAACAGAAGGAAGCAAACGGCTGCCCCTCCAAATCGGCCTTGATGCGATCGGAAACGTTCTGATGCTATCTGCATTGTTGGGAAAAAAAAATCAATGAACAAATCGCTGCGTTCTTCAGGCGTCGATGTCCTTGCCGTAGGACTGGACGAACCTATCCTTGGTTCTTGCCTCCAAAATCCAAAATAGCCTCAACAATCCTCTGGCTGGCATCGCCCTTGCCGAACATCTCCCTCTGCTCGCTTTGAGGATCAAATGAGCATGCAGCGCTGACGATTTTCTCCTTATCGGCACCAACCAAGACGTTCCATCCATCCTCGACAGTCTCCACCCATTCCGTCTCGTCCCTCATGGTTATGCAGGGCACCTTCAGCATGTACGCCTCCTTCTGAACTCCACCAGAATCAGTCAGGATCCTACGAGCGCTCCTCTCCAGCAAAAGCATATCCAAATACCCTACCGGTTTTATGACCCTGACTTCTTTGTTTAACCTGTCCCAAAGAGCTCCATCACGTAAGCGTTTCTCAGTCCTAGGGTGGCAGGGTAATAATACATCATCCATCTCACAAAGGGCATCAATTATGCTCTTCAGCCTCCCTGAATCATCGGTGTTCTCAGCCCGGTGGACTGTGGCCAGATAGTATTCTTTGGGCTTCAGATCTAGATCATCCAAAATCCCTGAACTCTTCTCTGCAATCCTTATGCAGTCTCTAAGGATATCAGCCATGACGTCTCCGGTGAGGTGGACTCCTCTGATTATCCCTTCCTTCTTGAGGTTCTCAACCGCTGTCTCGGTTGGGCAGAAGAGCAGGTCTGAGCAGTGATCTACAAGGACTCTGTTAATCTCCTCTGGCATGTTTCTGTCAAAGGAGCGAAGCCCCGCTTCAACATGGGCCACGGGCATTTGCAGCTTCGTTGCCGCCAGAGCGCCGGCAAGAGTTGTGTTGGTATCTCCGAAGACGAGAGCCATGTCCTGCTTCTCTTTCACGAGGACGTCTTCAATCCCCTTTAGCATCTCCCCCGTCTGGTGGCCGTGACTTCCCGAGCCTATCCCTAAATGGTAATCGGGTTCGGGTATGCCTAGCTCCCTGAAGAATATCTCGTCCATCTCGTAGTCGTAATGCTGCCCAGTATGGATTATCAGCTCCTCGGCATCCTTTCTGATCTCTCTTGAGACGGGTGCTAGCTTTATGAAGTTCGGCCTTGCTCCAACTATTGATGCGATTTTCATGCGCGCCTGCTTGAAAAAGTAATTAAATCTTAGTCTATTGAATCTGTTCGGATAATCTGTATTTGATATCTAAAATGCTACGGCCTCAGTCTCCTAATCTCCAGATATTTTACTTCTCCATCAGAATACGCGAACACCATCTGCTTCCTGACGCTGTGCGCCAACCGGACCGCTCTGGACACGGCTTGTAGGTGGAATATGTGATCTTCCGGAACCGCGTGGACAAGGTACTCGGAGTGGGGCACCGACAACAGGCCCTGTACCTGCTTGTAGACCCTGAAATGGGAGCCGAACTTGAAGCCTGTCTTGACCACCAGATTGCGGTCTCGCAGATCCTTGTATACCAGGTACTTCAGATCGAAATCCTGCTCGATCGTCCTTGCCTTAATCCTGAAGCTATCAAAGTCGAGAGGTGCTCCAGACCGGTCTGACAGCCGTACCAATCCCCTCTCAAGCAGGTAAGCGGACTCAACAAGAGAGAGCTGGAGTCGACCACCAACAGGCTGGCCATAGAAACCTTGCTCGTGGAAACGCTTTGAGGCAGACTCGTCCCAGAGAACCACCCGGTCTTCCAGCAGGGTGGCCACTCCACCCGTCTGGGCTACTTCCATCTGTCCTGTCATGGACTTCTCTCTGGCCTCGTAGAAGGTGATGTCGCTCTCCTCATCGACAATGGCCAGCATAAGCTTCTTTCTCATCTGGCTCGAAACGCGTACCGGTTGTAAGACCTCTTTAAGGGGTAGAGGCGTTCGCTCTGAAATCACCAGGACATAGAACTCGGCCGGAGACTTGCCAGGATGTCCCCCTCGGGGGTAAACCCGGAAATCCGGCCTTCCCGGCTGAACGATGTACCCCCTCTCGCGGAGGTCCTTGTAGACCACGTACCTGAACTCGAATCCTTTCTCCAGGGATGAAGAGATTTGGAAAAGGGCCTGGAAGTCCAGCTCTGGGCCATCAGAGGCGGAAAGGACACCGATCCTGGATCTGTCGAGGAGATAGGCAGCCTCCACCAGGGACAGCTCCAGGCCTTGGCCCGTAGGCCGACCGAAGTAGCCTTGGTTGTAAAGTTCCGGCAAAGCTTTCGGGCCAAGCAGGACCCTATCGCCCAACAGCTTGCCGGATATTATCTCCTCTGCCATGAGTCTTAGCAGCTCAGCTTGTCCGACCAGATGCCGTGCATTGCGCCGATGGCCTTGTCCACGGTGCTGTGGACCTTGTCCGCCGGGTAGCCGCCCGATAGCAAATAGGACTCCACGTGGTTAGGAACGGCGATGGACATCTGTTCGACCATGGATACAGTCTGCAGAATGGTGAAGTCGCCAAACTTGACCGGAATTATCGCATCGGAGACCAGGAGCTCGAAGATCTCCGGGCTGATGGGCCGCTCTATGCCTGAAAGGAAAGCCTCAAGGATCTCGCTGGTCCACTCATGCTTTCTTCCCTCGTCCTGGTAGGGCATGACCACTACCTCTCGTGTCTTTGCGAACTGCTCTACCAGTTGAGCAGGCGCGACGGAGCCCTTGAAGACCATGTTCAGGAAGTTGGTGTGCGGAACTGTCGTTGGCACCTTGCTGGCCCGGATGGAGAAGTTGACCTCCTCGAATACCGTTCCAGCATCTTTGCCTTGATGACCGGCTCCCTTGCCGAACTGAATGGCGGATGGGGAAGCCTTGACTACTGTGTGGGGATCACCATGCCTCCTGTCGATGTTTCCTAGCATTGCCACAAGCCCGAGGGGCCTCGCAGCCAGAGCGAGCCTAGATAGACCAGTGGTGTTGCAGCTTGTACACTGGACGAGCTTTGGCTTGGATTTAATGAACATATCATAGTTCTCAAGGCCGAAGAAGAACTCCCGTGCGAAGTCCGACTTTAGCTCATCAGAAATCTTTGCTTTCTTATCGGTCAGAGCCTTCATGAGGGCGGGGCGGTCTGCCCCTCCCATCAGGGAGACGAAGCAGTCGTGAGCCAGTGCGGACTCGACATAGGGGAGCTCTTCGTCTCCAGGTGTCCCTACCATGACGAAATCCGATGCCCCAAAGAAGTCGTCGTAGCCGCCCTCTATCTTGACCCCAGCCTTCTCCCATTTCTCTCTGTCAGAATTATCGCTCACATAGGCCTTTACACCGTCGCAGAGGCGACCGATCTTGGCCATCATGGACTTGGCCCTGGCGTGAGGCTTTCGCACAAGGATATTGAGGTCTCCACTTATTCCTGCAGCCTCCTTGACCTGGTGCAGAGCTAGGATAGTCCTTTTGTTCTCCGTCCCATCAAACCCGACAAATCCAGCATTCGATTTCGTATTGACTCCTCCATTTCCAACTTCAAGGATCTCGTGCTACGGTGTCTCCCCGTTCTGACCGAGGTTAATTCTCTGTTGTCATATACCTGGATGTCTCCCCAAGTAAGACGATTGTGGCTGTGTTTCTCCTTTTTCCAAGATCAAGCATCGATATCCAGGTAGGATCGCTTCTTAGGCATTTGACTCTCTTGACCGTATTTCAATCTTTCCGGGAAAAGATGGTCAGATTTTCGAACGCAGCTAGCTTTGGCCGAACGTGTCTAAAATCCTCTTGGCGATGAATTCTGCACTATGTTCGGGGTCCATCATCGAGGAGTTCACATCGATCTCTGGGTTCAGAGGCTCTTCGTAATCTACGTTTACGCCGGGAACAGCCGCTCTCTCTTGGACAGCCTTCTTGTAGATGTCCTTAGGTGCAAACTCCGCCTTCCTTTTGGCCTCACGGGCCATGCATGTATCGATGTCTGCTCGGATGTAGACCTCAGCGAAATCGAGCACCAGTCTTCTGGCAAGATCACGGTACCGGCGCCGGTTTGCTGTGGCATCCACAATCACATTTCTTCCGGCCTCGGCCAGGAGCATGGCCATGTACGCAAGGCTGGCGTACACTATCTCTCGTTCCTCATCAGTGTACTTAGGATCGGGGGTGACCACCCTTCGGATCTCGTCTAGCTGGAGGATCTTAACCTTAATCCCTTTTTCAGATAGAAGTGCCTTGACTGCCTTGGCGATCGTGGTCTTACCACAGCCAGGAAGGCCAGTGAACCATACAACCCAGGCCATAATTGATCAGAGCTCCGGCTCGAATAAATAACCATTCCTAAGGCTTTGCGGCTTTTTAGTCTTATTAAAAGTGAAATCAAAAGGCTACTGGAATCAAGAAACACTGCCCTCAAATTCTGAAATCGAACAAAAGATTAATATAAGTGTATTTGATATATAGACATGCAGCAAGACTTATGGCCCTGTGCATATGGGTATTGGGAGGTATAAAATATGGCAGAAAAAAGAAATTTCGCATTGCGTGATGCGAAAGGTAACGAGATAGGCGTTTTCTGCGGCAAGCAGCCCAGACAGGCAGCGCTCAAGGCTGCCAATCGTGGCTTCACGGATATCCGGCTCAGGGAGCGCGGAACCAAGAAAGTGCATCTCTTCCAGGGAGAGCGCAAGCAAGTGACGAAGCCATCAAATGCACCGGGCTGGATGCCTGCAAAGATCTGGAAGCCCAACGTGAAGAAGGTAGGCATCGAGAAGCTCGAAGAGCTCTAAACATACGGGGCCGTACGCTGATCTTCCTTTCTGGCTCAATACACCAGAGGTGCAGCATGACCGAGTTCCCCAATCATCTTTATTTTATTTTCTCTGCTTTTGGCTCTTAAGATCCTGGTGGAGGGGACTCCGTTTCTACACGATCTTCTCTTCACATTCTCCATTCAGAAGGCCTATATGATGCTCCCTGAACTCTAAAATTGATAAGCTTCGAATATAATGCTTTAGGATAACAGCTACGGCAAAATCACAAATAGGAAGTTAAAACAATCACATAACAGGCGTTAAAAAAAAGAAAATAAGAGAGGTTTTAGCCGAAGAGGGCGCCTAGTCCCTCGATTCCGCTCTCCTCTGCCTCTTCTTTCTTCTCTTCTTTCTCTTCAGTTGCTTCAGCCTTGGCGGCAGGCGCTGCTGCAGTTGGGGCAGCAGCTAAGGCTACTGGCATAGCGGACGCCTGGGATAGAACTTTGGCAATGTCTACGCCCTCCAGGGCTGCGACCAACGCCTTGATCCTGACCTCGTCCACTTTCACGCCCGTGGCCTCGACTACCTTCTTGATTCCGTCCTCGTTAACCTCTTTTCCTGCGCTGTGAAGCATCAGTGCTGCGTATACATACTCCATTTAAATCACCTCTAATTAACCGAATAAAGAACCCAGCCCTGCAGCCGGGTCCTCTTCTTTCTTCTACTCTTCCTTGGGCTTTTATTTCTCTTTTACTGGAGCCTGCACTGGAGCAGTCTCCGCTTTAGATAAACTTGCTATTGCCTGGGCGTTTGCAGCGGCACGCGAAAGTACTACCTCCATCATGCCTGGCACAGGGATTCCGCCCTCGGCAACTAGACTCTTAGCCTTGGCAAAAGCCTTCTGCAGAATGGCGTTAATTGTCTCCGGCGTGGTATAGCCGATCTCCGCAGCGAAGTTGAACGCTTTTACTGAGGCTGAGCTCATTTCAGACAGCAGGCCATCAACGTCTATGGCTAGATCCTTGGCCTTGAACACCAATCCGCCTTCGTAGATCGCCCGGATCTCCAGTCCCACGTTCTTCGGGAAGATCTCCATGGTCTTCAGGATATCAGCGGTTTTAGCGGACACGACCTCTCCCTCTTTGACAAGGGTTATCTTCTGGTTGATGACCACTTTTCCGCCTTTAATGGCCGCAGGTATTCCTGCTGCTTGGAGCTTGCCAACCATTGGTCCTGGGGAGAAAGACGTCTCACCAGCTTCGACCACTATGTCCTTGGGTGCTCGTGCGCCTGCGCGCATGGCCATGGGACGCTTGGCTTTCTCAAACATGCTGTAGAGCCTGAAGGGATTTCCGTTGCTGAAGACAAGGGCGCTCTGGTCCTCGATGAAATCAGCAAGCGGCTTAATCTCCTGAGAAGAGGAATCCAAGGCCCTGCGTGCTATGTTGTTGCGCACCATCTTGACCTCGACTTCGCTTCTCAGCGCTCCTCGCATCTGCTGCAGGTCGCTGGCCGGAATCTCCCGCATCCCTACAACGCCAACAACTCTGCTCTTGCCTATCCGTTCTACCAGCTCACTTACCTCTTTTACCTTCCATTCTGGGAGATGGGCGGTGCGGCGTACCTCTGATGCCATTCTAAATCACCCTTATAGCTGGCCCCATAGTTGTCTTGACGTAGACCGACTTCAGGTTCTGCTTTCCATCCTTGAGCGTCTGCTCAAGCTTGGTGACGACTGTGTCGATGTTCTCCGTAAGGGCCTTAATGTCCATGTTCTTGTTCCCGACAGTCAGATGGAAGGTCATCTTGTCCCTGGACCTGATCCGGATCATGTTCCTTAGCCTGTTGATCTGGGGAGTGACATCCTGAGTAGGAGGCAGCGGGGATGGCATCTTGCCCCTCTTGCCCAGGATCGGTCCCAAACTTTTACCGATCACCGGCATGAACTGTGTCTCTGCTATGAAGAACTTGTACTCGTCAGCGAGCTTTCTGGCAGCTCTCTTGTCTCCACCTAGCTCTTTGATCTCATCGCCTGAGAGGACACGATCTGCACCGGCACTCTTGGCCCGCATAGCAGTCTCTCCTGCTGCGAAAACAGCTATCTTGGCAGGCTTGCCGACGCCGTGGGGTAGAATTATCTCAACATCCACGCGGTTGCCTGGCAAAGATAGGTCGATGTTGTGCAGGTTTATGGCCAGATCTATGCTCTCGCTGAACTTTCGGGCAGGCGCAACTTCGATGGCCTGCCTTACAGCATCTTCTATATTTGTCATCTCAATCCTCCGTAGTCTGCGACTTTAAGGTCTCCTACGGCTTCTCAAAAAAGAGAATCGACCCAACTTGACTACCTTGTATTTTAAGCCTTTCCTTCATCGAGAAGATCGTCGTACTTGCCGTCCGCTACTACCTGCTGCGCCTCTTTTGAAGGCAATCCATCGACGGTCGCGCCCAAGGATCCCGCCGTCCCTATGACCTCACGGGCTGCATTCTTCAAGGTCTTGGACAACAGGCTCTTTCTCTTTACGTTGACGATCTTTACAACCTGCTCTATAGTCAGGTTGCCGACGGTCGATTTGTCGCCGGTACCCTTCTCGACCCCCATCTCCTTTAGGATCAGGGCGGAGGTTGGCGGCGTACCTACCTCTATTTCGAACTCCGTTCTAGACTTGACTTTGATCTTGACAGGGACCTGCATTCCATTGAGATCCTTGGTCTGTTCATTGATCTTGGCCACTACCTGAGCGACGTTGACGCCCAGCGGTCCTAGGGCCGGGCCCAAGGGTGGTCCTGCGCTGGCTTTTCCGCCAGGCACCAATGCTTCAACAACATTAGCCAAACTTTTCACCTCTGTGCTTCATCTTTGCTGAGCACCCGCACATGATCGCCCCTTACGGTGATGGGGATGGGCACCATGGCCTCGAAGAGCTCAACTGTGATCTCTTCTTTGGCAATGTCTACACGCTTGACCCTTGCCTTTTCGCCTTTGAACGGCCCTGAAATGAGCTCTATGATGGCACCCTCGTTTATCCCGACAACAACTGGCCGGGGTGTGAGAAAGTGCTCTACTTCAGCGATGGTGGACGCCCCTTTTATAACCGAGCGGGCGTGGGGTACTCCCTGGATTGCCTGATCGACGATCTCAGGAGTGGGTGCCTCTACGAGAACGTAGCCTTTAAGCACATCTGGTACCAGCAGTGCCCTTATATCATACTTATCCTTGCGTGCTATCTGGGCGATCAGGTTGGCCACCGAACGTTCCTGATTTGCAGTGGTCTTCACAACGTATATGCTGGTCTCGGACATTCCGCCAATTTAGATGGCAAGCGTGTATAAAAAGCTTTGTAATACCATGGAAATCTCTTTATAGTATAAACAAGGGAGTTGTCTGGTGGGTGAGTATCTTAAATGAGTGGTAGAACGGATCAGTTGCGAGATCTTGTTCTGAAGATTGGGGCCAGCACCAAGGTTGTAGAGAAACAGGCAACTCAGCACGGCAATCTCAGGGGCAGCACTGAGATCGAGCGCGCTCTCTTGGGTGTTGTCAAAGAGATGATAAAGACCTACAATATTCAGACCAAGCTAACATCTGAACAGCTTGCTACGGTCATCCGCCTATTCTACAAAGGCTTAAGCGATACAGAGATTGCTGAGCGTCTGGGAGATCGGTCGCTCAACAAGACTGTAAGCAGGGCCAGGATTAAGCTCCATCTTTTCCGAGAATCCGATTTGAAAGCACCTTTCGATAAGGCCGAGTTCCTCAGGCTCTCCGAAGTAGGAAAGTCTGTTAAGGAGATGGCCGAGGCACTGGGCGTTGCACCCTCCACCATCAGCGAGTACAGGAACATCTTCGAGAGCCAGCAAGTTGCGGAAAGGGACAAGTTCACAAAGCGCTTTGAGGAGATACTTTCAGACCAGGATGTCTCTGAGCGGATGGTAACATCTCACATCTCCAAAGATGGCCTGCAAGATACCATAGATACTGATTACGAGGCGGCTGAAGCCTAAGGCGGCGTATACCGTTCAGGCGAGTAGTCCGGCCCAATTTATTATCATGAGTGTAAGGCAGGCTAGCATCCACTCTCCATCGACGAAGATGTCCATAGCAATGGGGCTAATATTCATCCCAAAGTACAAAATGCAGGCGAATCCGTTGAGGACCAGCATCGTAGCGATAAGCTTTGCACCGCTGTTAAAGAGCACTAGCATCGGCAGCAAAGTGCTGTTAACCGCTAACAAAATTAGAACAGTATTCCTGCGGCCCATCAGCACGGGCAAAGTCCTTATTTCGTTCTCCCTATCTCCTTTCACATCTCTGGTGTCGTAGAGAACAGTGTTTATAAATCCCTTCACGAGGACGAAATAAAAGACAGGAACTACAATAGCCATCCCCTCGACCATATGTGAAGCAGGCAATAGAGTGGTTGTAAACGCCCAGGACATGGCTACAACCACATTTTTCATAATAGGTATGTCCTTTAACCTGGGCACGCCAGGAAGCAGCCTCGATCCGTAAAGAGCGTTGGCAACAAGTGGGAACAAAGTTATGGCAACGGAGGATGGTTTGTCCAGGAACGCCAGCAGCATACACATCGAATATGCCACAACTGAGTATGCAATTATAAAATTTTTCCGTCCCCTTAAAAAGTTGAGCCTTTCGGGCATGTTGATGGCATCCTCTTTTACATCTGTGAGCTTGTTTAAGCTGTAAAGGCTGAACGACATCAGAAAAACTGCCAAGCAGATCCGAAAGTTTGGGGTTATCCGGAGCAGAACATACACGGATAATGTTGCGAAGAATCCAGATATACCGACAGAAATGGAGCTGACGGACAATAACTGGAATAATTTTTCAAATGCAGAGACCAAACAAGCACGTAATACACAATAATCTTCTTTTGATAGTAATGCGTTTGTAATCGCATAATTCAACGTCATAGTCTACTTCAACAATTTTTCTAGATATTAAAATTTTTGCTATGAAAGACAATTGTTTCGGGTTGTCGACAAAATTGATTTGATAAAAATGATTATTTTATAGAATAAATTTATAACTTTCGATATCCGTTTACGACCTATTATCTACATGCGCATTTTGTATTACTAGTACTGATATATCAGAATATAATTATCATTTTAGAGAATTGCACTGCGTCAGAAAGAGCTACGTCATAGGCTGCAAGCTATCGCGAAGTTGATCTTCGGTACGAATGAGGAGTTGCCAACAATGTTTATGAGATCGAGTCATTTTCGCACTAATTGAGATAAACTCTTGTAATGCTCGAAAAGCTCCCTCCCCCAAATGGTGGCCTCATCCCCGATACAGACAAGTTCACCAGTCGCTAGGTCGATTGACCCGTCTAGTCTCCATAGTCCCAGCGCCAATAGGGATTCTGTTACAGTAAAGCCTATATTGACATCCTTGTCGAGGAGGTACAGGTGGAAGTTATCCAAATTCTGTATATCCGCCAATAGCTGTTTATTCTCATTGGAGATCTCCTCAAAAACAGCGCCTGTCAATATTAGCTCAACCTTTGCACCACCTTTAACGCAATCTCCGATTAATTCTGGGAAACCTGGGGCGACGAATGATGAAACGCCCCGAATATCCTTTGCTCTCGCTACCTCTGACATGAAAGTTTCCAGGCTTTTGAGGGGTGCAGTTGGGTCCGAGGTCATCCTATGTGAACGAGCCAACATCCCTATCTTGGCCAGTAGCTCTTCGGGTATGCCGCTCAAGTCGTGTCCCAGCCAGTAATCCTCGTGCTGATCCAATAGCACAATGGCACCGACAAGTTCATCCAGCAGAATAGTCTGAACCATCCCTATGTTGGTCAAAGAGTAGTTTGTGTCCTTCTTTTTTACTAGTCCTGCTTCGATCATCTCCTTCATGGCATGTAGGATTGTGGACGCTCGGATGTTCATTTCCTTCTCTAGCTCTCCAGCGGTCACCCCTCCTTCCTTCAGGCGTAGCATTATCTTGGTCCGTACTGCTGATCTCGTGAAAGCCTTTAGCTGGTCCTCTGCCTGATCGTAGTAATCCCATGCAGACATAGTTGCTCCTATTTCCGCGTTGCTTTAAAAGGCCCAGATACAGCGTTCATATCGCTATCTCGTACGTAGTAGGTGCCCTCTAAAGTATTGTCGTCCACGACCTGGCAATCTGCGAAGATTATGGCTACCTGTGGATCTTTTCCACCCATGGCCCTTACAGTAAGATAATTTGCCTGTATTTTTTCTCCACTTACAGTTCCGAAGATTATGCCCGAATATTTATCTCCTAAGGCTGGTTGAACGGAGAAGGAGCCAAGAAGATTCGCTCCTACCTGCTGGATATTCGCTGTCATTACCTCCTCTACGGGGCCAAACTGGTACTTGGACTCCCAAGTTCCTGTTAAATCAGTGGTTCCCGCTATGACTGGATAACTTGATTGAACCAAGAGGATTAAGATTATCGCGGACCTGAGCATCTGCATTGATATCCCTCGAACATGTGCTAGACCTGACTTCAAAATATACCGCATTTTATCTATTAATAATTAACCATTTTCACGCGGTTCCTCCTTTAATAAGTTATAATTATTCACGAATTTTCCTAATTCTTTAACGCTGATTTCTTTGATAGTTAAAACCATTAATGAGGCCTGGGCAAATAACGGGCTGCAGACCAATGATCTCATAAACACCGCCCGCAACGTTAACCAGTTTCGCGAAGTGCATGTTGATTATATGCCATTAATTAGATTCATATTAAATATTTTATGTCAATTATTAGGATATACGTTGATTTCCTTCAGAGATCTATGCGGCACAGGTAATGTGAGTACTTTTCAGGCCATAAAAAACAACTTTTCAGTATTAATGATTCGATAAATTTATAAGTTATTTTGAATCCAAACAATATTGCTGAATCAAGACAAAATCTGATCGAGCGAATGATGAACAGTCATTGGGAAGGACCTTGTCAACGGGGGAAGTCTGTGAAAAGAAGCAGAGAAATGATCATAACACAGATATTGGGAATCTGCTCCATAGGAGCCACCAAGACCAGGATTGTATATCAGGCCAATCTTAATTTTAAGACCGTTAATCCATATATTGAACTTTTAATAAAGAATGGATTGATACGTATCAAAGATGGGCAAAATAAAGTATACAAAACCACAAATAAGGGCACAGAGTGGCTAGAAAGTTTCAAATTAATTCAAAACGAATTTTCATTGTAAATGAGCTAGCGAGCAAGACATAAGCAACAACTGCATCAAACCCTGAATAGACCTTCGGCGCATTGTGCCAGCGGTTAACCTTACACGTTTCATGCGACAGGTTGATGCCAGTCATTGTGGGAATCCGTATCAACTTCGTCTCTCAATCCTAACTCCGGAATACGGAAATTGAACAAAAAGAGTAATTTCCCAAAGAATAATGTTGATTCTCATTAACTAATCTTCGTTTAAGACTTTGTACAGACAAAGATATGCCTTGTAAGGCTCCTGTGAACACGATCTGTATGAATTTCTCTCACCGCGAAATTTGCCCCGGTTATGTGATCCTCTATGTGCCTCTCAGCAACAATTACTATTCGCCGTCCCGGCTTCAAAACTCTGTAGAGTTCGGCTAGGCCTTTGTCCAGGAGTTCCTCCTTGGACTCTGCCCTTATGAGAGCTGATCTGCCGTAGGGTGTGTCAAGGACAGAATTATCCACTGAGCAGTCCCTGAAAGGCAAACGCCTGGCATCGCCTGCTATCAGAGTGCAATCCAGCCTTTCCAGGTTAACTTTGGCTCCTCGAACCAGCTTCTTTTGAACATCTACCCCTACGCACTTTATGCCGACTAGACAGGCCTCGACTAGTATCCCTCCCGTGCCCGAGAAGGGATCTAATAGCAGATCGCCCTCCTTTGCCTGGGAGATGTTGACCAAAGCCCTAGCCATCCTTGGCATCAACACGCCAGGGTAGAAGAACGCCTTGAGGTGAGGCCGCCTGTCTTCAAATTCATACCGTTTTGCCCGGGCCACCTCTATGCCCAGGACGACTTTGCTGCCTGTTATAACGGCTCGCAACTCCACCACTGGCTTGGTGAGATCTGTTTTGTATCCCCGTGTGTGAAGAACTCGTCCAACCTCTCGCTCCACTTGATCGCCATGTAAAGGCGCATTTTTAACATTCCTGGCCCTCACCCTATAAGCCTTATCGGGAATCACTATGCTCATTGCCGCATCAGCCAGCGAATCCAGGTGGGCATCGCAGATAGCTAAGACCTCTATTATCCTGTGGGTCATGGCGAGCCGCGAGCCCAGGGTATGGGCATCTAGATCCTCAGCTTTCACTATCAGGCACTGGTCCAGGCAGCACAATTCTCTGAAGCCTGAGGAATAGACCTCCAGAAGGGCTAGAGCTTCGCTCCGGGGTAGGGTATCGTGCTCCCCGGAGAGCTCGAAGGCGTAGGTGCGGGCCATGTCAAGCCGCGATTTCAATCCAGGTAGCTGTTCACATCTCTGTAGTTGAAGACCTCGGAACCAAGGACGTTCTCCATGAAGTTGAAGAGCGTTCTTCTGACATCATCGGCGAGCAGGGGATACCAGGTGGGGCTGGCCACAACCATGGCCCTGAAGGCGAAGAACGGGGCTATGACCTCTAAGAGGGCGTCGTCTCCTGTCTTCTCCAGATACCTATCAAAGAATAGCTCGAATAGATCTTTCAAGTCGCCGGAGAGACGGAAGCTCTTCTGGACAGAGTAGAAGATGTAGTTCATGGCCATGGCAGTTATATCGTCTGCCGCCTCTCCCCACTCGCCTCTTGACCTGTCCAGGACTGTAAAATCGGTGCCTTCGCGGAACATGACATTCCAGGGGTGAAAGTCACCATGGACTTGGCAGAGCCGGTCGGTCCTGCTCCTCAGCTTCCAGCGCCACTCCACGCAGAGCTTCTCTACATCGCAAAGCTCGCCAGGATCGAGAAAGGCAGGGTTTTCCGGGTAGTCGTCCAGGATCCCGAAGATGCATTCGCCATCCCCGACGATCTCCCGGATCTTGCGCAGATAGAGGGGCGCACAGTCCTTCTTGAGTGTGTGAATGTCTGCTAGGTAGTCTGCCAGGGCGGTGACCCTTTGGTAGTCCAGATCCGAGGCTCCCTTCTCTTTGATCCTCTCCAGGTCGAAGAAGTACTCTTTGCCCTCAACTTTCTCCATCATGAGGAAGTACTCTTTGGCTTCCCCCGAAGAAACCAATCGCCCATCATCGGTGAAGTAGCCGACGTCCAGAGACGGCACGTGCTTAGGCAGCTTGCCAAAGGTCGCGTTCTGCCAGATCAAAATCCTGGCACGATCTGAGAAGTGGTCGTGGCCGAAGCCGTGCTGGACCCGCATAGTGGAGAGCACCGCAGAGCCGTTTTTGCCCCCAGAAACGTATTCTATGAGCAGAGGGGCACCGTAGCCGAAGCCTTTGACGTCCTCAGTTGTTGGTATTGTCTCGCCCATTCTGCGCAGGCTTTGCAGCTCCAGGTCCTGGTCAACTAGATCGCGCAGGTAGGCCTCGATGTTCTCCCGTTTGAGATCCAAGTCTAACACCCTCAATCCCAATGGTTCAGGTTCCCGTCTGCCAGCTGTGCAGGTACTTGTCCTGCTCAGGCGTTAACTTCTCGGTCTTCAGGCCCATGGAGGCCAGTTTGAGCTCAGCCACTCTTCGGTCGATCTCTACAGGCACTGCGTATACTTTTTTCTCCAGGCTTCGCCCATGCTCCACTATGTAGCGCACGGCCAGGGCCTGATTGGCGAAGGACATATCCATGACCTCGGGAGGGTGGCCGTAGGCTGCCGCCAGGTTGATCAGCCGACCTTCGGCCAGGAGGTACAGCCGTCTTCCGTCTTTGAGCCTGTACTCGGTGACGTTGTTCTGAACATCGGTCTTCGCCACCGCCATCTTCTCAAGGGCGGGGATATCGATCTCAACGTTGAAGTGGCCGCTGTTGGCGAGGATTGCCTGGTCTTTCATCAGCTCGAAGTGCTCCCTTCGGATGACGTTAATGTCGCCTGTTAGGGTCACGAAAAGGTCTCCCAGCGGAGCAGCTTCCAGCATGGGCATGACCCGATAGCCGTCCATGGCCGCCTCCAGGGCCTTGCGCGGCTCGATCTCCACTACTATGACGTTTGCCCCAAGCCCCTTGGCCCGCATGGCAAAGCCCCGGCCGCACCAGCCGTAGCCGCCAACCACGACGGTCTTGCCGGCAAAGAGGAAATTGGTGGCGTTCATTATGCCGTGAAGGGTGCTCTGGCCCGTGCCGTACCTATTGTCGAACATCATCTTTGTCTCGGCGTCGTTTACGGCTACGACGGGATAGAGAAGGGCTTTGTCCGCAGCCATGGCCCGCAGGCGGACGACTCCGGTCGTCGTCTCCTCGCAGCCGCCGAACATCTGCGACGCAAGCTCAGGATGCTCTTTGTGGACGATGGCTATTGTGTCTGCTCCATCATCCAGGGTGACATTGGGCTTGATTTCCAGGGCTTTCTTGATGCAGTCGTAGTACTCCCGATCGTTCTCTCCCCGGAAGGCGTAGACATGCAGCCCGCGGGCAGCCAGGGCAGCAGCCACTTCATCCTGCGTAGAGAGGGGGTTTGAGCCGGTGACAGCGATCTCCGCTCCGCCTGCTACAAGGGTTGTGATCAGGTTTGCTGTCTCCACAGTGACGTGCAGGCAGGCCACGATCCTTGCGCCTTTCAACGGTTTCTCCTTTTCGAACTCGGCTTTGATGCTCTCCAGGACGGGCATGTGACGCCTGGCCCACTCGATCCTCTTCTCGCCAGCTTCCGCCAACGCTGGATCTTTGACGACGCTCTTTTGCATTAAATCACCTTGAAATTTATTGATGGGGTTCTTGGCATACCAGACCATTTTTAGCTACTTAACCCAACCGGTCAGCATATTATGAACCTCGCGTATTAAGTCCCAGACATGAGCATGAAGGTCACGCTTCTAGGGACGGGTGTCGGCATCCCTCAGCCGGGCCGATCCCAGTCTGCAGTCCTGGTAGAGAACGAATTGCCACTGCTCCTGGACTGCGGAGCAGGGACACTCCTGCGGCTGGATCAGGCAGGCATCGATGTTGAGAACCTGGACGCCGTCCTGCTGACCCACCACCACCTGGACCACGTCTCAGATCTGCTTGCTCTGGCCAATGCCCGCTACCTACGGCGGCTTCCTGGATTGGAGGTCTACGGGCCAGTCGGGACAGCAGCATGGCTTGAAACTCTGCACAGCGCCTTTCCCTACCTGGAGAATATGGAGGTGACGGCGCATGAAGTGCGGCCAATGGATGACTTCTCCGTACAGGGATTCGACATCTTTGCCGAGGAGGCAAGGCACAGCGTCACCGCCCTGGCCTACAGGATCGAGGCGGAGGACAAAGTCCTGGTCTATTCGGGCGATACAGAGCCCTCGCCGCGCGTGGCGGCGCTAGCGGAAGGGGCTGATCTGCTGATCCACGAATGCTCCTTTCCTGAGCCCTTCGATGTGACGAACCACACAACGCCCAAAAAGTTGGGCCGTTTACTTAAGAACGTCAAGCGCGTGGTGCTCACTCATTTCTATCCCCAGGCGGAAGGATACGAAGAGGATATGGCGCGAGAGGTGAGCGAGCTGTCCGGAGCGCCGGTGTTGGCGGGATGGGACATGATGACGATGATTCTTTAGATCCTGCACAGCTTGATTCGGACCTTGTCCGCGTCTCCTCGTGTTCCTCGAAAGAAATGAAATCCTCTTTTTGCCGCTCAATGAAACGTCAAAATCGTCAATATTATTTTTGCGTTTATTTCCGATGAGATATGAAACACCTTTTAATTCAATTTATCAAAAATATTATTTTTAGGCCAAATAACCTGAGTTCTCTTATACCTTCTCGATTTCTCAGAGGTTGCCTAATGCAGACCTAGAATCTATTCTCTACTCTTCTTAAGAGTGAGCCCTATAGCAAAGATTATAATACTATACTTGAGATAGTTGGTTGTCTCGTAAATAGGTTGGTAATTTCATGCGGTTAGAAGCCTTTCGAATTCAGAATTACAAAAGGATATCTGACACTGATTGGGTCTCCTGTCGTGATTTGACTGCATTTGTCGGCAAAAATGAAGCTGGAAAATCTGCGATTTTTCGAGGCCTTTCAAAGCTAAACCCATCAGATGGTCAGAAGTATGATGGCCTAAAGGAATTCCCGCGCAGCCGCTATACCGATGAATTTGCTTTACAGGATTGGCCCGTGGCTACTGGTCGTTTCTCACTTGATAAAGATGAGCGAGACGAACTTATTGAGATTTGCCCTCTTTTAGATAATATCAGTGGAATTGAAGTTACTCGTCTTTACTCATCAACGCTTGAGATATCCTTCAAGCCTGAATCTAATATAAAATTTCCGAAATCAAAAGAATTAAAGGAAATTATCGATGAGATAATTGAGAAAGCTCAAACCTTGACTGCACCTGAAGGCAAAGGCGATATCTTGGGTCAAATGAAACAAGGTATTACTAACGAATTAGAACAGGCCAAAAAGCAATTGCCACAAGATAATAATGTAGTTCCAAAGGATCGTTTTGATCAAGCTCTCAGAATTGTGACAATGAAAACAAATGAAGATTGGCAGAGGCAGCTATTTGATCCAATATTATCCCAGCTCAGACATGTGATTGAACAATACTCAATCAATGAGACAATTAGGGAAGCAGAGAAGTGGGTAAAAGATCATCTACCTCAATTTGTTTACTTTGAAGATTATAATGTTATCAATAGTGCAATATTTATTCCCACATTTGCGCAACAGGTTGCGAGTAAGCAAAATGATCCGCGAGTTAGAACCTCGCTTTGTCTTTTCAAGCATGTCGGTCTCGACATAACAAAATTTGCAAACATAGGTCGCCATCAACCTGGCCAGCCTGAGAATCAAGATATTAGACGGCAAATAGATGAACGAACTATCCTTGCATCCTCCGCGTCAAGTGCAATGACAAAAAAATTCGGTGATTGGTGGGACCAACATAGGCATCAATTCAGATATCAAATAGATGGAGACTATTTCCGTGTATGGGTCTCTGACGAGCAAGATCCGAGCTGGATAGAATTAGAGCAAAGGAGTGCCGGAATGCAGTATTTCTTTTCTTTCTTCCTGATTTTCTTAGTCGAAGCTGAAGGTGCCCATAAAAATAGCATCTTGCTCTTAGATGGACCTGCTTTGCACCTTCACGGCACAGCACAATCAAAGGTGGTCAAGTTCCTGGAAAAACTTTCCAAGGACAATCAGACACTTTATTCAACTCATTCACCGTTCATGATTGACGTAGACCACCTCGAAAATGTTCGAGTAGTTTCCGAAGATGAAAATGGAACAACAAGAGTCTCTGAAGATGTTTGGCCAAGAGATAGTGATACACTCTTTCCGTTACAGGCTGCGTTAGGATACCAACTAGCTCAAAGCTTATTCATATCAAAAAGGCAGCTCATTGTGGAAGGAATAACCGATATGTGGCTCATTAAGGCTTTTGACCAAGCATTTGCAAAAAGAGGCAAACCAGGAATTCGTTCCGACGTAGTGATAATACCAGCTGCAGGAATACGGAACCTCTTGCCGCTTGCTAGCATGCTCATCGGCCATAAAACGGAAGTAGTTGCCCTATTGGACGGAGACGAACCTGCTCGCAGGGAAGGAGAAAAGCTACACAATAAGCTTCTTGCAAAGACTTTGTTTATTGGGGATTTTACAAATAATAAAAATGCTGAAATTGAAGATATATTTACAGAAGATGAATATATTTCCGCCATGAAGGAAGCCTATCCTGGGATCGAAATAGCATTTGATTCTTCTGAAAAAGCAATAGCTGGCGTTATCAATAAGATCCAAGCATTATTTAAACGCAAAGAACTTGGTAAATTTGAAAAATGGAAGCCTGCGGAAATCTTGCGTGATAGAATCGTTGATGCTCCCGAAAACATATCTGACAATGCCTATAATATAATTAGCAAGGTTTTCGAAGGGGCAAATATTCTATTCTCCAAATCGATTTAGATAAAATTCATGGTCAGATTATATTTTATATTCATCGATGTCATTTCCTGTTCTCTGTGCAAAAAAGCTGGCGATTAATGAGTTATAGAACGATATCACGGCGTCTTTGGAGGATAAGCGCTACATGAATTCTGAAAGCCACTGAAGCTAAACGATTCTTTTAGTGAGTACGTTTCCGACAGGATGGCACATCGCGCGGCAAGCTACGGAGCATCCAAGGAACCGCCGCGTGAAAATGAAGCCAAGCTACGCAGATCCATCTCTAAGTTGAATAAGCATTTCCCTTAATCCCATTCGCAGCGAACAGAGGGTATTACGTTTAAAAATAATGCACTGGTTAATAATATTCAACGCCAAATATTACCAAAAAAATGAAGGCGTCAAGCTATCTGTTTCCCCGCCGCCGGTCCCCACATGGCGTTATAGATCTCGGTGATCTTGACCATGACGCAGCCCTTGGCCGGTAGCTTGTTGTTGATTCCAAGCACCCATTCTCTCATTTGGTTGAAGTTCTCGCCTTCCTTGCAGAGGGTGGCATTGCCCTTGATCTGGAAGGACTTCTTAGTATCCGAGCTGTAGCATAGGATGGATATCTTGGGGTTCTCCATAAGGTTGGCAGCGGTCTTGTAGAAGAAGTTGTCAGCAATCATCAACGTCTCGTCGTCGACGATCTTCAATAGTCCGATGAAGACGACGTTCGGAACTCCTTTCTTGCTGGCGGTTGCTATCGGCACAGGCTTTTGCTTCTCCAGGGTCTCCCTAACTTCAGCAGGCATCTTTACCATTACATCACCGCCCGAGAGTTGTGCTGCAATTTATTTAGCTCTTGTGCAGGTCAGAAGAAAATTGGAGGGGAAGCCTCTGTAAGAAGCGGCGTGCAGATGAGAGTAGCTGGCCACCATGTTGTTCTCTACGACCCCGTCGAGACTGCCCTGGATGCCTGTACCGCGGTCCAGCTTTATGGCGTACTCGACCTTCTCTTTTTCATCCATGACAAGCTCGGAGTGGTGGAATTCATGGCCCAGGAGGCTTGAGCCCGCGGGCCCCAGCAGGCAGTCGCGAGCTAGCATACCGGAGACGTAGCTTACCACCCGGATCTGACCCTTGCGGACTTTTCCGGGCACCAGGCCGACCATATCATGCCTCTCGCCATCCCAATCGATCTCCCTGGCCAGGTACATCAGCCCGCCGCACTCCGCGTAGATAGGAAGCCCCGTTTCATGCGCCTGCTGGATGGACGCGAGCATGGACGAGTTTCTCGACAGCTCCGCCGCGTACAGCTCCGGATACCCTCCGCCGATGTAGATGCCGTCCACCTGCGGAAGCTCTTTGTCGTGCACCGGGCTGAAAGGAACGACCTGTGCGCCAGCCAGCTCCATCAGCTCCAGGTTGTCCCGGTAGTAGAAGTTGAAGGCCTCGTCCAGGGCTACGCCGATCCTCAAGCCCAGGCCGTGTTCATTTCTTCTGTAGAGATCGGGCTCTGGAGCTTCCAGGGGCTCTGCCTGGGCTGCAATCTCCAGGATTCGGTCAATGTCCAGCCCTTCCTCCACGATCTCGCGGATTCTGTCCAGCCGCTGGACGAATCCATCGTGCCTGGCCTCGCCCTCCAGCATGGGCACCAATCCCAGATGTCGCATTGCCAGATGCATGGACTCGTCCCTGGGGATGACGCCCACGACCTCCACGCCAGCATACCGTTCGATCTCCTCTCTAGCCTTCCGGGCATGCCTCTCGCTGCCCACTTTGTTCAGGATGACCCCTTTTATGTTGACCTGGGGATCGAAGTCTATGTAGCCCTTGACCAGGGCGGCAGCCGAACGAGTTATGGACCGGGCGTCCACCACGAAGATCACAGGAGTCTTCAGGATCTTGGCGATCTGGGCCGTGGATCCGAGGTCCCCCTCGTATCCTTCGTAGAGGCCGCGCACCCCCTCGATCACTGAAACGTCTGCACCCTCCTCTGCATGGGAATAGACCTCGTTAACCGTCCTCTCAGGCATGAGGTAGCCGTCCAGGTTTCGGCACGGCCTTCCAGTTATCCAGCTATGATAAGAAGGGTCGATGTAGTCCATCGCCACCTTGAAGGGCTGGACACGGAGGCCGCGGTTGCACAGAGCAGAGAGCAAGCCTGCCACTATGGTTGTCTTGCCGCTGGAGCTTCTGTCTCCTGCGAGTAGAACCCGAGCTGCATGGCCTGAGGTCATGCCCGCGACAGCTCCCTGAGCCGCTCATCGCTAATGGGCTGTGGAACCTTTGGCTCTGCCTCGCCCATGAACGCTTCGGCGAGCCGACGATAGATCTCGGCGATATCCGAGTCAGGAGCGCCCTCGATGACAGTGACGCCTCTTCGCTCGCACTCCTGGACCAGAGGGTCCTTGGGTATGAAGGCCACCATCCGGTTGTCCAGTTCTCTGGCGAAGCTCTCCACGATCTCCCTCTCCCCCAGGGCCTCTCGCGAGTTGCATATTACACCGGCCAGTGGCGTCCCAAGGCGGCGCAAGCCTCGGCAGATGTTGTTGGCAGCATACAGGGGCATATATTCTCCAGAGGTTATAATATAGGCCTGGCTGACCAAGCCTTTTCTTATTGGCGCCGAAAAGCCGCCGCAGACGATATCGCCGGGCACATCGTACAGCACGAGATCCACATCGTCCATTGCCGTAGAGACCTTGCGCAAGAACTGTATGGCCACTATGATGCCCCGACCGGCGCAGCCGACGCCAGGCTCCGGCCCTCCCACCTCGATGCACCTTACGCCCTTATATCCCTTGAAGACGACATCCGACTCTGCGATCTCTCCGCCCCGCTGGATTAGGTCCATCATGGTCGGAATCCTGCGGCCCACAAGGGTTATGGTCGAATCGCTCTTCGGGTCACAGCCGACGACCAGAACCCTATGTCCTTCTTCGGCGCAGGCGGCTGCGATGTTAGAGGCGGTGCAGGACTTGCCGATCCCGCCTTTGCCATAGATGGCGACGTGCTTAATGGGTGACATCAATTGACTCCGGAGAGCTTAAGACCACGCCATAGGATATACAGCTTATCCAGATGTGAGTTATCCAGGTATGCTATGCTTCGGCTTTATGATGAATGGAGGTAAATGAGTTCCAGAGGACTGCTCGGCCTTGTAGTTCTTGTCGTTGTCTTGGGCACATTTATCGTTGTGCCTTCTATGGCTCAAGCGCCTTCCACAGAGGCTGCCCTAGTGAGAGGATACATCACTAACAACAGCAGCACCTGGAATGCTCACGACTTCGGCTGGTTCTATTACGATCTTGACAAGGATGTTGGAGGCGAGCAGCTTTCCGTTGATTTGCACGGACGGACCGCGGAGAAAAGCCACATAGTTTATACCAGTCGTGCCTGGTCAAGTGATTTCGAGTTTAAGCCCTGGGGAAAGTACCAGTCTGTGGCTTTTTTGGGAAAGCGCTACTTTGCCGGCTATCCCGATAGCTCATTCACAGACGCCAAAAGCGCTCTGGAGAAGGGCGAACTCAGGGAGATACTCATCGACGACAAAAACACGCACATTTTAAACTACAGCCATCCCCTATCGCTTTTGGATGGTTACATCCTGGCCGTTAAGGAGGTTTCGGCCATTGACGGCAAAGTAAACTTCGTCCTCGTTAAAGGCAAGATGCCCGTCGATATAGGAGTGGTGAGCATTGGCGGGACCTACACCTTCAAGAATGGAGACGATCTTCCCTTGATCCTGATTCATGTCTCCAACGCGTTGGCCGGTGATAAGAATGGAACCGCTGAGATAGATGGCGTCTTCCAATTGAGAGATGCTCCGGTTGTCAGTATGAAAGACGGTGACAAGCTGGGAAATATGGAGCTTGTTGACCTGACCGATCAGGGGATTATGTTTAGGACCGACAAAGATATTACACTGACCCAGGACGCCGTTGTACCATTGGCCGATAAGTTGATGCTAGTTGTTGTGAATGATACAAGACTGTATTACTATCCTGTTGGAGCTATCGCCGATTACGGGAACCAAGTGATAAGAGGGCCTGTTTTCAATGCCAACTCAATAGTCCCAGTCAAGCTAGGTCAATATCCGTCCACGGCTCAGGCCAGATGGAACTCTGGGAACTTTACAGGATTCTATTTTTCTCCAGGAGACAAGTTGGGCAGTGAGACGCTTACTCTATTCCCCCCCAATGGTAGGACGGTTCCAACGCCCACAAAACCAGAGATAATAAATGGAGTAGCGCATTGGAATGCGCTCCAGTATGTATCGTTTATGCAGCCCAAACAATTTAATTTTAGACCCTGGGGTTACTACTACACAATAAGCTTTCTTGGAGAATCGTGGTTTGTAGGTTACAATATCGGAGCAACCAAAGAGAGTGAATCGTTGAACCTTCTCGAGCACCAAAAGCTGGGCAAAGTGCTGATAGATAAAGAGATACGAGGGATGATTGTTGCCGGCAACTACACCCTTTCGGAGGGTTACCAACTCTACATTAGGGACGTGACAAAAGATAAGATCTTCGTGCATCTCCTAAAGGACGGGCAGCTTGTAGACAGCTCCATAGTCGAATCCAACTCGACTTATGTCTACAAAAAGGACCTTGGTGATATCACGGACATGCCCATTATAATGATGCACGTAGATAAGATCTTCAGCGATGGTAAGACGAAATTCGCATCGATTGACGGGCTTTTCCAGTTGTCGGACCAATATATCCTCTCGGTTGATCCAGGTTCGGGACTAGGTGAGCTTGAGATCATCCCTACAAACTTTGGCATCATAGGTATGTGGAACCATGATACTCTTACATTCAGCCGTAATTCAGACGTGAATCTCTGGCCCGGAATGAGCATCCGGGTCGCTGATAACGACACATTGCGATACTACCCGTACACCATGCAACGCGTGGTCCCCAAACCTGCTCTGGGGGGCATAGATTACCCCAAGAACATAAGCTCATCCGGGCAGGCTAACTTCACAATGACTGCCCTGGCAGGCGATATCGTAAGCGTAAGCGTCGACGTAAACGATCAGTCCGGAAGAACCGTGTTCACCAAAGACCTCACCCGCTTGGGAGTCGGCTCGGAGAACGTGTGGAACTACTTCTGGCGGTGGAACGCATCCACCTTGACAATGAGCGATGACGGCGCCCGGGTCCTCGATGCGAACGGTAATCCTATTCCTGGACTGCTCTACCTCAACAAAACCAGCCGCCCACTACCGGTGGGTATAAGGTTCGATGGCTCGGGAAAAGTCGCCAGTATCGCGGATAGCAAGGTTATCTATTACATCTCCCGTTCGGACTACAACCTTACGAAGCCCAAATTTACTTACGACTCAATGCTTACCAACAGCACTGTAAAGAGGCAGTACATAAAGATAAATCCCGGCTCAAGCCTTCTGAAGTTTTACGAGACCGTCAAAGGTTCGTTCAACCTGAGCAAATCCAACCACACAATAACGGGTTCCATCGATTCTCTGGAGCCCCACGCTCTTAGTTTGCCAGCTAAACCAGGCAAATACGAGCTGGGGGTAAGAATAGAGAATTCAGCCGATGCCCTCAGAGTAAACGGATTGATCTTCAATGTTACAGCCCCAGAGATGCATGGCGTGTTTTTGGGCTCCAATTCGACCCAGACCGGAGGCCAGGTGACTGTTTCCCTCGAGGTTCCCACCTCTAATTCGGAGAAGAAAGTGGAGATATCCTACAACCCCGAAACGATCAAAGCAGTAGGCGCATTCGGGCCTTGCCAAACCCCCTCGTACATGGATGAAAAAGCTGGCCGGATCAACGTTACGTTTCCTCCGGGGTGCGGGGTGACCAACCTGACCTTCGTCGCAGGCCCGAAGAATGCCACGTCAGAACTAAAGGTGGTCAATGTAGAAGGGTTTAAGCCTAATAAGGTGACCAACGGATCTATAACCATAATAGCCGAAAAGAACGCTAAGAAGAGCAGTGATCTGTTATTTGTAGCTGCTCTCGCGGCATTATCCCTGGCTGCTGCAATCAGACGCTGGAGATAGGTTTCCCGCATTTATGCTTTGTGGTCTTAGCGGCTCAGACTAAGCTAAGCCACAGCGGGCAGTTTGTCAGTTCTTGCTTCAGAAGCTCGGACTCATGGGTTTCGCTTCTTCGTACCACCAAGGGGTAATAGCCCAGTTGTTGCAGGTAGTACTTCCGGCTATCATCGCAATTCCAGGCGTAGGAATTATAGAATTGGCTCTTTTGGGCTTCTTTTCAGATCCTGCTGAACAGATCGCTCTTCACCCCTCTGCGCGGAGCCAACAATGCCGCATCAAGAGCTTTACTGTAGAACTTATCCGTGTACTCCTTGGCCATTCTTCTGGCGCAGAAGTGCGGGCCGGTCCTTTTTATGGTCTCCTTCATCATCTTGACCCAGCCCCTAGGAGTACCGTGGTCATCCACATCGTAGTACAGCGGGACCACTTGCTTCTCCAGGATCTCGTATATGGCCGCGGCATCCCTTTGGTCCCTGTCAGGGCCTTGCGCACCTTCAAATGCCCAGCCGTTCTTGCCGTTGTACCCTTCTGTCCACCAGCCGTCCTGGATTGATAGTTGGGGAACGCCGTTTATGCCTGCCTTCATCCCGCTGGTTCCCGAGGCCTCCATGGGCGGAAGCGGGTTGTTGACCCAGACATCGACGCCGTGGACCAGGTACTGGGCCAGAAGCTCATCGTAGTCCTCCACGAAGGCTATGCGGCCTCCGAAGGTCTGGTCTTTGGCGACGTTGAAGACATTCTGCAGGAGTTGCTTGCTCTGCAGGTCGTCCTGGTGGGCCTTTCCAGCGAATATGATTTGAACCGGCTGCCAGGTATTGTTGACGATCCTCTTCAGCCGTTCGATATCCCAAAAAAGCAGAGTGGGCCTCTTGTACATTGCGATCCTCCTGGCAAACCCTAGGGTAAGGACCGGTGGGTCGAACAGGATGCCGGATGCCATGACTACACGAGGATCGGCCTTTCCACTGTCGAGCCATTTTTGCCGGGCCCTATCCCTGACCCTGGTGATCAGCAGGTTCTTCATTGCTAGGTGATGTCTCCAAAGTTCATTGTCTGGTATCTCGTCGACCAGCTCCCAGATGCGAGGACTGTCGTGACCCGCCAGCCAGTTTCTGCCCAGATACTTGTTGAGGATGACGTCGCCAAGGTGTCGATCGATCCAGGTTGGGACGTGAATCCCGTTAGTGATGTGATCTATGGGCACTTTTTCTTCGGGCAGCTCAGGCCAGAGCTGCCTCCACATGCGCCGGGCGACCTCTCCATGCCTTTTGCTCACAGCATTGCGATATCCGGAGGACCGAAGGGCAAAGGCGGTCATGTTGAAGCCGCTCGGGTTGCTCGGATCCACTCCCAGCTTGAAGAACTCCTCTCGTTCAAGGTCCAGGCCCGGGAGGTAGGGGCCGAAATACTTGTCCATCAATTGAAAGGTGAAGATGTCGTGGCCTGCAGGCACAGGCGTGTGAGTCGTGAAGACCGTAGTTTCTCTAACCTGCTCGAATGCATCACGGTAACTGATTCCTCCCTCTACCCTCTCTCTAATCCTTTCTAGGATGGCAAAAGCTGGGTGCCCCTCGTTCAGGTGGAGAACAGAATAATCTATTCCTAGGGCTTTCAAAATCCTGACACCTCCAATCCCTAGAACTATCTCCTGTCTCAGCCGCTGTTCGGGGTCTCCAGTGTAAAGCCGGTCGGAGATGCACCGGTTCCAGGGATCGTTGGCCTCGCTCGAGGTGTCCAACAGGTAAAGAGATGTCCTACCAACCTGGACTTTCCAGGCTTCGAGGTAGATCGGCGGATCTATGACAGGAATCTTGACGGACAGAGGCTTTCCATCAACATCCAGGGCCCTTGTGATGGGTGCGTTCTCCCTGTCCAGGATTTCGCAGGCCCCCACCTGCCACCCATCCGGAGTGATCATCTGGCGTAGGTAACCCTGGGGGTACATGAATCCCACGCCGACCATGGGTATCCCCAGGTCGCTGCACTCCTTCAGGAAGTCACCTGCTAGAAATCCCAGGCCGCCGGCGTAGAAGGGAAGGGCGTGATGCAATCCGTACTCAGCCGAGAAGTATGCTATGTTCATGCTCTTTGGATCGGCCACGTTAGCGCAGAACCAGCCGCTGGATTTGCTCATCTCGTCTTCGAAACCAGCCATGACGGCGTCGTAATGTCTCAGAAAATGAGGATCCTTTGCTGCGGCCTCAAGCGTTGCCGGGTCAATCTGATGGAGCATCTTAACGGGGTTGTGGGCACTAAGGTACCAACCTGTCCTGCTGAGCATCTTAAAGAGGCTCCTGCCTTCGGGGTGCCATGACCACCACAGATTGTAAGCCAGATCTCCTAGTTCGGAGATCCTGTCAGGGAGATTGGAGAATTTGTTTATCGCGACCATGAATTATGCCTCACTCCGACTTAATATAGACAGGCAGGGTTATTTAATATTTTTCGGAAAAGTATGAGGCATTCCGGAAAGACCCGCTGTGAAACATCCGGCTATAACAATTTGATGGACATAATTGCTGATTGCCCTCACAGCCTGATCGAAATGCAGACATACGAAACCCTTAAAAGTTTATAAGTATCATAGGATAGGGGTGAATCTTTTGTCTAAAGGATCAAAATTAGGACTTGCTCTCTTGGTTGTTGCTATGTTAGCAACAGCCGCAGTAGCTGAGATGGCTAATAACTATACCATAAAAAATGCAACCAACAAGACCATGGGAACTTATCTCGTAAACCAGACGGGTTTCACGCTCTATTATTTCAAAATGGACCCCGGCAATGGAACAAGTACTTGCTCCGGCGGTTGTGCAACCCTGTGGCCCCCCTTCTACGCAAAGAACGTCACTGTGCCTACCGGACTGAACACCTCTGACTTCACGAGCATAACAAGAAAGGATGGCATGAACCAGACGGCGTTCAAGGGCTGGCCGTTGTACCATTACTCAAAGGACATGTTGCCAGGGAACGCAAAAGGACAGGGATTCAAGGGGATCTGGTTCGTAGTCGATCCGATGAAATTCCCGCCCAAGTAGCTTTCCGCCCACAACTTTTTTATGACTATTTTTTTGCAAGAGATTGTGCATAGCGTATGTAATCGCAGGTCGGCTCTCCAACTGGCACTATTCTTCCGGTGACCTTTCCGTCATTTATCTCGATCTCCGCAACAGTTGGCGGAGACATCCTGGGCACTGTTGGGCTTCCGGGACAGATGAGCAGCTTGTTACCCCTCTCAACGAGCGGCCTGTGCAGGTGACCATAGACAAGGACGTCCACCTCCATCTCCCTGGCAAGCAATTCAGTGCCGGGGCCAGAAGAGTGTGATGCCCTGTGAACCAGTCCGATCTTTACTCCATCCACCTCTATTACCTTTCTCTCCGGCAGAAGCATTTTCAGATCTCGAGAATCTGAATTGCCGCACACTGCCTCTATCCTTCCAAGGCCAGCCAGGGAGTCGTAAACGTCTTTAGAAACGAAATCTCCGGCGTGAAGAATGAAGTCTGCTCTCTCGGCAAGCTCGACCAGCCTTTCCGGCAGATCTCTTTCCATGTGAGTATCCGACAGCGCAATTATCTTGGTCATACGTGCAGCCGCCTCATTCCAGCTTCGGCCATTCCTAGGAACTCTGCGCCGACGGCCACTACACTGTTGGTCAAGATTGATGCATTGATCTCGAAGATAGGGTACCTAAACTTAGTGTAATCCGACATCAGCCAGGTTGTTGCGCTGGTGTCGCCACAGAACAGTTCGGAGTACTCCGGTTTAACCGGCACGAAAACGATATCGTCCGTACGCCCTTGCTTTTTCATCAAAGACACAAGCCGAGACGATCGGTTCGCGGTAATGGGCATGACGTCCGCTCCCTTGCTCAATGCGTGCACGGCACCCTCCAGGGCCTCGTAGGTGTTCCCGATTCCGCTTATGGGGAGGTACACGTCACCTATCTGGAAGGACGGGGTGTTGAAGTCCCTCTCCCAGTAGCTTATCTTGTTCAGGTGAGTGAACCTCATCTCGAAGGCACGGGCCACTAAGCCAGATCGCCCCACGCCCCCGATGACGTACCTGCCGCTTCGCGGAAGGAGACGGTTGAACCAGTGCTCCAGGCTGTCTGGGTCAATGTCAACTATGAGCCTGGCGTTCTCCTCGAAGTCCTTTATGGTGGAGCGGTATTCAGGGCAGGAAACATCACACACCCCTTTTAGCCTGGACTGGATGTCCTTGAAAACGGCGTTGAGGAAAGCCAGCACCTCCAGCTCGAACTCCGTCCCCAAGGGGGAGAGCCTGGATCTGGTCACTTTGTCTGTGCTGTACTTTGTCCTGGCCTTGAAAACGAGGACTGAGCCCTTATCGTAGTCTTTCACCAGCTTGTAGGCTGTGCCCTGCTCGTTTGCTGTTATCAGCTTGATCTCGCCTCCGTGGTCGATCACATCTTCTATGTACTTATTAACTGAGGCAGTCTCTCCCGATCCTGAAATGGCCAGCCCCAGGTTCTTCACAACCTTCCTGTAGTGCCTCTGAACAGGATCCTCAAGGGTGAAGGGGAAGACGTTATCGAAGTGGTTTTGTATAAGCTGGAGGAAGCTGTACAGGGACAGAGCGCTTCTGCCAGCGGCCAGCCCGTATACAAACTTGTTATCTGGGGTGGGGCTCAAAAAAGATACCATGGAGTCTGAGAAGTCTGCAACATCCGCCATATCCAGATCCAGCAGTTTCTTCAAGAACTCACACTGGAGGACGGTTGCTTCGCGAAAAGTCTCAATCAAGCCTGACATATAAGTCAAGACTACGCCGTCATCGGATAAGCCTTTCTAGTTCTCTAGCTTATGACCTCCGATAGCTTGTTCGTCTCCCTGGCCAGTTTTATCTCCTGAGCTATGCGCTTGCCGTTGGAGAGGTTGCGCTCGACCAGGTCAGAGTAAGGCGAGCCGCTGATGAATAGGTTGGTGCCTGCGACGATCCTGGCCGAGATCTCGAAGATCTTGAACTCCAGCTCGTCTGTGACAATTGTCTCCAAGCTAAAGGGGCCGATCATCCCTCCGAAAAGCTCGATGGACGTTTCGACCACTCGCTCACCCAGCTCGAAGACCTTGGGAAGCAGTGACTCCCTGAGCACCAAGGGCAGGTTGCCGGTGACAACGAAGCTGGGATAGATCCCTGCCTCGGCCAGCTCGTTCATGGACCCGATCCGAAAGATCTCGTCGGCGTTCGACTCGACTCTTCTGTCGATGCCTAACATGTCCAGGGTCCCTTTCTTTAGCTTGTAACCTTGAGTCTTTATGGGGGAATAGAAGAAATGAATGTAGTACCTGGTGCCGAGGATGAACTCCTGGATCGCGTACTTCGCCTGAGAGCTCATCTTGGACTGGAACTCGTCCTTGTTCTTGGCTATGAAGAAGCCCCGGCCGCCTTTGGCTCCGTGGTACTTGACTATCACAGGTCGGTCTATGTCCTCCGCCCTCTCAAAGCGCATGGGTATGTTGACCCCGGCCTTGAGCAACCACTCTCTCTCCATCTCCCGGTCGCTCTCCCAGGCTAAAACCCGGCGGTTGCCGAAAGTCGGGACTGCTAGTGACTCGAACTTATCTATGCCCAGGTATTCCACCAGAGAACCGTGCGGGATGATGATGGCGTTATCCTCCACAAGATCGTCGCTGTGGTCCAGTAAGGCCTTGTAGCTGTCCAGGCGGACGAACTTGTCCGGCTTGGCTAGGGGAAAGGCGTCGTAGAACTTGGGCGGCTGGCCGATGCAGATGCCGATGGTCTTGAACCCCTCCTGTCGAGCGCCATTAAATATCTGCAGGCTGCTGTGGGAGCAGATGGTGGCTATGGTGAGGTCTCTCTTGTCGTATCCGTCCAAAATCTCCAGGATGTCTTCCTTCGGAATCATGTTGATAACCCTTGAAGCGTAACCTTTGAAACTGCTAGGTTGGGATACAGGTAGATATACCTTCCTCAAAGATCGATCAGCTTAAAGCTTACAAAGGGGATTGGATGTCATGAAGTCCTCCTTCAAGAGAGATACTAAAGAGACCAAGATTTCGGTTACCTTGGACCTTGACGGCTCAGGGTCAAACGAAGTCGCCACAGGAATAGAGCTTCTGGACGAGATTCTGGTTGTATTAGCAAAATCATCCGGGTTCGACTTGACTGTAAAAGCTAAAGGCGACCTTGCGACAGGAGACCACCACACGGCGGAGGACGTTGGCATTGCTCTCGGCAGCGTTCTTGGTAAGCTGATTCAGAAAGGAATAGGCAGCTCCCTGGTGCCTTCTGGAGAGTGCCTGGCTCTGGCAGCAGTTCGTTTCAGCGAGCCGGGATACTCCGGAGACTTCGAATTCCAAAGCCATGAAATGGGCAGCATGGCCCTCGAGAACTTCGGCCACTTCGCCAGGACCGTCGCCTACAACGGCCGCTTTACCCTTCACCTGAACGCAAAGGGCGGCGACGATCATCAGAAGATTGACGCCATGACGGTTGCGCTAGGGAGGGCCTTGAGAAGAGCAGCAGTCGATAGCGTACCGGAAATAAGATGAATTAAGCTGCATGATATCCTTCGGCTATGTCAACATCAGCGACTTCCCTGTCATGGCCTTCGGCACAGGAATGCCCACGAGATCAAGGATCGTTGGTGCCACATCGGCCAGGACGCCGCCATCTCTAAGCTGGTGCTCTTTCCCATCATCCAAGATCAAAACAAACGGCACAGGATTGGTTGTGTGAGCAGTGTGTGGCTGGCCGGTATCCAGGTCTATCATCTTCTCGGCATTGCCGTGATCTGCGATCAGCAGAACAGCTCCGCTTTGAGCCAGAATCTCCTCCACCACTAGGCCTACACAGCCATCAACTGTCTCCACTGCTTTCACCGCCGCTTCGAAGATGCCGGTGTGACCTACCATGTCCGGGTTGGCGAAGTTCAGGATTATAAGGTGGTAGTTGCCCGAGCGGATTCTCTCAACGACTGCGTCGGTGACCTGGTAGGCGCTCATCTCGGGCTGGAGATCGTAGGTCGCAACCTTGGGCGAAGGTATCAGAACCCTGTCCTCGGCGGGGTTGGGCTTTTCCTTGCCGCCGTTGAAGAAGTAGGTCACGTGGGCGTACTTCTCAGTCTCAGCGATCCGGAGCTGCTTTTTGCCTGCTCGGCTTATTATTTCTCCAAGGGTGTCGTCCAGGTTCTGCGGGGCATAGGCCACGGGGGCTTTTATGGTGGCATCGTACTGGGTCATACAGGCGAAGTTGACTTTGATGTTAGCCCGCTCAAACTCACTGAAGTCGGGATCCACAAAGGCCCGCGTGATCTCCCTGGCCCTGTCAGGGCGAAAGTTGAAGAAGATGATGCAATCCCCGTCTTCAATGAGCCCCTGCTGATCAACGATGGTAGGCTTGAGAAACTCATCGCTTTCGCCTCGGTTGTAGCCATCGGTAACCGCCTGCTCAGGTGTTCCGGCTCGGTAGCCTTTACCTTCTGTCATGGCACGGTACGCCTGCTCAACCCTCTCCCAGCGTTTGTCTCGGTCCATTGTATAGTAACGGCCGGCAGTGGTGGCCACTTTGCCGACACCGATCGTTCTCATCTTGGAATCTAGTTCCAGGAAATACGTAAGAGCGCTCTTTGGAGGGACATCTCTTCCGTCCAGCACAGCATGGACATAGACGTCTTTTAATCCTCTCTCCTTTGCCATCTCAAGAAGCGCGTAGAGGTGAGTGTTGTGGCTGTGGACCCCACCATTCGAGAGAAGGCCAAGAAAGTGTTGCTTCTTGGCATTGGCTCTGGCCTTATCCATAACCTCCATTAAAACAGGATTCTCCCTCAGCTTATTCTCTTCTACTGCCAGGCTTATCCTGGTGTAGTCTTGGTAGACCACCCTGCCTGCTCCTAGATTCAGGTGGCCCACCTCCGAGTTGCCCATCTGTCCCTTGGGGAGACCCACAGCCAGACCTGAAGCTGTAATAATTGTGCTTGGATACTTCTGCATCAGTCTGTCTAGATTGGGCTTCCTGGCGCTGGCCACTGCATTTCCCTTGGTTTGGGCGCTTATCCCAAAACCGTCCATTATTATGAGAGCTATTGGCTTAAAGCGTTGAATCATTATAAGACACTAGATCGTGGATTGATCCGGCAAATATATAGGTCTGCTCCCAATGAGTCAGCTTTCTAAGACAAGCATTGAGCTAGATAAGCTCATTTAGCCATCCATTTTGCGCTCTTTGAAGCCGTGCTCTCCGATTAGAGGGACAAAGACTACACCCATCTTCTCCTCGACCACAAAACCATTCTTTCTGGTCACTAACAGAAGTTCCTGGTAACCAACCCCAACAGGGATGACCAGCTTTCCTCCCTTTTTGAGCTGATCCTTGAGAGGCTCTGGGACGGCAGGAGCAGTGGCAGCAACGCTGATCCTGTCATAAGGCGCATGCTCCGGGAGACCAGCGCTTCCATCTCCCTCTACAACTGTTACATTCAAGATGCCTGCCAGTCGGAGGTTCTCCCTCGCCTGGCCCACTAGCTCTGGTACTCGCTCTACCGAGTAGACATGCCCATCCGGACCGATTATCTCCGCCATAATCGCAGAGTGGTAGCCACTTCCGCCTCCTATCTCTAGGACGTTCATGTCCTTTTGCAGGTCCAGGATGTCGCACATTATTGCCACCATGTGGGGGGCAGAGATGGTCTGGCCGTGACCGATGGGTAGTGGAGTGTCATCGTAGGCTCTAGATCTGATCTCTTCTGGAACAAAAATCTCCCTTGGAACTCTGGTCATGGCCTGAAGGACCTTGTCTCCTATCCGGCCCCTCATGGACTCCAGCAGCACCTCCCGGCTCAAAGCTCTCTACCCCACACCCGGACTATGTCTTTCGCCTCCGCTCTGTCAGCAAACCCTTCACCGCGGAGCTTGATCTTGATCACTTGAAACCGGATGCCGTCTATCTCCAGAACCTCTCCTCGCTCGAATACGTCTTTACCTGATGCTCGAGTGTTCAAAGGACGAGTCACGCCATTCTTGTAAACGGAAACCTTGAGGGTCACGTCGTCGATAGCTCTGGCCCAAACGGTCTTGATCGCTTCTGCAGGTGCCTTCTCCACTCGGCGATCGGTCTCCAAAGAAGTGATCTCCGTCAAGACAACGTCCTTGGCCTGGTCGTCTACCAGCAGCTCTCCGCCCACTCTTAGTTCCTCCTGGGCAGGGAGGTTTACGTTGTACGGTTGAGATGTCCCATCTTTGTTAACGATAACTCTGACATTCGCCAGACGCTCTCGTTCCTTCTGGATAGGGTGGGTTGTTCCGCAATCCGCACACCTCATCAAGTTCTCTCGCCCGGACTTGACAACGACATGTTCAGTATCTTCGTCACACGCTGGACAGAAGATTTGATCTTGAGGCATAGTGGATAATTATCCGGCATGGTATTAAATATGACCGACTGTAGAACTAGCAAAACAGCCAGATAACTTAAGTATTAACTCAGAAGTTACGCCAATATAGTATATCAGAATACATATCATAATCATATAATTTTTTAAGCTATCATCTTTCATGAATTCAAGGAAAAATTTTTTAAGCAAGTAGATGATATATCAGAAATGGAGGACTTTGGTATGAAGAAGGTGGCTTTTTCTCAGGACGAGGAGTGCTGGAGCATAGCCGAGAGCATGGTTGAGGAGATAGAGTTGATAAAAGGCAAGGAGATCGGAAGGTTATCAATAGATGGTAAGGTCAAAGGTAGTTTCAAGGGGTTGCTCATGAGGGGTGTAAAGATGTCAAAGGTAAAGAAATAGTGGCCAACCAAGCTTAACAAATATTCCCGACCAACTTTTAAAATCAATTTCTAATGATCGAACACACTAGCTTATACAAATTATTAACATATTCAGCCTCTTGAATCTCCGTCTGAAGAAATTTAACAGTATATATAAAAACTTTTCATTATCCATTAGCATATGCAGAAACTTATCCATTGACAACTATTGTTCTTCTCAAAATCAAGCGATAGAATCATCTTAAATTTATTAAATAAAATAATTATTATGTATACCTTCAAGAAATGACGAAAACTATAAATACTTATTTAGTAAGTACTTATTGTGGATTCGAAAGGGGACTGTCATTTGACATCGTCATCCGATCTTGGAAGGGATCTTCAAAGGTTAAATCGCATGCTTCAAGCGGCACACAGAAGCTCCATCGATATCAAGAACAGTTACGACTTCTATGTTCTGGCCGTCAAAGAGATGAACAAAGACAACATATCGGATGCATATCTGTACTGCGATCGGTCAAGATACGAGCTAACCAATGCTGTGAATGATGCTAAGATGAACTTGAAGGGATTGAGGCTCCACAGCCTTAGATCCATCTCTTTCTTCTTCAAGCTCTACGGCTTGTACGCAGTGGTCTTCGGAATGCTCTCCACTCTTCTGTTCGGTTTTTTGATCTATCGCTATTCTGAACTCACAATACTGGATGTTCCGCTGTGGGCATCCTTTTTTGCAGGCCTCGGTTCATCGGCGCAGATTCTCTCAGGGGTCGTTGACGACCTGCGAAAGGAGGGCGCAGTGATAAGGTACAAGCGGGTCTGGTACACGGCTATCCCATTGCTGAGCCTGATATTCGGATACATGGCCTACCTGCTCTTTAGTTCAGGTTTAGTCGCTTTCAACGTGAATTCCCAGAGCAAGATCTTCTCATCCATGTTCGTCTGTTTTCTGACAGGGTTTTCCACAAACTGGCTCATAGACAAGCTGTCCAAGATATCCAATAACCTTTAGGTTCTGTCAATGACTGATGACTTTGAGCGCCAATTTCGCAGTATTTTTGGAATCTTAGACTGCATTGTTTCATTTTATAGATGCTAGACCGTAAAATTTATATCGTTGAATGCCGTATAACGGCAATTGCCGTAAGATCAAAGGGTAGGTGAGTGGGGATTGAGTCTACCAAACAATCGATCCGGCTGCCTTGAGGGGCATGCCGGGTCGATTGTCCTTCGGCATCTATCGAAGAGACCATAACTCAGGCCTTCGGACACGACCCGATGTCTCAGAGATATCCCGAGAACGCGTCGCCGAATGGCAAAACGATTTTATTGGGGTATTACTACCTTTCCTCTATCGGTCCTAATCATGTTGTGGTTGTTCCTGAAATAGCTCGGAGAGATCTCCGGGCTGGTCCAAGCATCGGTGATGTTACCAATCTCAGTTCCGTTCAGTTTCAGGCTCAGATCTTTCAGGTGAATCTGGGATGCATTGTTCATGATTATGAACTTGGCGGGATTGAACTCCAAGACCATGGTCCTGTTTCCTGGCTCTAGTTTGGAGGTGTTTGTGTCTTTGCCCAAGTCATTCCCGCTATCGTCCTCGATCCTACCGTTCAGGTTGTAGGTACCGGCCTTGATCGCTCTTAACCCCACTCCAACCCCGATCTTGCCTGCCTTTGTAAGGTTTGTGAAGGTTCCATTAAAGTAGGCTGCAAGATGCTGGAACTCATCTGGATTTCTCTCTATGGTTATGCTTTTGTTGTATTGGCCCAAGAGATCTCCGTTCTCATTGTACAGGAACAGGCTGGGGATCGCCAGTGGCCCACAAGTGCCTTTCTTCCATATCTCCTTTCCGTCCACGTCTATGTTTACGTCCCCGCTCTTCTGAAGGCTAGATGTACCTTTCAGCCACTGTATCCTATTGCCCCTACAATCCACAAGAGCGCCTTCGACGGTGTAGTTTCCCGGAGACGTGACGTTGACTGCGAATCCGAGGGTCAGTTTGTCAAAGTAGCCGTCTTTATCCTTGTCTTCGACCTTAGAGTAGTTCAAACCTTTCAAGGACGAGCCGGCTACGGTCAATCTTATCGGAATCGTGAAGGATTGATTGGCGGATCGGATCTCTAAGCTTCCATCGACGACGCTGCTGGTTGCGTTAACTGGAATTTTGAGGCTGGCATCAACGGTTGCGCTCAACTCGCTCTCTATACTCGTAGGCCCTTTTGTTGAGACCCAGGTCCAACTCCCTTGCAGATAGCGCGATATTTCAACGCTGAAGGACTCGTTGTGATCCGATGGCACATTGTTGCCGTAAATCCATATCCTCCACTTCCCTGGCTCAGGTCGTATCACTTCTGGTGATCCCGTTGTTTCTGACCCAACAGCCGCATAAACTCTCTTGGCTTCAGGATCGAGAAGCACAAAGGCGATGTCTCCATTTCCATCCTCGGCGCTCATGTTCGCAGAAATCCTGCTGGTGCCGTTTGGCACATCAAAGAACTTCTCCTGCAGGTCCTTTCTCCCGATCGACCCTTTGAATTCCAACATGCTCGCGTTCTCTACAGAACCGGTATAGCTGATGTTGCTCAAGGCTGGCCCTCTGTTTTCAACCTTGAACTGGGCAGTGACTTTGCCGCCGGGAACCACAGATCCAGCGTTCCAGATCTTGGGATTAGTTTCCACCAACGACTGCTCGAAACTCAGCGTGTAATTCAAGGGTTCCGTCAGGTTCCTGGCGTGAACGGCCACGAGCCAGCGGCCCGATGGCGGGTCTGTTATGTCCATGGTATCTGCAAGGGCGCTCTTTTCACCTGCATAGTACTCGCTTGTGGGTGATAACAGGAAAAGATCCAGGTCAGCGCTCTGCTTCCAGCTAAGCCTGGACATGAGCTCGCTTGTGCCGAGGGACACGTCCAGGTAGTAGTACTGCCATTTGACGCCCTGAATATCATTCACTTTGACTGCTCTTCCCTTCTGGATTTTAATGGGCTCGGCGATCAATGCCGCCACGGGGACGGTGGAAATGATCTTATTGCCTTCGGCGATCTCTATCGTGCCATTGTATTCACCGGCTTTTGTCCCATTGGGCACGCTCATTGTGGCACCGAAGACCTTCTGGCCATTTGCTGGAATTCTCCTCGGGAGAGGTTGAAGGGTGACCCAATCGGATATGGCTCCTTTGACTGTTGTACTGATGTTGTTCCTCTCTTTGTTTGTGAAGAAGACGAACTGGTTTGTGATCTCATCATCATTGGGGGCAAGAGCATAGATCTTCTTCAAAGGACGGTCTGCGCCCGTGTCTAGGCCTACGTACAATCCTTTACCAGCAGATAGGTAAGCCCACCGGCCTGCATTCCAGATATCGGGCATCGCACCCGATATATTTGAGTTCAAAAGCCTATAAGACTGGTTCGCGTCCAGCCTTCCAGCCCCTTGGTAGTACTCCTCGTAGGGCTCTCCCTGGCTGTTGTTCAGCTTTTTAGCGCCTAAGATCATGGCAGCCTTGACACCAGCGGGCGTTAGGCTGGGGTCGGCCTGAAGCAACAGAGCCGCCAATCCAGCAGCTACAGGCGTGGAGAGGCTGGTACCGGATGCCTTGGCGTAATAATTATCGATGTAATCGGGGTGTTCGAGGCCAGGCGGAACCGTTGAGACTACATTCACACCCGGCGCGACCACGGACGGCTGGGTCCTTCCATCTCTGGTGGGCCCTGATCCGCTGAAGCTAGCGATGTGGTCGTTGAAATCTGATGCACCCATGGTGATTACCTTAACTCCATCTCCTGGAGAGTCTATCAGGCCAGGGGCCAAGGGCACAAAAAGCAAGAGCAATAGAACATCTCTGCTCCCTCCGTTCGTCTGGGATATGTCGAACTTTCCCAGATTGATTGGACTTCCTTTGGCCTGGGTCTCGACAAGGGTGCTGGCACCTGTAAAGCCCTGGGATTGAGTGTTGTTCCGATTACCGGCGGCGACGCACACGACCGCTCCCGCGTCCACGGCATTATCCGCTGCCATGGTCACAGGCGGATTAGTCTCCCCCAAATTCATTCCTCCCAGGCTGAGGCTCAGGACCTTCGCGTTATTATCAAGGGCCCATTCCATTCCGGCGATGATGTCCGATATCTTGCCGTTTCCTTTCTGGTCTATCACTTTCACATTCAACAAGCTGGCTCCAGGGGCAACGCCTCTGTACTTTCCACCGGAAGCAGCACCGGAACCGGCAATGATGCCTGACACCAGGGTTCCGTGCCCTAGAAGATCGTCCGTGGTGGTCTCACCCTCTACGAAGTTTTTCTCGCCGACCACTTTTCCTGCAAGATCTGGATGATTCTCATCGATCCCAGAGTCCAGAATGGCCACTGTCACGCCTTTTCCATCTATTCCCTTTGACCAGAGCGGTTCGGCGTTGATCTTATCCGCAGGGATGACTGTGCTATTGTCAGGCGCATTGATGTCAGGCTCTGCCACGTGAGTTAAACTATCCAGGTAAACTCCTTTTATGGCATCGCTGACGGTTAGTCTTTTGATCGCAGAAGGACTGGCATCCCCTGCTACACCCTTGATCAAGTGATACCTGTACCTAACTTTCAGGTCACCCAGATCGGGCATGTCCTGGCTTTTGGCGATTACGATTACCGGTATCTCCTTCTCTTTTCCGTTGTCTAGAAGCTTTTGCAGTGCAGGATCAACCGTTGGTCCGGATGTGCCCGTCCGATCAGAAGACGCCGACGCTGGTACTGATGTTGCTGACACATAGGAGGCCAGCAGAAGCAGACCTGCTAGAGTTGCTGCAGAGATCAAGAAAATTTTTTGCTTATCCATAATAATACCTGTTTAGAGGTGAGTCCCCAACCACTCATCGATGATCGTCAATGGACTTAGTGTAAGTAGATAATGCTAAATAAACCTGTGGTATTTCTAATCCAGATGAGTCCGCTCTGGCTGATATCAAATATTCTATGGTTGAGCCTGATCCTTCTCCTAGCCTCGGCTCTAACCAAGATCAGCACTCTAGCAGGCCTGGGTTGGATATTCTTTGGCATCTACTGGATGGGGCAGCCTGGGTATTATTTATCCATCGAGGATTACTTCAACGCCGGACTGGCAATCGGAGCCGGATTGTTGTGCTTCTATATGGCCGGGATCATTCTATGGAAAAGATGCCAAACAAAGGCTTTTGAATGGGCAAGCTATGCAGCGGCCGTCTGCGGCATAGTTTACTTTCCCTTTGCCGAGGTTGAAATCCTCAAAGACTGGCTTATAAGCCAGACGGCCCTAATCACAGTTCATCTCCTCTGGGCGTTCTCGGTTCCGGTCGCTCTTCAGAGCGGGAACGTGATGTCCTTGAACGGCCGGACGGTGGAGATCATCCTGGCCTGCACGGCAATTGAGAGCATATCCCTATTCATCGGGGTGATAATATCCGTCGGCGCCCCGTCTCTTCGCAAGTTCACAGCCCTGGCTGTGTCAACTCTTGTCATCTATTCTCTGAACGTGGTCAGAAACGCCTTTGTGATGGTTGCTTACGGCCAGGGTTGGTTCGGAGACGATAGCTTCATGGTGGCCCATAACCTCATAGCCAAAGCAGGATCGACTGTTGCCCTACTGGCCATCGCATACTTCGTCTTCACCCTCCTTCCTGAGCTTTTGAACCTCATGGAATCGCTGGGCTCGGAGCTAAAGAATCCGTGGAGGGGCAGACCCTGAAGATCGCCAAGGGGTCCACGACCTGGATCTCTTTGCCAATCCTGCTGACTGCGATTCTGGCATCAGTAGGCAGTTGGTACGCCTCGGCCTTAGCCTTGGTGGGGACGCTTTTCGTCATCTTCTTCCACAGAGACCCGGATCGTGCCCCCCTGGGGGACGGCATGGTCTCCCCCGCAGATGGCAGAGTGGTAACGGCGGGTCCTGACAGGATAGCCGTCTTCATGGGGGCCTACGATGTGCATGTAAACAGATCTCCTCTTGACGGCCTGGTCAAGAGCACCCTGTACACCGCGGGGGGTCACTATCCAGCCTTTTTGAACATCGCCAGCAAGAATCAGCGGAACGAGATATTGATCAAGACGGTCGAAGGCAATGTAGAGGTTTCCCAAATAGCGGGCGCTCTGGTGAGGAGAATAGTCTGCTACGTCAAACCTGGGGATCGGGTTGTGCGGGGACAGCGCATAGGCATGATACACTTCGGGTCCCGAGTAGAGGTTACAATTCCCGAAGGTTACCGACAATATGTTAACATTGGGGATAGAGTTCGCGCTGGCGAGAGCATAATCGCGGTGAAGGAATCATGAACATCATCAGGGTCATTCGGATACCCGATCTTTTTTCTCTCCTGAACCTAGCGTTCGGGTTTGGGGCAATACTGGCTGCGTCCCGAGGAAATATCGAATTTTCTATCCTGCTGGTGATCCTTTCTGCCGTTTTCGATGGAATCGACGGTTTCCTTGCCAGAAGGGTTAAGGCCAGCGATCTTGGGTTTAGCCTTGATTCCATGGCAGACATGGTTTCTTTCGGGGTTGCTCCAGCCTCAATTGCTGTGGTCGCCTTTGGCTTCTCAGGTTACGCCCTGACGGTGAGCCTAATCTACCTGACCTGCGGGACCCTGAGACTGGCTAGGTTCAACGCTTCGGACAGGGACGACGAACTATTCGAAGGGTTTCCCATAACAGCGTCCGGGATAGCGATTGTTGCCAGCATGCTTCTGGATAGGCCCGTGCTAACCCTAGCCCTGATGCTGATTTTGTCTATTCTGATGGTGAGCAGCATCCCCTACCCCAAGATAAGGGATTTGAGATTGGTCGCGGTTTTTGCTCTGGTACTCCTGGCCGCTGCAATCCTATTCCAGTTTATGGGAGACGCCGCTCCGTCTGGATCACTCATATTAATCGCTATGCTCGTTTATATGGCTAGTCCGGTTGTGATATCATGCATACCGATAGGGAAATAGCGACTTTCGAAGCCGGTATCAAGCTCGGGGCGCTCTATCACCAGTTCGTTGGATCGCCCGTAAGCCCCAAGACAGCAGATAGCCTCGAACGAGCCATCGAGGAGAGCATATCCCTGCAGCCTTACGTTCGAAGCGTGGATGTCAAGATCGACCGGCAGATGCTCTTGGAGAACGCCTTCGGCTACGGAGAGCTTGAGGGCAGGATGATATTCGCCGAGGTGGAGATAGATTACCGGGGCGAGACTGTACGGGCCAGGCTGGAGTACGATCCTGATAAGGACTATCCAATGATGAAGCTAATTTAGGTCCCTTACTGTATGCACGATAATTCAGTTGCTCTGGCTGGCTGATTCTGGTAACCCTGGCCTAAGTGCTGCACAGGTACCCCGTCATTCCATGATTTTATGGAATGAATTTTCGACAATTGCCAGCTATCGACTAACCGGCATCGGCCAAACGAAAATGCGCTGTAGAACCTGGGGCGCAAAGGTTAACGGTTACAGGGGTAGATCCATATTTATAGAAATATCATTGGATCTTAAGCTAGCCGAATATCTGTATAATTCGATGTGTATAAATATCAAGCTTGGTGCGCGCATCTCCAAAAAGGTTCTATGATATTTTTGCAAGCTTTGCCTTTGGTCTCGCGCCATTGGCGCTAGTTCTGACACTAACCATGACCGGTGGTGTCCTCCTTACTCTTCCTCATCGTCGTCTGATCGCTCTGATCGCTCGGAGTGAAAGTATACGATCTTCTTTGTCCAATCCACACTGCTATCGTCTTCGATGTCGTCCACAACCACATGGGGATGATCGCTCAGCCATATCTCTATGTTCGCATCACAGACCTCTTCTCCGTCCGAGCGCCCAAAGTTCGGAACAACAAACGTTTTTTCGGCCATTGTCAAAACTCCACATGGAGACACTCTGTGCATGGCATAAAGTAATATTGCCCCAAGGGGTCGGATCATAAGAGACAAAGTAATATAAGCGCGTAAGTTTTCAGGATATCCAGAGGTGGTAGAGTGAAGGTCCTTCGGATCATCATTGTCTTGGTGCTTATTGCAGCTCAAATATCGTTTGTATTAGGCCAGCAAGCAAAAGTTGCTGACACGATAGATCCATTCAATTTCCAAGGTGATTGCCAGTTAGATTTGGCTAAATTAACTACCGATGAAAAAACCGCCCTACCATACGTTCAAGAATATGCAAAAGACTACAAGATAAGTCCAGCTCTGATAATGGCTATAATGGATCATGAGAGCATATTTAACGCAGGCGCTATTGGTGATGGTGGTTTAGCAATTGGATATATGCAATTGCATTGGGACGCTGCCTACGATGCAGGTTACAGAAGTTCAAGGGGAGAAGCCAAAAATTTGGCGAGAGAAGACTGGTCAACTGATGGTAAAAATCCTGGCACAAATATAAAAACTGGATGTCTCTATCTTAAATTATGCTATGAAAAATGCAGTAATAGTAATGTTTACGCTGGCGACACACTCAAAAACACTATCTTATCCTACAATAAAGGATGGCCACATGGTCCTGATAAGGATAATGAAGATATCTACGTCAACCCTATAATTAGCAAGTATAATTATTATAAACAACTCATAACTAATTATGCAGCGATTGCGGGAGCCTCAGTAGGAACCCAGGGGACTATTGAAGGATTAGATGCGCAGACTTGGAATAACAAAGGTAATGCATTCAATACGCAAGGCAAGTACGATGAGGCAATCCAATGTTTTGACAAGGCCATTGAGCTAGATCCAAAATATGCGGACGCTTGGATCGGTAAAGCGATGAACCTTGGGAATTTAGGAAGATACGATGAAGCCCTACAAGCATCTGAGAGAGCCATAGAGTCAAATCCAAATTTAGCCTCGACCTGGTACGAGAAAGGCGAAATTCTATCTGAACGCCTTGGCAAGTACGATGAGGCGATTGAATGTTTTGACAAGATGATTGAGCTAAATCCCAACGATGCCGTCGCCTGGATGATGAAAGGTGAAAATCTTGATAAACTAGACAAGTACGATGAAGCGATTCAATGTTGGAATAAGGCCATCGAGCTAAACCCGCAAGAACCTACTTTGTGGTGGGATAAAGGTGAAGCCCTCAAAGCCCTCGGAGAAACCACAGATGCCGAAGTGGCCTTCGCTAAGGCCAGAGAGCTTTGGCATAGTGGCTAACCACGAGTCCTGCGCTACGGCAATAAATGGCGCTAAAATCGTTCCTTCGTTTTGCGACCCATGCCAAATTATCTCGATAGGGACCATAGCATGACCTGTGATAGCGCCATTCTTGCCACAATGTCCGAGACAGCAGCGATATAGGGCTCTCAGAACTGAATCCTTCTGCAAATGGTCAGTAAAGAACCAGACGTAAAGCTGACCCGGGCCAGGAGATACCCAGGAAATGATGAGCTACCCAAATGTTTTTCGTCAGATCGTTCTATCCTAGAGCAATACGAGGTGGGATGATATGATAAAAGGGCAATACTTAGCAGTATTGATATTTCTAATAACAGCAAGCTTGGCATCAACAGCTCCAGTATTTGCACAGGGGGAAGACGCGAAATGCCTAGCAACCGCTCTTATGTCCGAGGCATCGGTAGGTACTAATGCGGAACGTGTAGCTGTGGCATGGACGATCTTTAACAGAGTGAACTCGCCAATATTCCCAAACACCATATGCGCAGTCACAAATCAACATGCTCAATATGCAAATAACCAGGCACCAACACAGGAATTTTTAGATCTCGCCGAGTCTTTGATCGCCAATCCAGGAACTGATCCAACCGAGGGTGCAACATATTTCTTCTCTCCCAGAAGTATGCCAAAGAAAGGAGACGATACTACAGGTTATGATATAGATGGAGGTCTCCATGACGTAGCGGGGATTGACAAGAAGGTCTACTTCCCTAGCTGGACTTCGACGAAGGAGTACGTGGGGGATATCCCAGGCGTTCGCCCAGCATATTACATGTTCTATCGAGAACTTGCAGCGGTCGCGGGAGCATCAATAGGATCGCCAGTCACCTTAACTCTCTATATCCATAATGGGAACTCAAATGGCCCTGTTATTCCAGGTGCACAGGTTACAGGCCATGACGGATCAGGCAATAGCTTCCAGGTGACTACGAGCAATCTTGGTTATGTTACGATTACGGAAAACCCTGGAACCTGGACATTCACAGTATCTGCACCGGGATTTGAAACCACTAGCTGGAATCAGGACATAACTCACACTCATGCTTTCCATCTGCCAGTGCAGCCACAGGAATCTGTTGCTTCTGCAACTCAAGGTTCTGGAAGCAGCATTGTCGGTACATGGAATGTCGTTTGGAATCTCCCGCCTCAGACCGTTGAATTTGTAGTAACGGTCCAAAGCGATGGGATAATTAGTCTACCCCCCCTTGATTAAAGAATTGCCTGATGGTTCAGCCTACGTCTTGCCAGGAGAAATTGGAGGATGGATACAAGAGGGGGATGGCGTTCGCTTGGAATGGGGGAACCTGTCTTCTAGGGTTGTTACCTTTGTGGGAACGATAAACATGAATAGCATGAACGGGGAAACTTCAGACAATCGTGGCACGACAGCAAGTTGGTCTGCAGAAAGAATCGGAGGCTAGGGGTTTCCAAATTCCTAACGGGCATCATTCGGGCCTAGTATATATAACCTGTACTAGACTTATACTTTTTTCTTTAGCTTGTAACCCCAGGCATATATTATAAATAGCAACTTGAGTTTAATCTCTACTACTCTCGGCGATAGATTCTTATATCCCAAGAATCGCTGTATTCTGCCACAATTGAACGATGACAAGTGAGTTGGCCAATCCACGCCTAAAGTATAATGGAATATTAGAGTAACCTGGAGAATAGTTAGGACGATTTCAAAAGCGGAACGAAAGTAATTCAAGCAAGCATGTGTAACTTTCGGTGCTGATGTATCTATCTTTAAAACCGGGATCTTAAAATGTTCCCTGAGCATATCGCGGCTGAGGCACGGGCAACGCATCCAGTCTGAGGACGAGTTCCACCGTAACCAAGGATTGAACTCTTTCGCGAGACCTGAGTGGATTCCTAAAACCCGACCAAATCAACCGGCAGTAGCAGGTACAGCTTTTGCGTGCCTGCGGTCGATCAAGCTGACAACGATCAACAGAACAGCGGAAACAGCCAGGCCCAGCAGTGGATAGCTCTTTCCCCAAAGTATGCCTGTTAGACCACCTCCAACCAAGGCGGTTAGCGCTCCCAAGGACGTGAGTCCAAGCTTTTCCTTATAGAATCCACCGATCACAGGCACCAGCATTCCGCTAGTGAATATGGTATAAACTGAGAAGAGCATCGCTATTATTCCAGATCCTGTCAGAGCCAGGGCCAGAGCTGCCACGCCTATGGTCACAGCTCCCATTCTGGAAGTCCTCATGAGTTCCGGAACTCCCGATGACGGTCTGGCCTTTCGGTAGAGGTCCAGGGCCATGGTGGTTGTGGCTGTCATTAGTGGTGTGGCAGCGGAGGACATGAACGCAGCCCAGAAGGGCAGATCCTACGATGCCCCGCTCGAAGGGTGAGAGCATGCCCATCATCAGAACGGGTAGAGCCTGCTCGGCCTGGATACCAGGAAAAAGAATCTTGGCTGATATTCCCAAGATAGTGATGGCAAAGGCCAAGGGGACCAGGATTAAAGCGGCCATCACGACTGAGCCTTTGGCAGTCCCAGAGTCTTTTGCCAGGAAGATACGGGAAATGTCATAGTATATCACCGGGATAATGTTAAATTCATCCAGAGTGTAATGGTACCTAATATGTTTGCAGAGTACATCCAGGCAGCTCTGGAGCGAGCGCAGTACAAGGTCATTGATAATCCTGAGCCTATATTTGGGGAGGTTCCTGAACTTGAAGGCGTGTGGGCCACGGGCAAGACCGTGGAAGAGTGCCGCAGGGAACTAATTTCAGTGATTGAGGGGTGGATTGCCTTGAGGCTGCGAATGGGCGATTCAATCCCACCGATAGGTAGTTTCACCATCAATGTCTCGACGGAGCCGATGGCCGTTGTCTAGGCTGGTCCCTGTCTCCAGAAATGAGTTGTTAAGAAGACTCAGAAAGTTGGGGTTTGAAGGTCCCTATCCTGGGTCGGGCCATGCGTATATGGTCAGAGAAGTATCCGGGAAAAGGTTGTATGTAAAAATCCCCAACCCTCATCACGGTGAGGATATAGGTGCTGGCCTCTTGGCTGAAATATTGAGAAGGGCCGAAATCAGCCGCGAGGATTGGTTTTCGGTAGCTTAGCTCTCTTTTAGATTCATTGGCGAGGATTCCTAAAACCCGCCAAATCAACCGGCAGTAGCAGGTCCGGCTTTTGCATGCCAACGGTCAAGCAAGCTGACAACGATCAACAGAACAGCGGAAACAGCCAAGCCCAGTAGTGGATAGCTCTTTCCCAAAAGGATGCCTGTGAGACCACCTCCAACCAAGGCGGTCAGCGCTCCCAAGGAAGTGAGTCCAAGCTTTTCCTTGTAGAATCCACCGATCACAGGCACAAGCATTCCGCTGGTGAATATGGTGTAAACTGAGAAGAGCATTGCTATTATTCCAGATCCGGTCAGAGCCAAAGCCAGAGCCGCCATGCCAATGGTCACAGCTCCCATCCTAGAAGTTCTCATGAGTTCAGGAACTCCGGATGATGGTCTGGCCTTTCGGTAGAGGTCTAGGGCCATGGTGGTTGTGGCTGTCATTAGGGGCGTGGCCGCCGAGGACATGAACGCAGCCAGAAGGGCAGATCCCACGATACCCCGCTCAAGGGGTGAGAGCATGTTAATCATCAGAACAGGAAGTGCTTGCTCAGCCTGGATACCAGGAAAAAGAATCTTGGCTGATATTCCCAAGATAGTGATGGCAAAGGCCAGGGGCACCAGGATTAAAGCGGCCATCACGACAGAGCCCCTGGCAGTCCCAGAGTCTTTTGCCAAGAAGATGCGGGAATAGATGTCGGGTCCTACTAAGTATGTGGACCCCACGACGAGGATCATGGATAAAATCCCAACTGCGTCCCTTTCTGGAGATACAGGGAAGCTCTGCACCTTCAGAAACGCAAGACCCGTGGCATCCAACGTCCTGGATAGGAGAAGCACTATGCCCGCGAGGATTATCACGAACTGAACCAGATCGGTCCGGACAATGGAGTGCTGTCCTCCCTGGACTGTATAGAGGATGAAGACCAGGGCTGATGCTGCCATAAACACCTGCTCGCTGCCGCCGAACAAGGCGTTGAGAACCTTTCCCGAGGCTATGATCTGGACACAGATCACCCCAATCCAGGAGATGATTATGAGCAGCGAGGCTGCAGTTCTAACCTTTTCACCGTAGAATGTTCCTATCAGCTCCGGCAGAGTGTAGCAGCCCTTAGCCCTGATCTTCTGGGCAAAAAAGACGGACAAAACCAGCAGGCCGACTGTTCCAGATAGCATCCACCAGGCACCTGTTAGCCCTTCCTTAAAGCCTAGGCCTGCCATGCCTACGGTAGCCGACGCCCCAACGATGGTGGCACAAAGGGTAGACGTGAGCATGACGTAACTCACACTTCTGCCGGCCAGGTGAAACTCATCCAGACCCGTGACTCGCTTGGCACTAATTGCTCCTATGACAAGCATGATGATGAAGTAGCTGATCATGACCGCTATGGTTTGGTCTGTTGCGCCCAATTACATCTCTTCCGATAGTTATCTTCGAATTGTAAACCATTCTTTCGCGAGAGGGTTTACAATATATAAAGGTTGCGAAGAACTATACACAATCTTTATATTCAATATGTTCGTATAAAGATAAGGTGAACTGGGATGGAGCTTAGGGTGGAGAACTACTTTCTCAAGGCCTTTGTCGCCTCAGGGCTCCTGGCGCTTGTGATCATGGTTCTGGCGATGGGCCTGATCTACCTGTTTAGGTACGACACACCGCTTCCGACCCCCGTTATACTAATCCTGGCAGCCATCTCTTTCGTGATGTCTGCTTCCTTCTTCGAACGGTACGAGGTAGGGTCGATAATGTGGTCCTTGCTCGTCTCCCTCATCGTGACTCTCATCATGACTCTAATCTCTGGCGGGATAGTCTACTTCGGATCGATGAACCGTCTGGGGTGGGAGGAGCTCCTATCTGGCCTGGCTGTGTGCATGATCGTTGCCACTACTCTGCTCAACTATCTTAAGCGAAGCCTGGGAGAGATTGAGTACTAGTTCAAGCAAGCCATAAGCCCCAACCAAGGCTAAAATAGTAGAAGCCAGATGGATTGGTTAGATGATCCTGGTTGATCCCTTTGGCAGGAAGGCTACAGGTCTGCGGATGGCCCTCACATCCAGGTGCAACCTGAAGTGTGTTTATTGCCACCACGAAGGGGATGTTGCGCACAAGGACGAGATCTCCTGTGAGATGGCGGCAAACCTGGCTAGGGCAGCCGCCGATCTCGGAATGCACTCCGTCAAATTCACAGGAGGTGAGCCTCTGATGCGTAGCGACCTGGAAGACATCTTGTCCCAGATGCCTGATTGCCTAGACCTCTCACTGACAACAAACGGGATCTTTCTTGCTGATCGAGCCGGATCCTTGGCTGAGGCCGGCCTGAACAGGGTTAACATAAGCCTGGATTCGCTGAACCCAAAAAACTACAGATCGATCACCGGAGGCAGAGAGGGCGACATGGAAAAGGTCATCGATGGAATTGAGGCTGCAAAGAATGCAGGTCTCTTGCCCATAAAGCTGAACGTGGTTGTGCTTCGTGAAAACGAAAACGAGATTCCGGAGCTGATCGACTTTTCCCGTGACAGAGGCCTGATTCTGCAGTTGATCGAGCTGATGGACCTTAACGGCCTGGGGATATCCGGCAACATCGAGCGTGTCGAGCGCCGGCTTCAGGTTTGTGCGGACAGGGTTGTGACCAGAGAGATGCATCGCAGGAAGAAGTACTTCCTGGATGGAGCCGAGGTTGAGGTTGTGCGGCCCATGGACAACACAGAGTTCTGTGCCAACTGCACGAGGATTCGTGTCACTTCGGACGGGAAGCTGAAGCCCTGCCTCTTGCGGAACGATAATCTTGTAGATATTGAAACCTGCGACTGCGAGAAAATAAAGGATCTGCTCAAGGTAGCGAATGAGCGCAGGGAGCCCTATTTTGGAAGAGTGGTTTTGTAAAATGAATCCTTTTTAATGGGATCTATTCTTTGCCTCCATTAGTATTCACCCCCTCATAAAAACTGGAGGACAATTCATTTTGAAGACACGATCAGCTACGATACTGCCACGCAGGCTACGGTTTGACCCAAGCCCTTTGCTAATGATAATTGCCATCCTTTTGCCCACAGTGTATGGCGGAGTCACAATCTAGCAATTAAACTTCGTTGAATTTCTTAGGTAATGTACTGCCGATGTTAACCGCCAAAGTAGATTTGCCCGACTCCTCTTTCGCATTTTTGAGGAACGACCTTGAGTTCTTCCGTCTGGTTGCCCTGTCTTAATTGTTCGCTAAATGATTAGTCCTTACATTTAAGGAAAAACTTCCGATATGCAATTACAGCCCCCGGAACGCGGCAATATCCGCCGCGCTCCTGGAACTGCTCCTCCCTCCTGTGATGTAGTTGTCGATATGCTATAATTATTATCACGAGCTATTTCTGCATCATGTATCGAGAGCGATTGAATCTCCGTGCTCGTTCACCCATGCTACGACATACCACGATATAAACTTTGCTTCTTTGCCTCGGTTCAAATGGGTGATCCTCTATTTGATCCGAGCACTAGCTTCATGTATTGCATAAACCCAAACTCAAATCGAATAAGCTCGAAAGGCGATACCTTCGATTAGGGGCAACAAGGTTGATGGAGATGGCGTGGGACCTAAACATTGTGTTCTGGCATCCAGGGCCGGGCTAAGAAAAAATATTGTCTCAATAGATTCAAGAGACATTTCCTGATGTTGTCCAGATGCAGGTAATCCAAGCGAAGCCTGATTCAACCCGTAACCCAGGTATGGACCGATTAGGCCAGATCTATCTGGCTCATGGGGTGTACTCAAGTATTAACCTATGTCTTGACGATGTACTTGATCAGATTGGCTCCGAGTTTTGCCTTCTTCTGGATTTGGTTTGCTACACTTCCGCGGATGCATCGCTAGCTGCAAGAGTGCGAATCTTCTCAATGGTAGCATCGTCAACGGAGTAGTACTCGTCTAGGTCTTTTCTGTGTCCCCACACGTCGCTTCCAGCAGCTCAATGCCCTGCATCTGCAGGAATACCTGGATGATAGCATTGGACAATTGTCTTCTGATAGGAGTGGGGCACCTGGATCGTCCTGAGCCGTGGGCATGGCTGCATCAGATCGAGGAAATCGACATTCGATGCTCTGAAGGTCAGATGGACCATCTTTTCGTTGGGATTGAGATTGGGGATCTCAGATTTTCCGCTAACTCCTCTAAATCTCATATTGCTTCGTCCAACTTTGGATCTAATATATTTATAGACACTTTGTTGCACATTTTCGTGTAAATTGATTGCCGTTAGGGGAATAAAGACCGTTAGATACAGTTCAATCAATTATTGTCGGCCGAGGTATAGTCAGTTCTAGGAGAGGAGCGGAGACACACCCCTCAGATTTGATAATAATTCGTCTCCTTTTGGTGTTATTCTGAAGAAGTTCTCCTCTTTCATGATCAATTCACGGTCCATAAGCCAGTTTAGGTGGACACTTGCAGTCTTGGAATTGAGATTGGCCCGGCAGATTATTCGGTTCTTTGTAACAGCATCTTGCTTGCATATGAGCAGCACATTCCTTGCGATTTCTGCTTTTCCTCGTCTCATAAAGTATCTCCTTAGATCTTGAAACAAATGATGAAGATGTACTGGCCCGAATTTCGGAGACTGGCTCCGAGTGCTTGACATTCTGAAACTAACCTGTTCAGGTTAGGATGCTATTAAGTATTTCACCATCTGTCCCATCGTCATTATCTGTAGATATCTCCCAAGATCATATATAGTCAGAAGAAAAAAGAATTCTGAATGTTAACTAGAATTGATAAGCAGAACCTGAACTATGTACCTAAGATACGGATCGGCCTTTCATAGCGTCTCGCAACTTAGAAGCTATTTCCGGTATCAAGTCCAATTTAAAGAGAGCTTGCGGGGTGCTGGATCCGCACGAGTTTACTATTAAGCTTGAATTTTGCTGATCGCATCTTTGAGCTAACCATAAGATTCCAGGACTGCCTGTAACTCTTCCAGCTTCACTGGCTTGCTAATGTAATCATCCATACCTGCATCAAGACACTTTTCTCTATCGCCTTTGAGTGCATAGGCAGTGATAGCGATAATCTTCGGTTGTTCTGCAGACGCCCAGCGCTTTCGAATTGCCCTGGCGGTTTCAAGGCCATCCATTTCTGGCATCTGAACGTCCATGAGAATTAGGTCGTAGGGCTGGAGTTCCAAGGAGCGTAAGACCTCTGTCCCGTTAGCCGCCACATCAGCGTGATAGCCTAGCTTATTTAGCATTTTCAACATTACCATTTGATTAACAGGGTTGTCTTCGGCTAACAGTATCCGAAGAACATGGTTTCGATCCTCTCCACTGTCGATCTCTTGCTGCACCCCCACTTTTATACTACTTGCGGGAGTGATAAATGTAGCATCGGCCAATATTGTGAAGTTAAAGGTTGAACCCTTGTCCAACCGGCTCTCAGCCCAGATCCTTCCCCCCATCATTTCCACAAGCTTCTTGGTTATGGCGAGACCAAGTCCGGTGCCGCCATACTTGCGGGTAGTCGACGAATCTAGTTGGGTGAATGATTGAAATAAACGGCTCATCTTATCTTCAGGAATTCCAATTCCGGTATCTCTTACTGCAAAGTACATTTCATGACATTGGTTTTCAAGCTTCTTGCTAGAGATTGAGACTGATATCTCCCCTTTGTCCGTGAATTTAACGGCGTTGCTGAGTAGATTGGCCAAGATTTGTTGTAGCCTGATAGGATCGCCCATGATCACCTGAGGAGTGCCTTCATCGATTGTATATGACAGGGTTAGGCTTTTTTCAGATGCTCTTCCTCCTACGAGATTCAGGGCGGTCTCTATGCTGCTTTTCAGTTCAAATGGCCGGAACTCCAGCTCCATCTTACCACTTTCGATTTTCGAAAAGTCCAGAATTTCATTTATGACCGATAACAACGAGTCCCCACTGCTTCTGATGGTCTCTACATAATCATTTTGTTCTCGAGTTAGATCTGTACCTTGGAGAAGATCCGTGAGACCTATGACTGCGTTCATCGGAGTCCGTATCTCATGGCTCATGCTTGCCAGGAACTCGGATTTGGCTTTATCTGCAGATTCTGCCGCCTCTTTGGCCTTTATCAGTTCATCCTCTGCCTGTTTCCGAGCTAAAGCCCCGCCTATAGAGGCAGCAGTGGCCTGAAGAATAGACACTTCGGCACCAGTCCAAATGCGCTCGGAATGGCAATCATCGAAACCGATAAATCCCCAGAATTGGCCTTCTATCATAATAGGAATAGCCAGGATTGATTTGATTTTCTGAGACTGCAATATCGCCCTCTCAGACTCAGGAAACTCTCGAATCAGCCCTTTTATTGGATGGCCAGCAAAAAGCATCTCATGCCATCGCGACATCTTCACATGACATAGATATTTATATAAATTAGAATTATTTATCGGGGGTGCGGTAGAATCTCGAGCCCATTTGAATCTCCTGCCCTCAAGATGTTTACCTATTTCTGATTCGTTAATCTCGGAGATGTAAACTCGGTCAACTCCTGTAGCGGCTCCGAGAAGCTCCAAAGTTTCATTTATTGCAAAATTTAGATTCGTCTCAGTCAGAAGAGTGTTTGTGGCAACTGCAACTCCTCCGAGCAGGATGTCCTTCTTTTGAAGCGCTTCCTCTGCTTTTATGCGATCAGTTATATCCATGCTTACTCCAACCAAGCCCATCATCTCAGAGTTGATGTTATTTACAGTGCTAAATGTATAGAATGCCTGAAAAGTAGACCCATCTTTGCGCTTGACTGGAAATTCATCATTATAATGTCCGGTTTTTTTTATCTTAGCCATTACATCTTGCATGATATCAGTCTTATTCTCTGGGACTACTGTCTCAGAGATATTTTTCCCGATCACTTCTTCAGCAGTCCATTGATAAAGTACTTCAGCGAACTTGTTCCAATATGTTATATTTCCACACAGATCCGTCATAATAACCGCGCTATAAACCTGATTAAGTAAAGATGCTTGAAAGAGTATTTTCTCTTCATCCAGTTTTCGTTCTGTGATTTCAGTGAGGAAATTCAAAGTAGCAGGTTTTCCTTCCCAATTAATCAGGACTGCAGAAATCTCCAGCCATTTGACTGCTTTATCTCTATCGATGAATCTAAAAGCATATGATTGGGGGTTAATATCGCCACATAGCCTTCTAAGATGATTATTAACTACCATCTCTTTATCCTTTGGATGAATGAATTCCTCAAACGGCCTGGACTTTAACTCCCTCTCCGAATAGCCTGTAACTTTCACGAATTTGGGGTTGACGAATTTTATTCTGCCATCCTGAGCAACTAGAATTGATTCGTTGACATTCTCAAACAGCAAACGATATTTCTCCTCAGATGCCCTTAGAGCATCCTCTACCTGTTTTCGCTCAGTAATATCTTCAACTGTCCCATCATAGTGAATGCCATTCTCATCTTGCACTATCATAGTGTTCATGGAGACCCAAAACTTGGTGCCATCTTTTGTCTTCACTTCAATTTCGAATCCTTCCAGGGAACCTTGCTCAAGAAGAGTCTTAATAGCTCTGTCTCTGTCTTGGGGATTAACATAAAGCTGATGGCCTATGTCCGTGACTGAAGCAATCAACACTTCAGAGGAATCGTATCCGAAAAGCCGTGCAAAAGCCGGGTTGACGCTTAAGTACCTACCACCCGGTACGCTCTGATATATGCCCATTATGGAATTTTCAAAGATGTTTTGGTACTTCTCTTTGTTTCTTCTTAGATCCTCTTCCATCTGCTTACGTTCGGTTATCTCGCGTATCGATTCTATCGATCCGATTATATCCCCTGAAGAGTCATAAAGAGGAGCAGCTTTGCCCATAATGTAAGAGCCATCCTTCCTGAAAAAGGAAATCTGCGCCTCGCCACTGATGCTAGTGCCATCACGTTGCAGATTCCTATATTCTGCTTCAATTTTTGCATCCTGTTTCAAGACCAGGTCAACCAGAATAGGTCGCCTGCAATTGTAGAAAGGTAGTGCATACTCATAGTTCCCTTTTCCTAAAATATCTATGGCTTTCGTACCAGTTAGATTCTCCATGGCCTTATTCCAGGCTACCACCTTGCCTTTGATATCAATGGCTAAAGTGGCGTCTGTGATAAAATCTATGATTCTCGTCAGTTGGATGAAGTCCATTGCGGCTATTGCTGTAGAGGGATTGGAGATACTCTCCTTCTCTTGATCATCTTTGTTATCTCTCGACATGGACCACCCGAAACAATGGCTGAAACTCAAACTTACACTGCATGAACTTTCAAATACTTATCTCTTGATTGCCGAGAAGTCGCTCATGGGCAGTAAGGTGATCCAGTCGTAGGAGTCGACCTCTGCTAAAATTAGTCTAGGACTCTTAGGGATCATTTCGGTACTAGTGCTCTATAACACAAGTTTTAAATCTCATAATATGTTATAAAATAAAATTGTGTCACGAAAAACAATATTCTGTGTGAAATTGAAAGAGGAAGACCGAGACGAGCTGAACCGGTACCTGCGTCGTGGGAAATC
>JBGQAL010000167.1:0-5790 GCA_041494285.1 Methanotrichaceae archaeon
CCGATGAGCTTGGTGCTTGGGAGCAAGATCGGAATGCAATCGGGGCAACAGTAAGATGGAAATTCAATAAAAATGATGCCAGGGCAAAACTCCAGAGGCATTACCTTAACTTGCAAAATTAATGTTCCTGAGCACTAGTAGCTTCTAATCCATCCATTACTGGCATTCCTACGTTCATCAGGATCAAGTCATATCGCTTGTTCTTAAGGGCAAGCAATACTTCAATGCCATTTAGCGCTGTATCCGCCCTGTATCCCAGGTGTTTGAGCATGGCCAGAATCAATTTTCGATTTAACTCGTTATCCTCCGCTACTAAGACACGCGTATTCTTAGCACAGGCAAGGTTTTCTGCCATTCAGCTCCCCACCTAATATTACGTACTAATGGTATATAAGAATCTGGTATTGCTGAATCTTATGATTAAAAGGAGGATCAGCCGGAGTATAAACGACCAACTTCAATGTCATATGCCGATCCGCTAGGCCAATGACTTTCCTTAGCCAACCTGTGACAGTTGATATTTCTTCAACACCTCAGCCAGCTCTCTCATCTGCACTGGCTTTGCAATGTAATCGTCCATTCCGGCTTCAAGACACTTCTCACGGTCGCCCTCAAGAGCAAAAGCTGTGATGGCAACGATCTTTGGTCCGTTCTCGGGCCGCAGCTTGCGTATCACCTTAGCAGCAGTGATCCCATCCATCTCCGGCATCTTGATATCCATCAGCACCATATCGTAATCCTGACGCTCGAGGGCCTGGATGACTTCTCTGCCATCTGCCACAGCGTCAGGCCTGTAGCCCAATCTTTTCAGCATCTCGACGAGCACCCTCTGGTTCGAAGGGTTATCTTCAGCCACGAGTATGCGCAGAGGCTTCAGCTTTGGGAAGCTTTCGGAAGTGACTCCTCGATCTATTTTTCCAAAATCCAACTGCTTGCCAGGGATGGTCTCAGCCGGAATCATGAAGTGAAAGGTCGTGCCTTGGCCCAGTATACTATCAATCCAGATCGTTCCTCCCATCAGTTCCACTAGATTCTTGGTTATAGCGAGGCCCATACCAACACCATCACGTTTGCGGCTTAAGGTGCGCTCCACCTGGGCGAACGGTTCAAAGATTTCGTTCATCCTGTCCTCGGGTATGCCAATGCCAGTGTCCTTGACCTCGAAGAATATCTGGCGCTCATCGCCTTTGACAGGCTTGGATGAGACGGACACTGATACATCCCCTTTGTCGGTGAACTTGACCGCATTGCCGAGCAGGTTGACCAGGATCTGCCTGATCCTACCATGATCTCCGATGATGGTGTCTGGTGTGCCGTAGTTGATAGTTTCGGACAGGTTCAGTCCCTTTTTGCTGGCCTGAGTTGCCACCATGTCGAGGGATTCATCTATCAAGTGCTTGAGGCTGAACGGCTGGCGCTCCAACTCTATCTTATCCTTTTCCGATCTGGAAAATTCAAGGATATCATCGATGATGGCCAGGAGAGCTTCGCCGCCTTTCCTGATGCCCTCGATGTACTCCCTCTGATCCTGTGTGAGGTTATCATCAAGGAGAAGGCTTGAGAAGCCAATTACTGCATTCATGGGCGTGCGAAGCTCGTGGCTCATGTTGGCAAGGAATGCTGTTTTGGCCTTGACGGACTCTTCTGCTGCCCCCAAGGCATCCTGGAGTTCAGCAGTCCTTTCCTGGACCTTCAGCTACAGCTCGTCCCGAGCCTTGAGCAGCTCCATCTCCATCTGCTTGCGCTCGGTGATGTCCCGGAAGATTAGCACGACTCCTGTAGTGTTTCCATCCCGGTCTTTTATCGGCGCACCGCTATTATCTATTGCAACTTCCATTCCGTCCTTCCGGACCAGAATGGTGTGGTTGGCAAGACCTACAATCGACCCATTTTCGAGCACCTTGGTGATAGGGTCATCAACTTTCTGGCGTGTGTACTCGTTGATGATGTTGAAAACGGCCTTAGCAGGGACCATCGAAGTCTCATCGAGGGTCCAGCCGGTCAATCCTTCTGCCACGGCGTTCATGAAGGTGATCCTGCCTTCAATATCAGTAGCAATGACCGCGTCGCCGATGCTCGCCAGGGTTGTTGAGTAACGCTGCTCGCTTTCCTGTAGGGCATTTTCAGCCCGCTTACGGTCGGTGATGTCGGTGAGCATTCCAAGGGAGCCGCCAAACTTGCCTTCTTTATCCCGAAGTGGCGCTGCGCTCGATATTGCCCATAAAGGCAAGCCGTCCTTGCGAATGAATTTGAATTCAAAGCTCTCATTGATGCCCTGACGCCGCCTTTCAAGCAGTAGACCCAGGCGGGCCTTGCCTTCCTCATCCATGAACTCAGACGACTTCTTACCTATCATTTCTTCAGGGCTGTACCCCAGCATCTCTGCCATTCTTCTGTTAACGTAAGTCGTCTGCATCTCGGGATCCACAGCCCATATGCCCTCGTTGGCAGTCTCAACGATGGTACGATACTTCTCCTCGCTCTCCTTCAGCGCCGACTGAGCACTCATGAGTTCATCATTTTGTTGGCGCAGCTCCTCGGCCGTGACCTCCAGTTCTTCATTTGCTTCTTGCAGCGCCTCCTCTGCTCGCTTGCGCTTGGTGATGTCTCGCCCATAGATATTGACGTAACCCATTTCTGTGATAGGTACGAGTACTAGGGAATAGGTCATGCCACCTGACAAAATTTCAATCTCTCTACCATTCCCTGATCTTAGGACATCCAGTATGAGATTCCCGTACTCCTCCGGCAATCTTTGGCCCACCTGACAGCCCCATAGCTCCAGCAGCGGAGCACTTCCTCGGTTTGCATAGATTATTGTGCCATCTGTTGCTATTCTCAGAATCGGATTAGGATTCTCGTCTGGAAACTTGGACAGACTTTCGGTCTGTTCAATGGCCAGCTTGCGGTCTGTGATGTCGCGATTGCTGGCACGCCTGCCCATGTAGCGTCCATCAGAACTGAAGACAGGCTGGCATATATGGGAGATCCAGCGCTCCTCTCCGTTTCGGGCAATTATTCGGAAATCAATAGGTCCTACTATATCGTCTTTATTATGGAAATGCCTCGGGTAGATCTCTCGGTCGTCTGGGTGGACTATCTTTTCAAAAAGATCTGGATCTTTTAAAAATTCATCTGTCGAATACCCGGTGAGGCGTTCGCATGACGGTGAGACATAGACATAGTTTCCTTCGGGACTGAGCCAGGTCTCGCAGTCATAGGTGAAATCTATTGCAGTGTGGTATTTCTCCTCACTTTCCCTTAAAGTTTCCTCGGCACGCTTGCGCTCGGTAATATCCTTCTGAACACCCCAGGCCCTTACCAGGAAACCATTCTCCACAATCCCGGTCAGGCTGCTCGATATAATGTGAATATTTCGCTTTTTATCTATTTCATATGATTCCACATCCACAAGCCTGTAACCTGACCTGACAAAGGCACGTATGGCCTCAATATTGCGTGGATCAGATATCAGGAAATCTGCCATTCTTTTGCCGATAAGTTCTTCTGCTTTATTCAGGCCATAAAATTGTGCAAAAGCATCGTTACACTCGGCAATGTATGCATGCTCAAGAATGAACTTGATCTGATCGTCTTCTGGCAGAGTTACAGGCATAGATTGAGCTGATTCGAGCCGATAGATGCCCTCAGAGCTGTTAGCGATAAAAGCCTGATAACGTTCTTCACTCTCCCTCAGGACTGCTTCCGTTCGCTTCTGCTCGGTGATGTCCAAATAAGCAAGGTGCAAAGCAGGTCTATCTTGATATTCTATCCAGCTTGCAAGCGTGTCGACCCAACTAATAGCTCCATCTTTTCGGATAATGCGAAATTCCTGGCGTACAGGAGGCAAATTCCCAGCAATGAGATTTTCAATGCCCCTGAAGGTGCGTTCTTGATCTTCTGGATGAACGATAGCCATCAGATCCTTTAGGGAAAAGGATTGTAGTTCCTCCGGAGTGTAACCAATAACCTCTGAAACCGCTTTGTTTACAAGGATTATGCGTTCATCCTGAAGTATCAGCAACCCCTGAAGGGAGTTATCGATTAGCAGACGATATAGTTCTTCATCGCATTTGAGGTCTGATACGTCAAGAGGCATAATCGCAAGAGTTGTTCGCTTAATTAATATGAGTTTGCCTGCCCAGTGTCTTTGCCTTTACGGCCATGGAAATGTTAAGATGATCCGCAGAGGCCTGACGGAATTGCCAATCTGATCGATGATCTGCTTGGCCGTCTCCAGCTCAAGGATCCTGGGATTTACCATCGGCCTGGGCTCTAAGGGTCTAGCTCCTCGCTTCCACGGCAATTTGATCATGTCCAAGCCTCCAGGGTGGTCTGGCTCTTCTGCGCTTTTGGATAAGCTTTCGAAATAAGTTTCGTCGCAGCTCTCGGCCCATCATCGAAGTAGAATACTCTGTCGGCATTTCTGGTCATATCCTCCAGGAAAGTATCCGTTCCAGGTGAGTAAAGCAGGACCACGGCCTCTTTTGCAGCATCGGCGTCCTCGTAGAGCAAGGGGTCGTGCTCGATGATGATCAAGGAGTGACGGGCCTCTCCAAGAATGGTCATGAGCTGAAAGACTGTGAAGGCTCGGAGGATATCCAAGTTCTTGAGTCACACTTTCAGCGATATCAATTCTCTCGGAGGCCCAATGTGGTCAGTTCGGAGTCGTGTTCTCTTAATTATACCCTCCCGCTCCAGCTCTTCGAAGATCGAATCAAGCTCCGTTTGTTTGAGCTTGGTGCGACGTGCAATCATCGATCGTGGCATATTGCCGCCACAAGACTCAAGTTCCCCCACAATTCTGTCTCGTTGGCTTTGGCTGAGATGTTTCAACGAGGTCCCTCCTTGGATGGAGATAGTCAGCATTTTGGTCTGATAACTATCGAATGATAAAGCTCCTTTGGAGAGTATATTCACACCTTTTATTATGATAAATTATCGAATGAACCATACTGATCTATGATCGAACGCTGCTATAGTATTGATTTCATGGTTCTTACATTAATCAACTGCTCCATAATGATTGTAATTGAAAGATAGATTAGATTAGAGATTTTCCAGCCCAATCCATGATGCAAAAAGCCAGAAGCTATGTTTTTTTTCATCTGAAATTTTCTTTCTCCACTGGAAATATAACCGATTTGAAATTAGTATAATATATACTTAAAATGATACTAATGAATCTCTAATCAGATTCAGCGTAGAAGACTGAAACCTCTGGCACGTCGTATCTCCGTATCCCTGGAAACTTCGGTCCAACTTGTAAAGGATCGAGTAGCCTTGGCGAACATCTCGTTGGGAGCCACCAGGGCGTTGAAGGACCTGGGGCGGAGGGAGACGGAGGGATGGAGATCGAAGTCCATACTAAAGGCTGGGGGCTTGGAGGATTAAGAGGGAGCTGGGTGCGGGGTGAAGGTAATGTGGTTGCTGATATCATTCTTATATGCAAAATTGAGATCAAAGATTGATTCTTGGAGTGCGAAGTCTGGCGATCATGATTTATATGTTTCAAGGTTTTGGATTTTCCAGGTATGTAATGTGGACTACTCCCGGGTCGGGTTTTCAGGTTCGCTGCAACGGTGAGTGGGCTAGATGCTGGAGTAGCATCATGAAGAGTTTCAATCCCTATCGGGTTTTCAGGTTCGCTGCAACCGTCAAGATCGTTGATGACTATATCGTCGATCTGGCGTTTCAATCCCTATCGGGTTTTCAGGTTCGCTGCAACGTTACACCATTTCTCGCTCCCATTGAGATAGATTCACTGTTTCAATCCCTATCGGGTTTTCA
>JBGQAL010000106.1:0-9788 GCA_041494285.1 Methanotrichaceae archaeon
CCGATGAGCTTGGTGCTTGGGAGCAAGATCGGAATGCAATCGGGGCAACAGTAAGATGGAAATTCAATAAAAATGATGCCAGGGCAAAACTCCAGAGGCATTACCTTAACTTGCAAAATTAATGTTCCTGAGCACTAGTACTTTTAATTAGTAATAGAGATTACCGTCCTTGTAACCGAAGCATAGAGGAACGATGTAAGGACGATCATCCTCAGACATGGCCAGCTTGCAAACCGTCGCTGCGCCAATTATGGACTCCAGCTCCGCGCGGTCCTCAATCTCTCTATCTTTTCTCCTCATCCTTTTCAGATGGGCCACGGTTTTGCCCCTTCCTTCTTTTATCGTACCTAGCTTCTTCACAAAGTGACATGTTGATCTGGAGGTATCTTTGATTAATTTTGTACATCTATCGTACTTTCTTACAGATGGATTTACTATTTCCTCAATTGGTCGAGTTCAGAGTATTGGTCTAAATAATGCTAATCTTGCAACTTCGTTAATCCTTCTTCAGGATGAACTTCATCTCCGATATGTCGACCTCCCAAGGTCCGAGGTTCTTGTCCATAGAAAATCCCATGCTCAGCCAAAGGCCTCCAGGGAACATGCTTTCTCCGGGATGATTTTCGTTGAAATCGCAGAAAAGTTCGTAGATTGTACGCCATCCTCCTTCCCCAATGTGCGGCTTGCCTTCGAGGATGTACTCCACCAGGTCCCAATTGGGAATAGCCAGCTTCAGAAGGCCGATGAGAACGTCGCATTCCTTCGAGCTGGAGGAGAAGAGGGCCCTGACCTGCTCCGCGTTTAAAATTGATCTCATAAAATTGCCTTCGGCATTTGGCTCATCGAATATTTCAAGCTTTCAGATGCGAACAGAAACGCGCTGCACATAGAAAAGAGCGCCAAACCAGCTTATCGTTATCAGAAAAGAAGAATCAGTGAGACGCACCGTGCGCCTCTGCGTGTCCTGCACCGTGTGGTGCGGCGTTGGTCCCGGCTTTCACGATGAGGAAGTCCTTGTCCAGGTAGGCCTGGTGGCCCAGGTCGAGACATTCCTTGCAGATGTTGAAAGTGGTATCCTTCAGTCCGTGGATGGTAGCCTGCTTGGCCTTTACTATCACGGTCTCCTTGTCCACACCGCACAGCTGACACTTCATGAGATCATCACCTCATTCCGGACTGATTCGAACCGTTATAAGCGTTTCCTTTCCATCGCGGGTACAGGTTGTTCTCCACTCCGATCGAGTCTAGAACCCTGCCAACCAGGACATCGATGAGATCCTCCAGGTTCTGCGGACGTGAGTAAAATGCGGGGCAGGCGGGCAGAACCACAGCTCCCGCCTCTGTGACGGAGACCATATTCCTTAGCTGGATTAGGCTAAGCGGAGTCTCCCTGGGTACCATCACCAGCTTCCTTCTATCCTTGAGGCAGATCTCAGCGCTTCTTCCGATCAGGTTGTCGGACATTCCAGATGCCACTCCGGCCAGAGTTTTCATGCTGCAGGGAATTATCACCATGGCATCAAAGCGGTAAGATCCACTGGCTATGGGTGCTGTGAAATCGTCCTCGGCGTAGACATGATCGGCCAAATCCTCCACGTCCTCCGGCGAAAAGTTTGTCTCCACCTCGATTATCTTCCTGGCCGAGTCTGTTATGACCAAGTGTATTACGCTACCTTGAAGAACCTGTAGCAGCCTGATTCCGTAGCCCACTCCCGATGCACCGCTTATGCCTACAACAAATTCCAAGGAAATGACCTCTTTATATGACCTCTTTATTCTTCTATGTTATTTGGCCTGATCAATGTAAAGATCTTTCTGCTATACGATGATCTTGATCGTTTCTGAATTGCTGACTAAACAACCAATTGCATAAAACGGCTTCTTCGTACAAGCAGCTATTCTCTCTTCGCCAGTCTACTCAGGGTTGCCGCGGCGATGATGGGGAAGGTTATGGTCGCATCGCCATAAACTGTAACGTACCTCGCACCCGCGGAGATTTTTCCCCAGGAGATGGCCTCGGAGAGCGTTGCGCCGGAGAGCCCGCCGTTCTCGGGAGTGTCAGTGGTAAGCTGAATGGCCAAGTCAAAGCTCTTAGGGGTTACAAGCATAGACTGCAGGGCGAAATTCTTGGGTACTCCGCCTCCGATGATCATGATCCCAGCCCTCTCCGCCTCAAAACAGATGTCGACGATCTCTTTAATGTCTGCGAGAGTGTCCACATAGAGGGGTTTATTCTGTCGATGCAGCCAGGCCTGCAGTCCTATCATGGAGTCGGACATCGCGGGACAGAAGACAGGTACGTGGCATTCGTAGGCTGATCTCAGGATGGATTTTGGGTCTGAGATCCGGGAGCCTATCAGCCTCAAGAACTCCGTGCCCGATATCGGATCAGTCCTCTCCGGCAGGATTGACTGCATCAGCTCCTCGAACTTGATGAAATGCTCGTCCGGCAGGAAGACGTCATAAATCCTGCTCAACCCTTCTTCCCTCAGGGCGGCATCATCGGATTCGGGATTGCCCAGACGATGCGACCCAAAAGACTCTATGACGTCGTGGACCAGGTTTGCGCCTGTTGTGACAAGGACATCGATGTGGCCCTCCCTAATCAGCCCAGAAACAACGTTCCTCAACCCCGCGGGCACCATCGCGCCGGAGAGGGTGAAAAACCTGGTGTACTCTTCGCCCAGCATCTGCTCGTAGATGCTCACCGCCTCGGCCAATCTTCTGGCTCCAAAGCCGCAGTGCTCCATGCCGGCCACAAGCTCAACAATGCTCATCCCCGGACCGATCTCCATCTGACGAACGTTCTCCATCTGCTCACCTTAATAATGACAAATTTGTTTTTTTAGTTCTAGAAATATTGAGATTTAAGCCTGGCAATGCGAAATGGTTTCTCATAAACCTTTTATACCAGACCTTATGTTTAGCTTTTACGGAGGAGAAACAATGGCCGGCGAACCGATGGCAGTGGATTATTATATACCACTTATTATATTCATGATAATGGGAGCTATCGTGCCCATAGCGGCTTTAGCGGCTATCAAGATCGTAGCACCTCTGAAGCCGAGCCGCAAGAAACGATCTACCTACGAAGGTGGACTGTGTCCCGTCCGCGACGCTAAGATCCAATACAGTGTTCAATACTACCTGTTCGCAATCGTTTTTGTGATATTCGATGTTGAGGTTCTTTTCTTATACCCTTGGATCTATGTCTACGCGAATAAGGCCCTGCAGCAGTTCATGGTCTTCGGGATGAACAGTGCCGTCTTCGAGATGCTCCTATTCATCGTTGTACTGCTTGTTGGATTGCTCTATGCTGTTAAGAAGGAGGCTTTGCGTTGGGTATAAGCGATGTCATACCCGTGCCCGTGGTTGTTGACGAAGAGATCTCGAAGTGGACGATCTTCGGCCAGCCTGTGGCTGATGTCTGGTTTACAACCACGGAGAAGATCCATCAGATCATCGAGATGGGGCCCATCAAGAACATCTTTAACTGGGGCAGAAAGAACTCGGTGTACTTTTTGATGCAGCCCATGGGATGCTGCGGTGTTGAGATGTTCGTCTTCGGGGCAGCGCCCTACGACTGCACCAGGTTTGGGTGCATGCCAAGGAACACACCGCGCCAAACTGATGTGATGATCATCTCCGGCTACATCACAAGAAAGTACCTGCCAGTCATCAAGAACCTCTGGGAGCAGATGGTAGAGCCAAAATGGTGCATCGCCATAGGAGAGTGCGCAATATCTGGAGGACCCTTCTACGATTCCTACAACATCATCCAGAACACTGCCGATTACTTCCCCATCGACGTCTTCGTCCCTGGATGCCCTCCCAGGCCAGAGCAGTTCCTAGAGGCCTTAATGAACCTCCAGGAGAAGATCAAGCAGCGTAAAGACAAGCGAGGCTACTAAAGGAGGGGTCTTTTCTTGACTACTGCAAGCGATGTCTTAAGCTCAGTCCAGTCTGCCTTCCCGGGAGCCGTTTTGGAGTCCAGGGTAGAATCGGACCGTAGGCTGTGGGCCACCATTGATTCCAACAGTATAGTAGACGTCTGCAAACACCTGAGCGAAAAGCTGAACTTCGACCACTACTCTGGCGCCGCCGGTGTGGATTGGATTGCCAGGAAAGAGATGGAGGTCGTGGAGATCATGGCCAGCCACGGTGCACATCAGGTCGTGGCCATGCTCAAGGCCAAGACGCCACGGGAAAACCCGTCGGTCAAATCTCTCGCCAACCTCTACTGGAACGCTAACTGGTACGAGCGCGAGACGTGGGAGATGTTCGGCATCAACTTCGAGGGCCACCCAGGACTTTACCCCTTGCTATTGGGTGACGAGCTAGTGGGAGTTTGGCCCTGGAGGAAGGACTTCAAGGGCTATCCCGATCTGACCACCGGCCAGAGGGCTGTTGAGCGGCCCACATCTGAGGGGTATACTGAATACTTCATACCGCCGACGCCTGCTGAGATTGAGGCCGGCACCGTCCCGAAGGAGAGGCCAAAATATCCATCCTTCAGAGAGCGGGAGGAGAAGGAGATCAAGTCCGACTCAGAGATGATCATGCACATGGGTCCCCAGCATGCCATGCTTCCGGGACCTTTCCTACTGGATATCCTCGTAGAGGGAGAAAGGGTTCACAAGGCCTTCCTCGACCTGGGCTTCATCCATAAGGGCATCGAGAAGATCATGGAGAATAGGACCTGGCTCCAGGCGTTAACCTACACCGACAGGATGTGCTACGTGGCCTCCCTTTCCAATAACGAGTGCTATTGTGGGGCAGTGGAGAGGATACTGGGCCTGGAGGTTCCACAGAGGGCACAGTACATCCGCGTCATCCTGGAGGAACTCTCAAGGATACAGAGCCACCTGATAGGAACAGGCGAGTTCATGACTCTGATTGCCGGCGTTGGTTACGCTCCATGGAACTTCATGATCATCGACAGGGAGAGCATCATCTCTCTGATAGAGAGCGTCACAGGAGCCAGGCTCACCCACACCTTCGTGCGCTTTGGCGGTGTACGAAACGACCTTCCCGAAGGTTTCGTCGATAAGTGCAGAAGCGCCCTGAAGTACATCGAGTCCAGGACCAAGGAGTACATCGAGCTCTTCGAGCAGGATCCCATCTACCACATGAGAATGGAGAACGTGGGCATCGTCACTCCTGATAATGCCAAACGCATGGGCATTTCCGGGCCGCCCCTTCGGGCCGCGGGCATTGCCTACGATATGAGGAAAGAGGATCCCATACTTGTTTACCCCGACCTGGACTTCAAGGTGGTCACCGGTACGAGGGGTGACTCTGCAGACAGGATCGATGTCAGGCTTCGAGAGATTCTGGAGAGCATTCACATCATAGAGCAGTGTCTGGACCGGATACCTGCAGGGCCGATCAAGACGGAGACGAAGGTGCCAAAGAAGATCCCGGCAGGAGAGGCCTACTACAGGGTTGAGGACCCACGGGGAGAGATGGGCATGTACGTTATCAGCGACGGTGGCGACAAGCCCTACCGAGTAAAGGTACGTGGACCGGTCTACGCCACCCTGCAGACGCTGCCTCCGCTTCTCGAAGGTGTCTACATAGCGGACGCGGTGGCCATTACGGGCAGCATGGACGGCTGTCCATCCGAGGCGGACAGATAGGAGGGAGAGAATTTGGACGGAATAATTGAAGCTATCAGTTCGTTTGCATCTCAGGAGCCCGCGATCTATTATCTGATCATAGGCATCATAGGCGCGGTTGTGCTCTCTGCCGTCGTCAACATAGGGGCCATGTACGTGATCTGGCTGGAAGTTAAGCTGCTGGGAGATTTCTCTGCTAGGTACGGCCCTAACCGTGTGGGCGGCAGATGGGGTCTGCTTCAGATAGTCGCAGATGCGATCAAGCTCTTCACAAAAGAGGACAGCATCCCTGCCAGCGCTGATAAGCCGGTCTATGTTTGGGCGCCTATCGTTGCCTCCATGGCCACCATGCTTGTCGCGGCTGCAATACCCTTTGGCGCTCTACACATCAACGGAAAGGACTACCCGCTGGTGGTAGCCAACATGGACATCAGCGCTTTCTATGTCGAGGCGGCCTTAAGCCTAATGGTCATTGCTGCCTTCATGGCTGGCTACAGCTCCAATAACAAGTACTCGCTTTTAGGAGCTTTTCGAGGCATCGCCAGGATGATCAGCTACGAGGTACCAATGGGCGTTTGCGTCATCTCTGTGGCAATCATGGCTCACAGCCTGAACCTGGCAGAGATAGCCCAAAACCAGACACTGTGGTACGCCTTTGCCCAGCCTCTGGGATTCGGTATCTTCATTGTAGCCCTCATAACGGACTTAGGAAGAATCCCCTTCGACCAGAGCGAGGCTGAAGAGGAGATCATCTGCGGTTATACGACAGAGTACGGCGGTATCAGGTGGGGCCTGATCCTCTTTCAGGAGTACAACAACATGCTTCTGGGTTCCATACTGCTGACATTGCTCTTCCTGGGCGGATGGGCCGGACCCATCATACCGGTACCTGTTCTGAGCATCATCTCGCCTCTGATCTGGATGTTCATGAAGGTGGTAATAGTACTGTGGTTCCTGATCTGGACCAGAAGTGCTCTGATAAGGCTGCGGATAGACCAGGTAACTGACCTGGGATGGAAAGTGCTCCTGCCATTGTCCATAGTCAACCTGGCGTGGGCGGTAGTTGTAGGATCATACTTCGCATGAGGTGGCATTGAGATGTTGAAGAGAAAGATGTTGAAGAACTGGGGCTGGCCCTTGAAGATCGCAACAAGGGGAACCGAGGTCACCAGGCTCTATCCAGAAGTGATGATGGAGCTGCCTGCGGCTGAACGCGGCATTCACGAGCTGGATGCCACCACATGCATTGGGTGTGCATCTTGTGCCAGAATATGCCCAAATAGCTGCATAGAGATGGTCACTTACAAGTACGGAAGTCCCCTGAAGAACAAGAAGATGCAGTATCCACAGATAGACTACGGCAGGTGCATGTTCTGCGGTCTGTGCGTTGACGAGTGTCCAGCCGAGTGCCTGGTGATGGGCAAGAAAGTGACCATGGCCGGCTGGGAAAGAGAGGACATCGTGAGGGGGCCGGACAAGCTGGCGGTCAAGAAGTTTACGGCGAAAGAGGCTGCCGAGCTGGCGGTCGAGGCCAAGAGAATCGCTGCGGAGAAAGCAGCTGCAGCCGCTGCCAAGAAGAAGGCCGCCGCCAAGGAAGGCGCTCCTGCTGAAGGTACGGCGAAGAAAGCAGCCAACGAAGGGGCCGAGGGCAAGCCGCCCAAGAAGGCGGTAGCCAAAGAGGAAGAGAACATTGAGGCAAAGTCCCAGGAGCCCAAGAAGGAAGAGGCCAAGCCCACTGAGGGAGGTGCTTCCTAATGGCGGAATCGGGCAAGAACGTCATAAAGACCATCTTCGAGCTGATAGTCCTTTTATTCGCACTTGGAGTGATCTTTGGCGGCCTTGCGGCAATCGTGTTCTTCTCGCCCTGGTCAAGGACGATACTGGGCAAGTTGCTCGCTTACGATATCAGTTCTTCATAGAACTGTTCGTCTACTTCGCCATTGCTGCGGTAATTGTGTTGTTATCGGTTCTTACAGTCTACTCTAAGAACATCGTTCACAGCGCTCTGTACCTTCTGGGAACGTTTGCTGGTGTGGCTGCGCTGTACATATTCCTGAACGCTCCTTTCCTGGGAGTCGCCCAGATTCTTGTTTACATCGGAGCGGTAGGAGTACTGATCCTGTTCGCTGTGATGCTCACGAGGAGATCTATCATGGAGGAATCCCGTGGTGAAATATAAAGTTGTAATCTTAACCCTGGCCTTCCTGGCTGCGCTCTTCGCATCGCTATCGTTTACCAACTGGGAGCAAGGGCAGGGCGAAAAACAGCCTTATTCCTACCAGCCCAGGGAGGGAGCTAGGATGGCGGAGAGCGGCATAGGCAACATCGGGTTGCAGATCTTCACCACCTACTTTTTCCCCTTTGAAGTCCTGGCCTTAGTGCTCACCGCAGCGCTGGTTGGAGCTGTGTACGTCGCCAGAAAAGAAGCTGTTTCGGGAGGGAGTTAAAAAATGAGGAGGGAGTTGCACTTATGATACCGGTGGAGCTTTACATACTGCTTGCCTCCATCATGTTCACTATAGGCCTTTACGGCCTGGTGACCCAACGAAACGGTATCAAGATGATGATGTGCATTGAGCTTCTGCTCAACAGCGCCAACATCAACCTTGTAGCCTTCTCCGCAAACCAGCCCAACGTGGACGGGCAGGTCTTTGCCCTGTTTTCCATTGCGCTGGCAGCTGCGGAGGCTGGAGTTGGGTTCGCCATACTGATCTCGCTGTACAGGCTGTATGGGACCATTGACCTGGACAACATAAACGCCCTGAGGTGGTGAAGATGTACGCCGATTATGCTTACCTGATTGTAGCAATGCCAGTTCTGGCATTCGTGCTGTGCATCTTCTTCGGATGGCATCTGCCTAAGGGCGGAGGATTCTTCACTGTCCTGGCCACCTTTGGTGGCCTTATACTATCTCTGGGAATCTTCAAAGAGATCTACCCGAGCGAGATCGTTCACCAGTCAATCCCATGGTTTGCCAATTTCAACGTGGGAATTCTGATAGATCCCCTGGCAATAGTGATGCTTCTGATGGTAACCTTCGTGGTCACTCTGATCCACACCTATGCACTGGGGTACATGGACGGCGATCCAGGCGCTGCGCGGTACTTCGCTGAGGCTGCCCTTTTCACGGCCGCTATGCTGGGGTTGATCTACTCAGATAACCTGCTTCAGCTCTTCATATTCTGGGAGCTTGTGGGTCTCTGCTCGTTCCTTCTCATCGGGTTCTGGTACAGGAAACCCTCGGCTGCAGCAGCGGCCAAGAAGGCTTTCCTGACAACGCGCGTTGGCGACGTTTTGTTCCTGGCGGCATTGGTTCTGCTGTACAACAACATGGCCAGCCTGAACCTTGCCCTGAAGCCTGGCGAGTACCTGCTCCAGTTCCCAGTGATCTACGCACACATTGCCCAGATCCCGCCGACTCAGCTAACTTTCATAGCTCTGTGTCTGCTGGGTGGTGCTGTGGGCAAGTCCGGTCAGTTCCCCCTGCACGTCTGGCTTCCCGACGCCATGGAAGGGCCAACTACTGTCTCGGCCATGATCCATGCGGCGACGATGGTAACAGCAGGTGTCTACTTGGTCGCCAGAATGTTCCCGCTCTTCTACGCAGCCCCTAACGCATTGACGGTAGTGGCCCTCATAGGAGCTTTCACGGGACTGTTCGCGGCGACTATGGGACTAACGGCTTTCGATATCAAGAGGGTCCTAGCATTCTCGACCGTCTCTCAGCTTGGTTTCATGATGGCTGGCCTGGGAGTCGGGGCGGCTGTAGGGGTTGCGGCCGTGGGAGTTTCAATCTTCCACCTCATCGGCCACTCTTTCTTCAAGGCCCTGCTCTTCCTCTGCTCGGGATCGGTGATTCACGCCGTTGGGACGAACGATATGCGAGAGATGGGCGGTGTTGGCAAGTACATGAAGTGGACTGCCTACACGATGCTGATAGGCTCGCTCTCTCTGGCTGGGTTCCCCTTGTTCACAGGATTCTTCAGCAAGGACGAGATCATCAAGATCGCCTACGAGTACGGAGTCCAGATTAACTACCTGCCTTACCTCATGCTGATCTGCGCGGCCACACTGACCGCCATCTACACCTTCAGGCTTTGGTTCGTCGCTTTCACTGGCGAGCCTAGGTCCGACTACCACAAGCATGAGTCTCCGTGGATAATGATCGGA
>JBGQAL010000081.1:0-11707 GCA_041494285.1 Methanotrichaceae archaeon
AATTATACGCACAGCTCAATTTCAGCGTGCCACAAATAGAACGGCTGCCTGCTAAGGACGACAAATTCCAGTCAGATGAATATCCCATCAATCTCATTATCGATGGCAGTTCAACTTCAAATTGATCAAGCTTTCCAGCATGACAATCTCATTGTCAATTGATTTCTGGTTGTTATTATTGGGACGGTTCCTTTACTATTAGTTCGCCATCTTCGGTGACGTAGATCTCGATATCCTGCGAAAGAGCACGCTTCTTGAACAGCTCGGGTGCTCCTCTTCTGAGCTGGAAGATTATATCCAGAGATGTTGCAGGCAGTTGAATGGACATTCTGTCAGCTGCTTGGAAGATCCTAGCAGGAATGTCAAAGACATCTGTCCCAGCGGTTACCTTGAGGAAGATGGGTGCCTGAATGGTCATCCACTGTCGAAGAGTATTTTGGGCCCGGGCAATGTTCTGATGAGCTCTTTTCTCCAGGATGCTGATGTTCGACCTGGTGGTCCCTATCATGTCCGCTACCTCCTGTTGGGATCGGCCTTTGTGGCGAAGTTTTACCACCTCGATTTGTCTTTCCGTTAGAAAGGAAGAGGCGTCATCCTTCAGCTCATCATCCTTCAGTTCGTCATCTTCTTGCTTCATCTATCCTTTGGAAGATGGAACTCTTAAGATAAAAACCTCTGCTCCTCTCATGATTCGTAGATCTGGATGCAGTTTTAAGATGAATTGAAAACTCTTCTTACGACATCTGAATGCATCAACATCTATTAGCTTAACCGTGGATTCTCTACTATCGATCATCGCATTTCTGCTTGCGAAATCATAACTGGTGATGCCACAAGAAGATGAGTCCAGCATTCGAGGTTAGTTTTCGTGGTTAATCATTCAAAGCATATATAGAGGACTCCTAAAAACCCACTCAAATGAATCCCTTGTTTATATACCATTTATATAGGCCAAGCACTGAATCGGGGGTTAATAGGAATCCTCTATAATATATCATTATCGAATAGAAGATGGCATCTGCGGTAAAACAAGAAGTTACGAGATTAGAGCTGCCAAAAAAAATACAAAGAGACAATTTTGCCTTCTAAAAAATATCAGAGGCTGGCCCTGAGGCAAGCCTTATCCAACTCTTTATCTTTAATGTGCCCGTTGGGCTTAGTAATGAAGTAGGTGTAACCCTTCAGCGTCCTGTTGAGCTGTGCTTCGATCTGCTCCAGCTCCTTCTTGTCGATACACTGCTTCTTCTCCACGCATCGGTCCATGATCTCCCAGATGTAGTCCTTGGTCTCGTAGTTGAAGAAGTCAAGCAGCTTCCTGCAGGTGTCGCCTTCCACCTTCTGGCAGATGTACCAGTTGTCCCGCTCCACCATAACATGCACCTCGTGGGCACTTCCCAGCAGGTTGTGAAAGTCCCCCAGGGTATCCTGATAGGCGCCCAGAAGGAAGATGCCCATGTAGTAGTCCTCGTTCTCCATAAGGGTGTGCATCTCCAGGTACTCCAGGCCCTCGCTATCGCCAGCGTACCTCTTGACCTCGCCGTCTGAGTCGCACGTGATGTCCACTATCCGGCCGCGTTCGCTGGGCATCTCGTTGTGCCGGTGCAGAGGAATGGTGGGAAAGATCTGTTCCACGCCCCACATGTCGGGGACGGATTGAAAGAGGGAGAAGTTGCCGATGTATTTCTGGCTCACCAGCTTCTTAAGCTCCTGGAACTCCTCAGAATCGTCCTCTGCCTGCTTGGCCAGGAAGGCCGCCTTCTTGCAGACCATCCAGAAGAGCGTTTCTCCCTTGGCCCTCTCCTCCAGGCCGATGTTGCCCAGAATGAATGAATCGTAAAGCTCGTCCCTGTACTGCAGGGCGTCGTGGTAGTGCTCTTTGTAGTTGTCTATGTCGATCTCTTTGAAAGCACAGCAGAGATCCTCGATCTGTATGGGGTCCTCGGTTCCCCGGGACTTTAGAAGGGAGGCCTTGGCGTTCTTTTTCCCTATTACTTTGAAGATGAGCATGGCGTGATAGGCCGCTATGGCCCTTCCGCTCTCGGAGACAATAGTCGGGCAGGGCACATCTTCCTCTTCGCAGATCTTCTGTACGGCATAAACAACGTCGTTGGCGTACTCCTGGAGGGAGTAATTGGCGCTCGAAGGCGTGGCAGTGTTGGAACCGTTGTAGTCCACGGAAAGACCGCCGCCGACGTTCAGGTACTCGATATCGGCCATCTTGCGAGCTTTGGCGTAGATTCTGGCCGCCTCGTTCATGGCGTTCTTTATGGTCCTTATGTCGGTAATCTGCGAACCGATGTGGAAGTGGATCATCATAAGACTGTCCAGGAGGCCCTTCTCCCTCAGTATCTTCATCAATTCCAAGGCTTCGCTTGTGGACAGGCCGAACTTGGCCGACTCTCCACCCGATTCGACCCAGCGTCCCGAGCCCCTGGCAAAGAGCTTGACCCTCATGCCCATCCTGGGGGTTATGCCCATCTCCTCCGCATACTTCAGGATGTCATTGGCTTCCTCAAAGAGGTCTACAACTATTACAATATTATTTACGCTGTGGACGCTCAGGGCTAGGCGCAGATAATCCTCGTCCTTATATCCGTTGCAGATCAGAAGAGCATCTTTTGGCAGACCTAAGGACAGAGCCGCCAACAGCTCAGCCTTAGTGCCCACTTCAAGGCCGATTTTATACTTGGCTCCGTACTTAATGATGTACTCGATGACCTCTTTCCTTTGGTTGACTTTCATGGGAAAGATGGGCTGATATGTGCCCTTGTAGGAGAACTCCTCTATAGCTCCCAAGAATGATCCCGTGATCTCATCGATCCTGTCTTCCAACATCTGAGGGAAGCGTAAAAGGACGGGAAACTCCAGATCTTTGGATTTCTCAATCTCTTCGATGAGGTCCATGGCGTCTATGCTGCGAGAACGGTCCTTGTTGGGAAGGATGATGATATTGCCTTTATCATTTACTGAAAAATAGCCGTTGCCCCAATTCTCAACTCCGTAGAGGTCGATGGAATCCTCAACCTTCCACATTGGTTCTGACCTCACAGCATAGTCTGGAAAGATCTTTACCGTTCATATTTCCAGCACATGAGACGAATTCTTTGTTATTGGACATGCGGGCTATCACCTCTCCTCAGAAGACTGCCAATGATACCGAATCTGGATTTAGGGGCCCTTTTGGTATATAAATCCCATACAAAGAGCTGTCACCTCCGGTTCTTCGAGAAACGGCGCTTCGCTGAGATGGATATCTTTAAACGTATCCAAGCTGTTTTCTGTCAGAGGACAGCTTTACAAGAATCTGCAAAACACTGCAAAACATCTTTCAGAGGGATAATATGGATCACGGTCATGACTTCATATGCGACAGCGAGAAGGTAAGGACTACTATACCCGTTAAAGACAGGAACGTAGCCGATCTTGTTAAAGACATGGGTTGCATGGGGTTTCAGGGAGGGCAGCTAGGGGCATCCCTGCGAGTTTGGGAACGCATGCTTGACGAGGATGTGACGATCTTCCTCGGCCTAGCAGGAGCGATGGTGCCAGCCGGATTGGGCGAGTTCATAGCCTATCTAATTCGGGAGCGCTTGGTGGATTGTCTTGTAAGCACCGGAGCAAATCTCTTTCACGACCTATGCGAGGGCTTGGGGATAGTCCACTATCATGGGAGCGCCTGCGCGGATGACGCCTACCTTAATGAGTGCAAGATCGACAGGATCTATGACGTCTTCGTATCAGAGATAGAGCTGCACAAGGCCGACAATTACATATCCGACTTCGTGAAGGCTCTGAGCAGAGAGCGTCGCTACTCTTCGCGCGAGCTCATGCACATGGTGGGAAAGGATCTGCCCGACACAACGATACTTGGGGCTGCTCACAAAGCAAACGTACCTATATTCGTTCCGGCTCTGGGAGACAGCTCCTGGGGAATAGGGATGGTCATGGCCTACCGTGAAGGCCAGAAGGTTATGGTTGATCAGATCAAGGACGTGGACGAGATCACGCGAATGGTAGAGAGATCCTCCAAAACCGGCGTGATCTACATCGGCGGAGGCGTACCTAAGAACTTCATACAGCAGACAGAAGTGATAGCCGAGCTGATTGGCAACTACTCGGGCGGCCACAGCTATGCAATTCAGTACACTACAGATGCGCCGCACTGGGGAGGACTTTCTGGCTGCACTTTTGAGGAGGCAGTCTCCTGGGGCAAGGTGGCAAAGGAGGCAAGCAAGGTGCAGGTCTTCTCCGATGCCACTATAACTGTGCCTGTAGTAGTCCAGGCCTTGAAAGCCTCGGGCCATGGGCGAAAGAGTCATCCGGTTTATGATTGGACTGAGTCAGACCTGAAGCTCAAATATGAGAGAAGATGAGCATCCAAAATATTGAGAGAATAATGCGAGAATATGAGCGTATTCAAAACCGCCATACTCTCGATGTATAATTTTTGTGCGCTCTCTTGCGCCGCTGATTGATGACTGTTCCTTGAGCCTCGAATAACAAATCAAGACATTTTTGCGCTGGAATCTCTTGAGAAGAGGCGAAAAGAAAAGACCGATGGAGGGAAGCCGATTTCTGAAATGTGCATAGGGCCGGGACCGGGATTCGAACCCAGCTCGAGGGATCCACAGTCCCTCAGGATAACCACTACCCTATCCCGGCGCGCCAGGGTTTTGACTCACTGCTGAGAGATAAAACTTTCCCCGTCCGTTTAGAACCACTCTGCTGCTTTCCACTGATTACAGGTTACCAAAGTTTATGCAACGACACAACCAGGAAGCGCGGAGATATCCACCTGCTGGTGTCAGGTGAATTCAATTTGTCATCGATGGATGAACCCAACTATCTTTCTCCTTACATACTTTAGGGAGCTGATATTGATTCACGCCTGAACTGAGTATTGAGAAATGGAATGAGAAAAGGAGGGATAGCAAAAGTCAGTGATGTAGGAGGGAGAAAATAGGTATCGACTTTTACCTACGCATAGTACGACATATGACGGTATAAATCTTTCGGTCGGTCTGCAAGAAGCATAAACTAGCAAATTTCCTGAAGGATTACTCAGTCGTAGACATCATCCATGGAGCATGAAAGGAGGGGGGCAAAAGTCAGGGAACATAAGAGGGAATAAATGTGATCGACTTTTGCTATACCTACTTGCGGCATTAAACGAATATATAGTTTTCGCTAATCGACGTATATGTCCTGCCAAACAACCATAGAAGGATACCCACAATGGTAATAATGACGGAGATACAAAGAACAATATGTTCATGAGAAATATACGTGGCCTTCTTCGACGACTCGGCTTCCGGAGCAGTCGGGAACAACGACATGAAAAAAGAATCCTTAAATTGAGCGATCGCTGGTGAAATGACGATTTACACCATAACCCTTAACCCTGCTCTTGACAGGACCATCTGGATCGATAGAATAAGGGACGATGTGTCCAATCGCATCATCGATGAACGGAGATATGCGGGCGGCAAGAGCGTAGACGTCTCCAAGGTATTGAAGAACTTCGGTGTCGACAACATCGCGCTCGGGTTTGTTGGCGGGTTCGCGGGAAAGGAGCTGGAGGGCAGGTTGCTCAACGAAGGGATACAGACAGACTTTATTCGTGTCTCAGGAGAGACTCGTACCAACATCATAATACATGAAAAAGAGACCGGCAGACAACTGGCCTTCAATGCTCGTGGTCCTGAGATTCGTCCCAGCGAGCTGATGCAGCTCGTGGAGCAGATAGAGATTCTTCCCTGTCCAGATGTTGTGACCATAGGAGGCAGCCTGCCACCCGGCGTCAGCCCTGAGATCTACCGCAAGATAATAACGTTGGTCGGCAGATGTCGAGCCCGTGTGGTCCTGGACGTGGATGGCCCTGGCCTCCTCTCTGGTATCAAGGCCCATCCCAACATCATCAAACCAAACATTCACGAACTTAGTGAGCTGGTGGGGCACGAGCTGAAGGAGATGAACGAGATAGTCGAAGCGGCCAGGCAGATAAACAGGGATGGTGTGGAGGTTGTCTTAGTTTCCATGGGCGCAAAGGGGATTCTGCTTGTGGCTAAGGGAGTTGAATGCGTCGCTATACCTCCTGAGGTAAAGGTGGAGAACACCATTGGCGCAGGGGACTCGGCGGTGGCAGGGTTCGTCTACGGCCTGGTCAACGGCAGAGACCTGAGGGAGTCACTTGTTCTTGCTGCCGCCGCGGGCACGGCTACGACTTTGCGTTTGGGAACAGCGTTGTCCCAGAAAGAGGATTTCCTCAATCTGGTTCCGAAGGTTAGGCTTAACGTTTTGCAAGATGGTGCTTGATATGACCAAAGAGAAAATCCCTGTGCTTTTGGACATTCCGGCAGAGATGCGCCAAAGGTTTAGAAAGAACTACGTCAAGATCACAAAGGGCTCCGGGAGGCTAATGCTCTATGCAGGAGACCAGAAGGTGGAGCACTTAAACGACGACTTTTTCGGTCCGGGGATAGCTCCTCAGGATAACGATCCTGAACATCTTTTCATGATAGCAAGCCGGGCCCGAATAGGCGTCTATGCGACTCAAATGGGCCTGATTGCCAGGTACGGTTCTGATTACCCGGAAGTGCCCTACCTAGTGAAGCTGAACTCCAAGACCAACCTCGTGAAAACCTCTCAGGCCGATCCTTTCAGCTCCCAGTGGCTGGACGTCAAGCAAGTAGAAGACTTCCGAGAAGAGAGCGGCCTGAAGATCCTGGGGGTGGGGTATACCGTCTATCTGGGAAGCGATCATGAAGCGGAGATTTTGCACCAGGCAGCACAGCTTGTCTACGAAGCCCACCGGCTTGGATATGTTACCGTTCTGTGGATGTACCCCCGAGGCAGGGCTGTTAAAGACGAAAAAGATCCACATCTGATCGCCGGAGCTGCAGGTGTAGCGGCTGCCCTCGGAAGCGACTTTGTCAAGGTCAACTACCCAGAGAAGTCGGGGGTTGAGTCGAGCCAGGTGTTCAAGGAGGCTGTGCAGGCAGCGGGCAGGACCAAGGTGGTTTGTGCCGGGGGGGCGAGTCTTGATGTGAAGTCCTTCCTGCAGCGGCTCCACGATCAGATCCACATCAGTGGAGCCTCGGGAAATGCCACGGGCAGGAACATCCACCAGAAGCCTCTGGACGAAGCAGTCAGGTTCTGCAACGCCATCTACGCCATCACCGTGGAGGATGCAAGCGTCGAAGCGGCCTTGAAGATATATAATTCAGAGGATTAATTCCGAAGGAACAATAATGCCCGAGATGATACTGCTCAGACACGGCCAGAGCCTGTGGAACCGGGATGGAAGGTTCACTGGCTGGACCGACATCGACCTTTCCGATGAGGGCAAGGAAGAGGCCAGGCACGCTGGCAGGTTGCTCAAAACCTGCGGATACTCTTTCGACTTGGCTTACACCTCTTTTCTCAAACGTGCGATCAGGACTCTGTGGATAGTCCAGGAAGAGATGGACTTGATGTGGATTCCCGTCTTTCCCTCTTGGCGACTTAATGAGAGGAACTACGGCGCTCTTCAGGGGTGCAGTAAGAAAGAGATCGAAAGGAGGTACGGAGCCCAGGCAGTCCATAGATGGCGCAGGGGTTACGTTGAGACGCCACCGGTCATAGATGAGGGAAATGAACGATATCCTGCCAAAGATCCTAAGTACAAGATGCTGAACGGTAATATTCCCAGGGCTGAATCCCTCAAAAACACTCTGGACCGTTTGTTGCCCCTCTGGCAGGAGAAGATAGCACCAGATCTGCTAGCCGGAAAAAGGGTCTTTATCTCGGCTCACGGAAACACAATCAGGGCTCTTGTCAAGCACATCGACGGCATCTCAGACAAGGACATAGAGGATGTGGAAGTACCGACCGGAATTCCCTTGGTCTACCTGCTTGACGATGAACTTTTGCCCAATGCGCACTTTTATCTCCAGGACAAGAACTGCCAGAAACGGCCCGCATGATTAGTACGCTAGACTTCTTCCGACCAACCTTTTATAACGTTCCGATGATATTCAATATCAGGGAGATAATTGGGATGGCGTACTCTGTGGAGCTAATATCCATCGGAAGAAAGGGTGAGATGGTCGGACGTTACAGCAGCAAGGTTCTCCACGAGGTGAAATCCGATGTATATGGGTGCTGTATCAAGCTATTAACGGGCAAACGTCCTGTAAAAGACCGTTGGGAGGAGAATTTCTATTTTGCCTCTCAGAGCATACGCTCTCATGGACGTCTTTACGTGGTAGAAGATCCGTCGGAGGAAGAGAACACCGTCTACTACGATCCTCAGTCTAAGACCGCCTTCCTCATCAACCTCGATTACTACGGCTGGATAAAATCGCTGGCTTTAAGCCTGGCCGGTGATGTTCTGGAGGATGAACATGACATTTACTCTGTCCACGGGGCCTGCCTGGATATTCGAGGCAAAGGCGTTTGCCTGCTCGGCGGTTCAGGAGCAGGCAAGACCACCCACACGTACGGTCTGCTCAGGAGCCCGGAAGTCCGAGTTGTCTCAGATGACTGGTTCTACGCCCGGATCTACGGAGATAACATCCTGGCTTACGGCTCGGAGAAGAACTTCTACATCAGAGCGGACCTGGCGACGATCTGGAAAGAGTTCGATGGACTTGTCAAAGGCGCAGAGTTCGACGACAAAGGCCGGGCGGTTGTGGATTTGAGGCAAGTGATAGGAAAAGGAAGAATACTGCCCCTGACTACCTTGGACACATTGATAATCCTGAAGAGGGATCAGGAAGACAAAGAGACCGTGAAGAAGCTAGAAACAGCCGATGCCCTGAAGATTCTGGGGGATAACGATTACTTCAACCCGCATTTCCTTGTAAAAAACGAAATCAAGCGAAATCTTCGCAACGGTTTCTTTGAGGCTCTGCTATCCAGGACAAAGGTCTACCAGATCAACACCACCGGGACACCGGGGGAGAGCCAGAAGATCATAAAGAAGATAGCTTGTTTGAAATCCTGAATCACAAGGCAGCGATAGACTTGCCTTGTGGGCTTCAGTTTGTTTCATAATGATGAAGTCGCGATTCGAAAAATGAGAGCAGCTTTTATCTACAAAAAAGTAGAACTACTATTATCGATCTTTTTGAGGTTGCTTGGTGACAAGGATGAAATGTGGGGGACCGGTCATTATAGTCTTCTTACTATTTTCCCTCATATTCCTATCCGGATGCATATTCCAGTCAAAAACCCCTTCAAACACCGTAGAGATTAAAAACGGCTCCTTTCAGCCAAGTTCAATCACGGTTACCATGGGGACCACAGTTATCTGGAAAAACCTCGGCGGTGCCAATGAGACTATAACCAGCCCAGACGCTTCATTTAGCTCGAGTATAATACCCGTTGGTTATGAGTTCAGGTTTACTTTCTTACAGCCAGGAGTGTACAAATATTATTCAAAGAACGACAGATCGATATATGGTGTTGTTGTAGTGACTGCGCCAGATGGCTCTCTGTCCAATGCTCAAGGGAATACGCCTGGGATGAATGCATCAAGACCAACCTCATCGGTGAAGAACGGAACGTCGATCGCGTCTGAAATGCCTGTTTCTGTAGAGATCAAGGACTTTGCCTTTCATCCAAATTCGACAACTGTGCCTGCAGGAACACCAGTTATCTGGAAGAATGACGACTCCGTGTCCCACACAGTTACCAGCATGAACGGCGAGTTTGGTTCTGACGTCCTAAGACAAGGCCAGGAGTTCAGTCACACCTTCGTGAATCCAGGAACCTATGATTACCGATGTGCGATTCATCCCTACATGCAGGCTCAAGTCATCGTGACGACGTCTGGAGGTGCACCGCCAAGTCATGCAAGGGCAAATGGGACAGGGGCCATCTTGTCGCAAGCGACATCTACTGAAATTAATTTTGAGGGTAAAACGATATTGCCTGTATCGACAACTTCACCACAACCATCCACGAGAGTGACTGTGGACCTCCTAGCCAAGGAAATGAATTTTGACAGGGACAACATCACCGTCATCGCTGGAGCTAAGGTCAACATAAACTTCGTCAACCTGGACCGTGGAGTTCCCCACAACTTTGCCGTTTATGCAAATTCGGCAGCCGATACCGTCATCTTCCAGGGACAGGTAGTGATCGGTCCTGGGTCGATCACCTACACCTTCAACGCGCCGGCTGATCCTGGCATATATTTCTTCAGGTGCGACGTACACCCAAAGGTCATGTACGGTCAGTTCATAGTTCTGCCTTCTGAGGGTGTTGGGCCCTCCGCTCTGCAAGTCGCCCCCGCGGTAAGCCAGACCTCGATGGAGATGCCTGCCTCTGCCGCATCAGCGGGGAGTGTTACCGGGAAAAGCGCAATGATGGCGAATACAACATCACCAAACACAACAGAACTTAACACAACTGCGATCAATGAATTCGGGGTAGGGCAAGAGAGCATTACCGTTGATCTTGTAGCGGAGAACATAGCCTTCGATAAGAACGTGATAACTGTACCCTCTGGAGCGCATGTCACAGTTAACTTCGTCAACCGGGACAGCGGCGTACCTCACACCTTCTCTGTATACGAAACAGCAGCGACACAGAAGGTCATTTTCCGGGGACAAGCCGTAACGGGCCTTGCTAAGATCAAGTACAACTTTGATGCGCCGGCCGATCCCGGGACGTATTTCTTCAGATGTGACATACACCCGACGCAGATGACGGGCCAATTCGTTGTTGTTGCCTCTGGCAATGAAACCAAACAGGCAAGCAAGACTCCCTAAATCGGCGTAAAATACCTAACTACCGGCAAAATTCAAAAATTATTTATCCCATAATAAGCTAGAATATAATTAATCACGCTGAACGAAAAAAAATGAGTTGAGATTAAGATGAAAAGAAATGGACTTATTGTTCTCTCGATGTTGTTAATATCGTCAATAAACCTCGGGATTTGTGCTGATATAAGCCAACCAAGCGCTATCACAGTTGATATCAAGGACTTTTCCTTTCAGCCTAACTCAATTACAGTGCAGGTTGGAACGAGTGTCACATGGGTCAACCACGATTCAGTAGACCATACTATAACTTCCGATGACGGCAAGTTCGATTCTGGGAACATAATGAGTGGTGGCGAGTTCAAGTTCGCCTTCTCACAGCCTGGAACTTATAGTTACCACTGCAGCATTCATCCAACCATGATCGGCGTCGTGACGGTGACTTCCGATCAAAAGGATAACGGACAGTCGGCAGCGAGAACCTCAAGCGCAATGCAACCGACCGCATCAAACGCCACTGGGACGCCGACGCCTGCTGCCAAGCAGCCTGGATTCGAGGGCATCTTCGCAGTATCAAGCATCCTGGCGGCTGGATACCTGCTAGCTGCAAAGAAACAGTAGGGAATTATCTGAGGGATTATTCAAGAGGGCGCTTCCAGATTAATGCTCACTAAGATAGTTACATCCTGGTTCTGTTATACCTGCTGTCGTCTAGGCTGGGTATGGAATTCTGAATAAGAGGATTTCTAGATATCTACACCACAGGCATTTGCTCTTCGCGGAGATGATGCCAAACTCGAAGGAGCAAAGACGGGACCTAGTGCTCAGGAACATTAATTTTGCAAGTTAAGGTAATGCCTCTGGAGTTTTGCCCTGGCATCATTTTTATTGAATTTCCATCTTACTGTTGCCCCGATTGCATTCCGATCTTGCTCCCAAGCACCAAGCTCATCGGC
>JBGQAL010000137.1:0-7411 GCA_041494285.1 Methanotrichaceae archaeon
CAATGGAGAAATGCACCAGACGATTGCTAATTTGAATGACAATCTTGTTAAGATTATTCGGCTATTCGGGCCGGTTTGCGAAAAATATTATGGATTGGAGCGTTAATGCGGAATGCAGGCTATCAAAACAAAAATAAGAACTAAATCAGGAGCGCAAAGGCAGGGTGTTCGAGTCTAAGTTTGCCTTTATAATAATTAACTAGGGCTACAGAATAACAAAAAACTGAAAAGGCAGCTTGCAGGTTGCATATACCTACTAGGATGCACCCAGAAGTAGAGGGTGATCTGATGCCACTTCAAATAAGGTTCAAGAAGGCGTCAGACCACTCTGGATTGAGAAAGTGGAAAAGGACCGAGAAGCTTTTTTGGGGGGGGCATTTTTGTGTTCAAGGTCCCTGAGAGGTTACTATAGCCATGTTGTTCGTCGCTGACCCAGATCCGTATGCCTCAGCATGCTCGTTACCTATCTTTATCTGCTCTTTGTTTGTGCCCGCGTTATAACATGGAGTAGGTGTGGGTGGGATAGGTGTGGGAGGATTATAAGGGGCAACCTTAAGGGGGAAAGTGAATGTATCATTAATGACCGGTGGATTGTAGAGTTGAGGAGTCTCGTTGTCTTCCCACCCCGTAAGCTTGCCGACGGTAATCTCCCATGCTGTAGCCGTATTGTTTGCTGGATCAACAGCGACCTTAAGATACCCCAGCTGCATTGGCAAAACCACCTGTTTCCCATTCGGATATGTGGTAGAGTTGTTAACATCATCATTCGGAGCCCCCCCATTGCCAACTATGAAATATGGTATCCCGCTTATGTTATATCTCTGGTAATTGTGGGTATGGCCTGCGAAATTTGCGCTAATATTGTAGGCATGATACAGCTTTTCCCATGAACTTAGATTCGAATTCATCGTAGTACGTCCAGCATCCCAGATCGGATGGTGATGTATGGTAAATGTCCCCGACATATTATTGTCAAGTTGCTGTTGAAGCCAGGATGCTTGACTCTCTGCAAGGGCAGTAGATGTATGTGGATCATCACAACATGAATAATTCACGTCCGGAGAGTTCAAGACAACAAATCGGATACCAGCACAGTCAAAGGAATAGTTCAGAGGCATGTCAAATGCCGAATGGTAATTAACGGCTGCTGTAGGTGGGGAGCAGTTATCATTGCACGGGGTGCAGTGTTCAGGGCAAATATGATAGTGTTCTTCGTCAAGATTTTCATTGCTACGGGTATGATATTCGTGGTTCCCTATGACGGGGAAAAATGTGGAATTCGCCAACATCCTGTCAGCACATTCGAAAAATGTGGCCCATCTTTTGGTCCAATCAAATCTGGCAAAATCCCCGCCATGAAAGACAAAAAGCACGTTTGATTCATTTGCGATGGCATCTGCTACGTACTTGAACCGTTTCGTCTCATAATAATTAATACCTTCCCGCGTATCGCCGACTACGATAAACGTAAATGGACCGCTAACAGGCATCGTCCGGAACGTGCGCTTGCCAAATGCGGACGGGTCGCCTGAAGGTCTCACCCAGTAGGTATACGATGTATTTGGTTGAAGGCCGGTAAGCTGAACATGTTGATACTGGACAGCTGTCTGAGTTGATGCCGTGTTTTTAAAACGATGATGCTGGTTAAAATAACTCGTCGTGGCATAGTAGATTTTGCCCGACTCATTGGTTTCACTCCGCCAGTTGATGGTCGTAGAATCTGTCGTGGTTTTTGTTACCCACGGAGCCCAATAATCGTTCGAAGTTTGCGCAATTTCTGTAACAATACAGAAGATACAGATTAGCATCAAAACTAGCAAATATTTGCAAGACGTTTATTATCCCCTCAAACATAATGAAATGGTTCAGAATATAAAGATATTGGTTCCATTATATCTCAAACAGCATACTTCCATCGGTTCCAGTCGCTTGGTCCGAATGATGGTATGAGCTATTTAGGGCTGGGCCCGCGAAGCTGCATATCATGCTAAAGAGATCGAAACAAGAAAGCTGGATCACTGGGGCGTAGACCCCAGCGATCTACGGGTCGCCGACGCAACTATAGACGGTTTACGATTTCGTTCCCACGAAAGATACTCTATGGAAAGGCACGTTGACGGGCGCAAATTGCTCCGTCCAATTGACACCTCCATTAGTTGTGTGCAGGATTATACCTTTACCATAATCATCGTGGCCTACGAACCATGCCGTTTTCATGGTCCTTGAACTCACACTCAAGAGATAAAAGCCACTGGCTACATCAGGGTGCTGAAGGTTCCAAGTTTTGCCACCGTCGCTTGTCCAATAAATTGAGCCAAAATCGCGGGTAATCCACGCATGACATTTATCAATAGCACAGGCACCATTCATGTGATACAAGGCACCCACCATCTGGGTTTGCCATGATCTACCTCCATCCTTAGTTTTGAGAACGGTAAAACCTGGATTATGGGTAGAACCCGTTCCAACCGCCCAAGCGTTTCTGTTGTCGGCGGCAGTGATATCGATCAGCCCTGAAGCTCTAACAGTTGAAGCATTTCCTTGACGCGTCCAAGTGCGACCCCCATCACTTGTCCTAAGGATGACGGCGTAGCCGTTATCTGTATCTCCAACTATCCATGCATTGCACCGATCCACAGCTGCCACCTTCATTAAAGAAGCATTTGTGTTACTGGCTTGCTTGACCCAAGTTTTGCCACCGTCTACAGTATGGATAATGGTGCCTTTGCTTCCGACTACCCAAGCGATCTTGCTATCAACTGCGCCAATTCCCAATGCGCCGAAATCAGGGACCGATCCTGGAGAACCATATCTGATCCAGGTCTTGCCTCCATCCATCGTTCGCAGAATTACTGCATAATTACCGTTGCACTGCCAACAGCCCAAGCACTGCAAGCGTCAATGGCACGGATATCCGATAGCGCAACATTTGGAATCGTATTTGGGGACCCTTGTCTGGTCCAATTTTCTCCACCGTCAGTTGTGTGCAGAATGACACCATAACCACCAAAAGGAAACCTACTTGTAATCCACCCTACGTCACCTCGTATCTTCAGACCGTCGTGCTGAAAACGATCATTCAGAGGAGAAAGGTGTAATGGCGAAAAATTTGGTTGGATTCCCAAAGAAGCACTTGCAGAAGTAACTAGCAGTAGCAAAATTACTGTATCTAATAGAATGATACGCATTCCGTTTTTCCTCTTCATTGACGTACCTCAGCCCGATTACCTACCACTAGCAAATCACTAACTTAGTACAAGCAGTTATCTTAATATAAATAATTATTGTGTATTACAATTTAAAATGGGACTTTTTTTCGGTGCTATTAAAAGGGGTCGTGGTAAGAATATGGTGCGGGGGTCTCATCCCCCGCTCATGAAGATCGCTAGCAGTAAATTTTCGTTCCTATATATTACGGGTAAGAAAAACTGATTATAAACCGTCTTGCCTTAAAATTTATCTTCTACAATCAGGTAGACTTCGCTGCATACTGAACCTTTAGTTCATCGTTCTTCATCGCCAGTTCATCGTTGAGGTGCAGCAAAAATAATCTGTTCTGGTGTCTGGCTAGCTTGATCTTCTTGACCTTCAGGGCCAGCATCCTTAACCTGCTATCTTCCTTCTTCAATCAGCCCGTATTCCGGCCAGATCCTGGCTGGCCTGTTCTACCACTCCAGAGGACGAGTCGCCGCCTGCCACCATCTCCATAAACCATCCAGAGCGAAGGCTAGAGCTAGCTGATATCGAAGCCTCCATCTCATGAAGACAGGCCCTGAGGGCTCAATGGTCTCAGGGTTCGAACTCTCTGAGCTGAAATGCAAAGGTTATGAGGATTTCAAGATCATTTATTGATGTGGAGATGTGATCCCTTGCTTACTGTTAACAGATACAAGTGCTGCTACTGTGGTGCTTGCGTAGGAGTCTGCCCGACAATGTCCCTTGAGCTGGTGGAGACCTGGCTGGAGGTCTCCTCAGAGTGCGTAGGAGTCTGCCCGATACTGCATTCTCCACAGAGTGAGGGATCTGCCTGATACTGCACTCTCCACAGAGTGAGCAAAACTTCCAATTTTGGTGCGATTTTCTTAAAAATCCCTTGTCAGGAGTTTTTGAAAGCAGAGTGCGGAGCCTTGGAAATAAGAGTGCGGCCAAAATATATATCCCTCTGAAACACAAGGAAGCAAGGAGTAGGATGTGCCAGTAATGGTGCTCAATCTCAAAACATACGGGATTTGCTAGTCAGACTGAACTTGCCAAGGTACCAGTTTGACTAGCTGATACAACCTTCGAGAGGCTGTACTACATGTGTAAGTGGAACGGCTCAATTAAAAAGGCTTTTGCTAATGAGCAAAGTCAAAAGCAAGAGAGGGCTGCTACGATTGTACTTAGTACTTCTGGCACCCTGTTAGCGTTCTACATTGCAGCCTTCCAGTTCAGCGACCTCAAAAAAACCTTCCTGCAACAAGATGCACATGAATGGCTAGCAATTTCCGGAAAATTATTTTTTGTATCCCAATTATATTCTTGATAATTGCTATGATCTTTGCCATTTTTGTCTTTGTACCGAACCCATCCACCAACCTCCAAGAGACATACGGGGTTATTGTCCACAACAACTCTAATTTGCGTAATTCTTTCAAGGCACTTGTTATTGCGTTATCAATACTGGCAGCAGTTTTTTTTATTTATTTTTATGTGTGATCAGACTTTGGTTATCCCTAGAAACAGAAAAACTTAAGATATCTTATGATTAGAAATTTAACATACATTGAGTGCAAGTTATCTATATCGGCATATACAACCTTAAGACCATTATAAGGGGCCACGATATTTTTATAAATTCCTTTCTGACCCTGTAAAGCGTACCTTTGCGCTCCAGGTTCTATACCACAGCCGATAGCGATTAAATCGAGATCTGCCAAAGGTCCCGATCCGTGCCCATAGACTAAAGGAATATCGAGCTAGCCGGAAGAGTTAGGAACCATTCTGGGTCAGTGCTGAACCTTGGAGAAGAATCTTGCAAGTTATATGCACTCTGGCCTTAGAAATGCCGTCGAACAGTATTTCTAGGCATCAGTCAGAATACAGCGGCCGCTCAACTGGAAATAGAACAATTAAAAAGTAGAAATAAGCGTTTGCCAGTTAGCCATTGCATCAGGGACAATGGATGAACCGGGATGGAGTTTACTTGGTAGTCATGAAACCTGCAAGAAGATTAGGTGCGCGACACAAACTCAGACCTTATGGGGGAATCATTTTTCATTACATCGTTACAGGCGTGTCTTTGTGAGATGAGGTTATGTGAAGGAGGAAGCAATCGACATCTGCAACCATATCGACAAGCAGCGTCGAGAGATGTGCGGGGCACCATGTTATTTATCTTTGGAAGACCAAGTAACCACTATAATATGCAGCCCACAGGACGAATATTCATGGAGAAGACCCGATACAACTGCCTCTCCCGCGCTGACCAGTTTCAGGGCCTTCCAGCTCCTCCCCTTGAGAAGCCAGTTCCGAAAGATGGCAAGTTCATTTCGCTGCCGCAGCCAGATGAAATATCCGTCCCTCCGATAGAACTCCGATCCGCTGTTGAGTCCAGACGATCGATCCGGCAGTATTCTAGCGATCCTCTCACCCTACAGGAACTCGCTTACCTCCTCTGGTGTACACAGGGGATAGTACAGCGACATGAACCATACGCCACGTTTCGTAATGTTCCATCAGCCGGGGGACGCCATGCCTTTGAGACTTATTTGCACATTAACCGGGTAAGCGATCTTGAGCCTGGACTCTATCGCTATCTGGCATTCTCTCACCGTCTCATGGCTATCGAGACTAGCCCTGGCATGGCAGATCGGCTAATGGAAGCCTGTCTCAGGCAGGATTTAGTGAGGGAATCGGCTGCAACCTTCATCTGGTCCTGCGTCATCTACCGCATGGCATGGAGGTATAGCGAACGAGCCTATAGGTTGGTTCACCTTGACTCCGGACATGTTTGCCAGAACCTCTATCTCGCAGCCGAGCAGCTAAATTGTGGTGTCTGTGCCATTGGAGCTTTCGATGACGAGCTGATGGCTGGATTGCTTGGGATCGACGGGCTGGAGGAGTTCGTCATCTATTGCGCAACTGTTGGAAAGAAAGTGAATTGAGGGACTAATTTTCTTGTGCAAATGTTGACCGTTGGATGAAATCGAATTACTTCATCTCAGGAATCTTGGTGCGTTATTTCCCTGTACTTCCTGACACCCTTATTGTATGCATTTTCTTCTCCCCCACTCACATTTAGGATCTCACCGTGTGGTTCAAACAGCGGAAGTTCTGTATCTTCATCAGAATATTGGAGGTCACGAATCAATTTAGGGTTTATAAATCCAAGGTGATACAGATTTTTAATATGGTCCTTCATGATGAACTGCCTTGTGAAATCGTCTGCTGTTGGTGTCTCAAACTTAATCTTGTACTCTTTTGAACCATCCGTAGATCGTATTAGTTTCGGTCTTTTTCGGATGATATGAGTGCCTTGTGCCCTGCCCACTTTGATGGGGACATACTCCAAGTACTGAAGCATATTATCTGCGAGTGTGAGGACGGAAAAAAAAGCCTCATCATTGAGTGCCGTTCTTGTTTTAGGAAACTCATGCAGAACATCATTGATTTCGGCGATCTCTCTCAGTCTCCTCATAATCTTTTGTCGGATGCGATAGTTGAGATTTCCGAGCTTCTTCGGATCTGCATTGGGGTTCTTTAATAATTCTAATTCTTTGGGTGTCAGCAGCATATAGAAAAATATGTTCTGATATTATTTATAAGTTTCCATTACAGATATCATTCAATTTTTCCTACAGGATTTGTATGTAAATCTCCATTAGTTCTTAATTATGTGTATAGAATTATCCAATAACAGGAATTAAATAGGCTTGGGACCTAGTTATGACCTAGGTGATTAAGACGAAACCTGTAAGATTCTCGGCTCAATTGTTTTTCAAAATTGAACCTGGGAAAAGAGCTGCAGTGGAGCAGCTGGCGAAAATGGAAGGACTCTCGTTGGGGGAGGCCGCCCGTGCCCTCATTGATGAGGCCCTGAAGGCAAGAGGAGTGGAATTTTAATGAATGTTTTGCAGCTAGGGGCGGATTCTCCCTTACAGCAGGAACGCCGGAACCCCCGCTTTCTGCATGATCTTGAAGAAGGTATCGGCCTCCTGGAACACGTAAAGGAACATGAGGGCGCGATACTGGCTCAATTCAGAGGCTTCAGTTTACTCCTACCCCCGGAATTGGGTCGTGTATGTCTATAATTGATAGGATTTATATATCTTGAGTTTGATTCCCCCTCATGGGGGAGTAGTTACGCAATCGGATCTAGATGCATCAGCATTCTGGTGCTGGCACGAAGGTTGTCCGGATTACGGAAAGA
>JBGQAL010000116.1:0-9061 GCA_041494285.1 Methanotrichaceae archaeon
ACCTTCGTGCCAGCACCAGAATGCTGATGCATCTAGATCCGATTGCGTAACTACTCCCTCATAGAAGGGAATCAAACTCAAGATATATAAATCCTATCAATTATAGACATACACGACCTAGTATTACTAAGAGTATTAATGTTCGTAATGATAGTAAGCTTCTCTCTAGTTTATTGTTGATATCTTATACCCCTTTTTTTATGTTCGAAAGGTATATATCATTTCAGGAGCAAAGTTATGGAACAACTCTTGTCGACATTAGAGTTGATCTTTGAACAGTGGAGGTAAGAAAATGAAATATGCTGGATTTCTAGTAGCATTGCTGGCCGTATGCATTATTATGATGCCGGCATTTTCAGCGCAAGATAATGGGTACCCAATATCGGGACAATACGACCAACAGAAGTCATGCGACTGCCAGAAGCCATGTGATTGCCAGAAGTCCCAGTATGGCGACGACGGTAAACAGATTGGTCCGAAGTCGATGATGGGAGACGGCAAAAAGATCGTATGCGAGTGCCAAGTCCTAGGAAAGGATTGCAATCAGAAGCCCTGTGACGGCCAAAAGTCCATGATGGGAGATCAGGGACAATACGGCCAACAGAATACCTGGAATGACAGCCAAAAGCCCACAACGGAGAATACATCCGGTTAGTTCTCAGCAAAACAACTACAAAAAGTGCCCAGGATACACTTTTTCCTGGGCTATCCTTTTTGTAACTGATTTTCATCGGTAGGGAAATAAAAAATTTGGCATTCCGAATATCTTCTGATATTGCCGTGTCTCAGACATTAACTGCATAGTTTTATGCAATGATTACCTAACATGGATAACCAAATATAGAAATCATAAAAGGAGGAACTTGACATGAAAAAGGTATATTGTTTGCTGGCACTAATATTTTTAATTTTTAGTGGTGCGGCTATAACAGCATCTGCATTTTCTACAGAAAAGGATACTTCATCAACGAGTTTTACTTCTGTGGGGAATTTACAAGGGTATGAGGCGAAACAAGCTATAACTCAACAAGTCACCTTAACTCTTTATGTCCTCGATGGAGGAGTAAACGGTCCACTGCTTCCGGGAGTTGCAGTTACCGTATTTGACGGAGATGGTAGCGGTTTTAAGGGGATAACCGACTCAAACGGGTACGTGGTTATTAAAGGAAAACCAGGGACCTGGCAACTTACGCTTTCAAAACAGGGCTACAAGCCTATTAGCTCAAATTACGATGTAACGACAACTCATGCGGCCGCCACGTACCTCAATAGAATTACTCAGGCTCAAGAACAGGTTGCCTGGACATTATACGTTCGTGAAGGGAACCTAACGGGACCTCAGCTCTCCAGTGTCCAGGTTGCTGGACAAGATGCAGCAGGTAATAACTTTAGTCAGCTAACAAACTTATACGGATCGACGGTCATAAGTGGAGTCCCTGGGACATGGCAATTCATATTATCAAAAGCGGGGTATAAATCTGTTAGCCTGAACTACAATGTCACAACGACTCAAGTTGGTGCTGTTTACCTCCAGAAAATTGTTCAAGCTCAAGAACAGGTTGCTTTGACAATATACGTTCATGAAGGGAACTTAACTGGACCTCAGCTCCCCGACGTCCAAGTTGCTGGACAAGATGCAGCAGGTAATAACTTTAGTCAGCTAACAAACTTAGATGGATCGACCGTAATCAACGGACAACCTGGGACATGGCAGTTTACGTTTTCAAATGTGGGCTATTTGCCTGTTATCTTAAATTACAACGTAACAGAAACAACTGCAACTGCTGCTTATCTCCGAAAAATTACAATCTAGAGACAGTAACTATTAATCCTTTTTTGTATCTAAAGTATCCCAAATCAGTCATAACCAGAGAACCATTGAGATTTGAGCAAACTAATCAAATTTATCTTTTTAGGGATCGTTCTCATTTTATCTCCAAATAAAAATGAAAAATATAGATTGTCAGGTTTTTCTAGCAATCTATATTAGCGCAAGGCTTTCCACCATTCTCTTCTTTTTCAGGAACTGGGTTCTCATGGAACTTGACCAGCTTCTCTGCCTCGAAGGTTCCTGTAAACATCTCGTGGAGTTTGATATCCTTGTAGAATATCTTGTGCCACTTGGCGTCTACGCCCCATGTTCCGTTGAAGCTGTTTTTGGTATCGATGCCTATCAAATGTACAGGATCATTTTCCGGAACCGCATTTGGATTCGTCACGCTTGGTTCGGTGTACGTCACTATTGGGTAGATTCGCGAAGACGGACATAATGAATCTTCCGGATGACAGTTGCAGGCGAGAGGAATGCAGACCGTGGTGGGTGGTTTGGGCGGCATGGTTGGTGCGGTCGAGGAAAAGAAACTTGTCTGGTCCTTTTCCATCTGGTTTACCGAGAATGTCTCTTGGACATCCGCTCCTATACCTCCGTAGAAAGCTTTGGAGTTTAAGTACTTCGCACCGATGAGTGGTGCCTTCTTGGCGTTGTAGGTCAGCTTCTCTTTCTCGAACAAGTTCAGGCTGGTGTTGTGTGACTCATTGAACAAATGTCCCTGATCGATACCCTTCTGCGAATAGGCATGGGTCTGGTCCAGCTCGAGGTCGCCGTCTCCTGCCATTACGTTGTAGTACTCCAGAGCGAGCTTTTTGTCGATAACCGAAGTGCTCACGTCAATAGCGCCGGTTCCCGATACCTTTTGGTTATCGCAGAACTGTTCATACTGCAGGGGCTCTGGCAATGGCGGATTAGCCGTGACAAAGCCAATGCAGGCTAGAAGTGATGCAGCTACTAGCGCTGCTATTGCTCCCTTCATTTTGTACCCCCTATATTTTGAAATGCTTATAAGAAATAATACTGAAGGTTATTAAACGTATCGAATAGTTGCTTACGTATTCCAGGTAAGAATATACTTCATCCTACACATGTTTTGCAACGACTATTGATTGGAAAATAGCACATAATCTACGTCAATTCTAGATCGGCATCGTAAAGCATAATCCTGCCAACAAGTCGCCTTGATCCGATCAGTTGATTATCAGGACATGCAGCAGTGTGCCGAAATTTCTATAATATAGATTGCCCTGTACCAAATTCTGATTGTAAAAGATCTGCCCTGCCCTTATATTCTTGTAGACGTTCGATGAGCTTTCTGAGATCCTATTCGCTGATGCTGTGGTGGATAAGTCCGTAGGATTCGCAATCAGAGGGCCATTCAGAGCAGGATTGTAAATTAGCCAAGAATCGATATCCAGAGCATAATACAATGATACAATAATACAAATTTAATTACTAATGTATGTGCCTGAATTGGAAAATTAGAGTTATTAATTTCTTGATATTTTCCACATACATATAAATTTTTGTTAAGATTATGAAATATATGTGGCATAATTAAGGAGAAAAAGAGAAACTTCATATACTACTACGACTACATAACCGATAATAAAAAATTTGGAGGTAAAAGAGAATATGACGGCAATTTTGAAAGGAGCCATGCTGGCATTGGGCCTTCTGCTAATACTGGGCTCGGCATGGGCTTCGGATTGTACGTTTGGAACAAAGGTAGAAGCGGGAGATTCTGACGTCGGACTTCCGTTATCTCCGTTCAGTGCTTTAGTCGGGGCTACCGGGGCTACTGCCTCACAAATCAATGTTGGCGTGAGCTATTGGGATATAGGATCTACACCAGGAGTGTACGATGACAAGGACCCCGTATATCTGCAATTTGGAGCTAGCCTTCCTTTCGGTGGTAGTGCAAATAGGATTGTGCGAGATGGCAACATTCGCTTAACAGATTGGGGACCTTATTTCGCTGGATCTAAAGTGAAAGCAGGAGATTCCGATATCGGCCAGCAGCTTCTTCCATGGGGTGGAGCCTCAGTATTCGTCCCTGCCGGCGGCTTTTACTATATGGATGTGGCTGGAGGGCCTGGTTATGATTTGGGCGATCCTGTCTACCTAAAATTGGCGCCCCCTGCGCTCCCATTCATTACAAGCACAAATGATATAAGAATAACTTCATTTGATGGCTTCCCAGCTGGATCAAAGGTATCACTTGGTGATCCCGATGCAGCAAGGCCACTTGTGCCCTTGTGGGCCGCTCCTCCGTTATTACCAGTCGCAGGCCAACCAAAAGCGGCTGCACCAAGATCCCTAGTTGCGCGTTTGGCGTTCTTCAATGCGAATGGTAATGTCAATGCCGCAGGAGCACCTATCTACGACGGTGATGACCCTGTGTACTTATCTACAGCAGTAGCATTTGGCCCAGGCACTCACCCAGTGGTCCCCAACGACATACGTCTATCTTGATAGGTTCCTTTTAATTTTAATTTTTTCTTCAAGAATCGGACGCAAATTGATATCTTGTGGCTATTTGGGGCGGGTATCTGTTTAGCCAGAGTCCTAAATGAAATCAATATTTCATAATCGGGTTCAAACTTACCTATTGGCCAGCATTCGTCTCTCGAAAAGTTTGAGATTAATTCTTTATCGCCATTATTGATTTTATTATCGAAGTCGTATTTTCTTAATCTTGTCCGCATTCTGCTAATAGACTTGTTCCTAATCGAGTCGATATCGACATCGAAGTTCAAGTTCAGTCTTCCTGACGATACTGATATGAACATCGATAATATCTGTTCCAGATATTCACCGTCTCCAACCCAAACGTTATATTACATAGCCTGTAATGGCATTCCGGAGAGATCCCCTTGGAAAAGATACTCACCACCTGCGTCTACTGCGGCTGTGGTTGCGGGCTATTTTTGCATGTTGAAGGCGGTAAGGTGGTGGGAGCCTCGCCAACGTCTTCTCATCCTCTATCTCAGGGTAGGCTATGCATCAAGGGCTGGCTCGGCGCAGAGTTCGTAAACCACCCTGACCGTCTCAAGACACCTCTGATTCGCAGTGGAGAGCGATTGCTCAAGGCTGGATGGAGTGAGGCGTTATCCACCATAACCACGAGGTTCAAGGAGATCAGAGACCGCTATGGCCCCGACTCTCTTGCGATCCTAACCTCAGCCAAGGGGACAAACGAGGAGAACTACTTGCTGATGAAGCTGGCCCGGGCGGGTTTTGGAACCAATAATGTCGATCATGTGGCCAGGCTTTGCCATGCACCAACGGTGGCAGGCCTAAGCTATGCCTTCGGGAGCGGAGCGATGACCAACCCCATCACCAGCCTAGCCCAAGCCGATGCCGTCCTGGTCGTCGGTTCGAACACTACAGAGCAGCATCCTCTCGTGGCATTTCACATCCTAAGAGGCAAGGCCAGAGGTGCCAAGATCATAGTCGTCGACCCCAGGAGAACTCAGATGGCGGATCTGGCAGAGTTCCACCTTTCGCCTCGCCTGGGAACAGACATCGCCTGGATCAACTGTTTCCTAAACGTCATAATCCAAGAAGGGCTGATAGATGAAGACTTCATATCCAAGAGGACGACCGGTTTTGATGAAATTCGCGAGGCAGTTTCTAAGTACACTCCCGAGGCTGTGGAGAAGATCACAGGCATCCCTGCCCAGAGACTGCGCGAGGCGGCCATAACCTACGGCTCCGCAGATAGAGCTGCTATCGTCTACGCTATGGGCATAACCCAGCACACCACCGGAACAGATAACGTCCAGGCCCTCGCAAACCTGGCCCTGGCGACGGGTAACATAGGAAGGGAAGGCACAGGCGTGTACCCTCTAAGGGGCCACCAGAATGTCCAGGGGGCTTGCGATATGGGAGCCCTGCCGGACCTCTACTCGGGATACCAGCGCGTTGCCCAGGCCCGTGAGAAGTTCGAACAGGCTTGGTCCACATCTCTTCCAGAAAATCCGGGGCTGACTGCCACCGAGATGATCGCCGCCGCAAAAGAAGGCCGAATTAGAGGCCTCCTTATCGTCGGCGAGAACCCCATGATGAGCTACCCCGACCAAAATAGTGTCAAGCAGGCTCTTGAGACCCTGGAGTTCCTGGTGGTCTGTGACATCTTCCCCACAGAGACGACCGACCTGGCGGACGTAGTCCTTCCTGCGGCGTCCTTTGCAGAGAAGGACGGTACCTTCACCAGCACGGAACGGCGGGTCCAATTGGTACGCTGGGCACTGCCACCCTGTGGCGAGAGCAGGTCAGAGTGGAAGGTTGTCTCAGATCTCCTGACCAGGTTTGGCGTGCCGGCGGATTACAGGTCGCCGGCCGATGTGATGGAGGAGATTGCGAGGGTCACTCCAATCTACGGAGGAGTCAGCTATGACCGTTTGGATGCTGAAGGCCTGCAGTGGCCATGCCCATCGAGAGACCACCCCGGCACCGGAATCCTTCATGCCGAGAAGTTTTCAATAGGCTTGGCCAGGTTCCGTCCCGTGGAGCACAAAGAGCCGTTCGAGGCTCCGGATGAAGAGTTCCCGCTGCTTCTGACAACAGGCAGAAGTCTGTACCACTTCCACACAGGCACCATGACCAGAAGGACCTCCCTCCTGGAGAGAGAGGTTCCCGGCCCTTATGTAGAGATGAACCCCGAAGATGCCCAAAAGTTGGGGGTCAGGAACGGACAGAAGGTCGTTGTAGAGTCCAGAAGAGGACGGCTTTACATGGATGCCAGGCTTACGCTTGGCGTTCCGAAGGGAATTCTGTTCGTTCCCTTTCACTTCAACGAGGCCTGCGCCAATGTGCTGACCGGACAGGCTCTAGACCCGCAGTCCAAGATACCTGAGTTCAAGGTGACGGCAGCCAGGATCAGGAGGGCGGATTAGATGAAGGCCATGTTGTCCAGGGATAAGCTGGTCCCATTCCTGACAGAGATCTGTCAAAAGATGGAGGTCGTAGCTCCAGTACTGATCAACGGAGAAAGGGTGTTTTGTACATGGACAGGACAACCTCTGGCCCTGGACGGGAATCCCCTCAATCCACCGACGGAGTTCCTGCTACCAGAGAGAGAGACACTGTTCAGGTACGTCCAGGAGAGCGGAAGATACACCTTTGAGGAGGAGCGGCCTAGGCCGAGAATGATCTTTGGGATCAGGCCGTGCGATCTGCGGGCGGTTTCTGTCCTGGACAAAATATTCGGAGCGGACCCACGCGACCATCATTACCTGAACCGCAGGAGGTTGACGCTGATGGCGGCGATGAACTGTCCTAAACCTCTAGAAGGCTGCCGATGTTCTCAGCTCGGATCAGGACCGGAGGTCAAGGACGATTGCGATCTGTTCATCACGGAGATAGGGCAAGGATTCCTGGTTGAGGCCGGTTCGCCCGCGGGCATTTTGATGCTCAGCGATCACCCCGAGTTCTTCATGGATGCAACGGAAGAACAACTAAAGGAGAGAGACCAGCTCATGAGGACGGCTGAAGAACAGGTCAAGGCCCGATCGGACATCTCCCTTCAGAAGATGCAGGACGTAATAATGGCGGCTGACTGGGAATTGCTCGGCAGAGAATGCTTAAGCTGCGGAGGATGCACATTTGTCTGCCCGGTGTGCCACTGCTTCAACATCGTAGACCTGGGCATTCCGGACGGGGAAAGAGTGAGGTGCAGAGACACCTGCATCCTTTCGGGCTTCTCCCGGATGACCAGTGGTGCCAATCCGCGTAGAACTCCTGGAGAAAGAATGCACAATTGGTACCTGGACAAGTTCGAGTACATTCCCCAGAAAACAGGCCTTCCTGGCTGTGTTGGCTGCGGAAGATGCGAGCGGGTCTGTTTGGCAGAGATCGACAGATGGAAGCTGGAGGCAGTGCGGTGAACCAGTATATACCTATGCAGGCTGAGATTGTGGATATCGATGTAGAGTCTCCCAACACCTACCTGATATCTCTCAAGCTGCTGGACGATGTGGATTTCAGCTATACCCCGGGCCAGTTCGTCATGGTCTCGGTGATGGGCTTGGGAGAGTGTCCAATATCCATAACCTCCACGCCCACCAGACATACTTTGCAGCTCTGCATACGAAGGGCTGGACGGATTACGAACGGCATAATGGACAGCCGGATCGGGGACGTCCTCGGCATCAGGGGACCTTGTGGAAACGGTTTTCCCTTGAAGGAGATGAAGAAGGACATCTTGATTGCCGGCGGTGGCTCTGGCTTTGCCACTCTACGCTCGCTCATAAACTACATCGTCGACCGGCGCAGCGAGTTCGGGAAGGCTGCTGTGGCCTACGGTGCAAGGACGAGGCATGACCTTTACTTCATGCAGGAGTACAAAGGCTGGAAGCGTGCAGGCATAGATGTGGGAATCACAGTGGACATCGGGGATGAGAGATGGAAGGGGAACGTCGGGATGGTCACTTCCCTGATGGACAAGTTCGAGATCTACAGCGGATCGGCTGCTATTTGCGGCCCGCCGGTTATGATCAATGCAGTGGCATCCAAGCTAATGAAGGAGAAGGGCTTCGACCACTCCGACATCTACGTCTCAATGGAGAGGCATATGAAGTGCGGAGTAGGCAAGTGCGAGCACTGCATGATCGGCCCATACCACGCCTGTCAGGATGGTCCTGTTTTTACTTACGATAAACTAACGCGGATCTTTCGGAGTTTGGGTGAGGTATAGCTAAAGGAATTAAGCCCCTACCGGATATGCGTTCACTCTTTTGGGTGGTCAGTATTTATCACAGCAAAGCACTTATTTTTGCACGTAAAAATGCATATCATAGGTAGAGTACTGGAGTGGATAGGGTGGCATGCAACTTCATGGCTTTGTCATAATTTATTTAACCTCAAAAAGCTAAAGCGAAGGTTCATGAAAATTGGATTCATTCTGGCTATGCTGGTGCTGATAGGGATGGCATCGGCCGAAACAGTAAATGTCCTAAATGGAAATGGAAATTACACCGCAACTTTCGATATGAAGCAGCCACATATTATAGATAATAACAATAGCGTAATTCGAACCTATTATGGCGTCGTTGATGTAACTCATTTTGATGAGCCAGTGACTATGCCTAGTGCTCAGGAACATTAATTTTGCAAGTTAAGGTAATGCCTCTGGAGTTTTGCCCTGGCATCATTTTTATTGAATTTCCATCTTACTGTTGCCCCGATTGCATTCCGATCTTGCTCCCAAGCACCAAGCTCATCGGC
>JBGQAL010000204.1:0-3934 GCA_041494285.1 Methanotrichaceae archaeon
CCAACTACTGTTTACTTCAGCTATCAAATGCAAGCTGTACCATATTCACAATACCAGACTTATCCTGCATACACTAGTGGCAATTCGCTGTGGATTCAGGGATCAACAAGCTGGTCTCAATATGCAACCATTCCTCAAGGTGCAGGCTTGTCCCTTCTAGCAACTACATCCTCAGGTGGCAATGGATACCTTTATGAAATAACTCCTGACGGTCAGCTAACAAAGAACTATTACAACATCTTCCCAGGATCCAATCAGATAAACTTCTATGGTGACACCGTTGGACAGCACATTTTGCTCTTCGCGATCGGCGATCAAGTCAGCAGTTCCGTGGTGATTGATGTGGCAGCCAATCAGGCCCCAATCTATTATCAGCAACCAAGCGGTCAGCCGCCAATATACAATCAGCCGTCAGACTTTCCGCCATCATATTACCAGCCACCAGGTCATCAGGGAGATTTGCAACTCCCTATTTGATAAGAATTGGATAAAATAAATTCAATTCACACTTTTTTAGATCAGTTTCCTCCGTTGAAGACAAGAAAAACCTCTCGAAACCTTTTTGCCGTAAAGAGATGTCTCAAGATCATGAACCTTAATTTCTCCCTAGGCTATGCGCTCCCCCTCATGATGATCCCCTCCGTAGGTGACACCAGCTCTGCCAGCTTCTGGTTCGATAAAGGCAACGAGCTATGCAACTCTGGCATGCCTGATGAGGCCCTGAAGGCCTACGACCATGCCCTAAGCATCGACGGATCAATGGTGGATGTCTGGAACAACAAGGGAATAGTCCTGGCCAGCATGGACAAGTTCGATGAAGCCTTTAAGTGCTTTGAGGAAGCTCTCAAGATCTCTCCCAGGCACGCCTATACAATCAACAACAAAGGAATGATCCTTGCCCAGCAGAAGAAGTACGAAGCAGCCCTGAGGTGCTTCGACTCGGCCATAGAGATAGACGCCTATTTCGCGGGAGCCTGGTACAACAAATCTTTCGCCATGTCGTCCTTGGGCCGAGGCCACGAGGCCAAGGCAGCCTTGAAGACCGCAAAGGCGCTCGATCCGTTTGGAAGCGGATGCAGAAAACGTTAGCCAATCGCTGACTTCGACCTAGGATATTCCAAGTTTCTTTTTTATGCAGGCCTATTCTGTAAATTGAAACGCATTGATGTTGATTTTATTCGCGGGGCCAAGAAACGGACGGAGGCGATTCTTCCGGTTTTAGCGGGTTGACTTGGCCTTTGTGGTTATTGACCTGCCATCGAATCAGCTTTGTCATTCCGAGCAGAGTATTCGCCTCCCTCTCCGTCAGTTCCGCCCTGCCGAATATACGTTTGAACATGATCATCTTGAAATCCATCCTGTACATAGGATAGTTGATCTCCTCCAGGAGACTTCTGACACCAGCTTGGAGCCTGCCCAAGGTCTCCGGACCGGCCAGAGCGACCCCTCCGTGCTCTAACACCTGGCTCAGCTCATATAGTATTATCGTTGCTGCATGTGCAAGGTTCATGATGGGATAACTCGGGCTGGTGGGAATGGACACCAGAAGATCGCATAGCACAAGTTCCTGGTTTGTGAGGCCCCAGTTTTCACGACCTAACAGAAGGGCCACTTCACAATCTTTTCCGTTCAGCTTTTCCGCCAACTGTGCAGGAGTGAGCCAGGGTTCCCTGATGTGCAGTCGCAGGTGCTTGTGCTCATCGCCAAGTCTTTTGCCCGTTGTGCCAACCACCAGGCTCGCCCCATCGAGGGCGTCCTCCAGAGTAGCAACGACCTTTGCCTTATCCAGGATGTCCTTGGCATGGGAGGCCATGGCATTACCGAAGTCGTCGATACGGCAAGGGTTCACCAAGACGAGCTGATCGAAGCCGAAGTTCTTCATTGAACGGGCGACGGAGCCAATGTTCCCATCGTACATGGGCTCGACCAATACGACTCGAATATTGGGTCGCATGCTCCTGAATGATGAAGGCATGAGGTAAATAAACCCTACGGAGTGATCGGTATGGTAAGGTGGCATGTCGGTAAAGAATTTGATACAACTCTGGATAGATATGTGAGATACTTGAAAGCCTTCGGGCACAGGGAAAGTACCATCGAGCGATATAGGAGACTTCTGGCTGGATTCCTTAAGTTCGCGAAGGCTTCTCATCCAGTAACAGTTATGGCTGATGAATATCGCTCTCATTTGATAGAGGAGGGGCAGTCCGCTTCTACTATCAACAACGCAAGCTTCGCTATTGCCCACTTCTACAAGATGCATGGAGAGGAATGGAAGGCACCTAAATTGCCTGTTCACAATGCAATACCGCATTTCTTTACCGAAGAGGAAGTAGGGCGCATATTCGAGGCCGCGAGCTATAATATAAAGCATGCAGCGATGTTCTCTCTAATGCTATATGCATGCCTTCGAGCTACAGAGCTTTGTCTTTTAGAGGATAGGGATCTCGATCTTGAAAATCTAACCGTCCATGTGCAATCTGGGAAAGGTGACCGTGAGGCTATATGCTTAATCTCGCCTCAATGCGCGAGCACTCTTAGAAGGTATTTGGAGATTAGACCAAAGCGGTTGATCGATGAAAAGCAGTATCTATTTTATACCGACTATGGTCATCGCTGGAATCGAGTCGAATTAAATGCTGTATTCAAGAAAATTAAAAAGCGAGCTGGGGTGGATCGACCTGGATCTCTGCACGTGTGGGGTCGTCATACCCCTTGCACTCTGATGGTGGCTCATGGTGCTAACCTGGCTGTCGTACAAGCCATTATGCGTCACCGATCGATTAGCACAACCATGAAGTACGCGCACGTAGCCGACACGACCAGAAGGATTAACTATGAAAAATTCCTTAAACTCTGAGGAGGGAAATATATGGATGATTCAACTACCAAAAACATGGTGTACGAAGGCGGAATCATAATGATTGGTAGTCTTTTAGTAAGCGCGGTGCTCTTTGATCGCCATTCGTTCAATACGGTGGACTTAATTGGAAATCTTGGAATGCTATACTGCGGCGTGGGACTTGTATCAGGAAAGTACGGGATATTCGGAAAGATAATAGGAATAATATTTATAGGCTGGGGAGCATGGTTTGCACTATTTATCTTTCGAATACTTCAGCAGGCTCATAGTTGGTAGATTTTTAGAGCCTGGTGCATAATTATTTATATCATTTTATACATATATACTATTACATGCCACCGGCACTAATCATTCCTCCAGAGTTGCGAGAGAAAGTTATCTTGCAACTTAAAGCTGGTACGCCATGGAAGACAACTCATCTGATGTATAAGGATGAGGGGCTAACCTACTCTGGCGTCAAGCGAATAGCACAAGAAGAAGGCGTTGACGCTTTACTTGCTTCTTCCCATCGTAGAACAGCTATGTGCAAAAACAATTATGATGCTATTGATCGCATCGCATTAGAATCTGCTGCTCTCGATAGAATTTCACGCATGATTACGAACGCACGTAATGCTCGTGATATGAAAGACCTGATGATTGCCCTCGGTATAGCAATCGATAAGCGTAGACTTGAAGAAGGCGGCAAAAACCAAGAGAAGTCTGCCATAATTTCAATCTTCGAGGAGATGGCTAAACAAGAGCTGAACAAATAATGTATCAACCTCCCGTGGGCAAAGGAAGAGATTATTGTTTACATTCCAATGCCCGCATTAATGCTGCTGTTGGTGCAGTAAGAAGTACCAAGACTGTCAACGTAGACTTCAAAGCACTACATGACATAGTGACATGTCCTCCTGGCAATATAATGTTTGTTGGTCGAACAATCAGCGCCCTTTATCGTAACATGTTAGAACCAATGGCAGAGTTAGTTGGTCCTGATAATTTCGCGATGCATCGAAATGCAAAGGAAGTCATTATTCTTGGTAGACGTTGCTTCATCGAAGGTGCAACTGATGAGTCAGCCATGGA
>JBGQAL010000157.1:0-6262 GCA_041494285.1 Methanotrichaceae archaeon
TCCCCCGAGGCTCCCTGATTCACATGAGCTACAAGCTCAAGGGATGCAGGCGAGCTGTTGGAAAGCAACGGACCTATGTTGTCCCAGGTCACAACCCTAGCGGAGACATTTCCGGTTACGGGCGAGCTTGATATGTATCTCATGCCAACCGGAAGCGTATCGACGACTGTGACATTATTCAGGTCAACAGTGCCGGTGTTGTTCACGGTGATGTTGAAGGTGACGTTGGTAGAAGGAGCGCCAGACCTGGGATAGACTGTTTTGTTGACCTGGATGCCGGCCAAAATCTCCTGCTGATTTACTGTTAGCATGCCGCTCCCAAAGGATGTCTCTATCCCCTGCCAGAAGGCACCCCAAACAGGAGTTCCCCCAGAAACTGCGCCAAGTCTTGGACCGGATATCCGCAGGATAGTCGAGCTGCCTTCTGGCGCTGAGGCGTTAGCCGTGATCCTGAGTACTTCCACGACCACATCTCCCGTATACTTGGCAAAAGTATCGTAACCTTCGAACAGGAATCTGCCCGGCTCGACTGCCTCGCATTTATTGAACTCTTTAAAGATCGACCTCACACACGAGACATTGGAGATCACCTTGGGATCGTAGTTCAGGTAGAGGCTTGACCCTGCCACGGGCCAATCCGTCACATTCAGGATTACCATCCGCATGTCTATGCTCTTTCCTGGTCCAACCTCCACTGAAGATGAGTGTGGTGGACTGTCTCCTACAATTACTACCTGGTAAGGTCCAGCGGCCTGGACAACGCCAAAAAGGGCCAAAAGGACAACTAATACCAGGGATATACCTTCAAAACAGTTAAATTCGCGTTTCATGAATCTCCCTCGAACTTGCATGATGAAGGCTACGCATAGCTTTCACCTCGGTTCCAAAGACTTGCCGATGCCTTCCTCATCCGACTCTTCTCCGAGTAACTAAGGATAGCTACGAGCCATGCACTTTGATCTGAGCGACTTTCTCAATATTCGACCTGTCTGGGCTCATCCACGGCCCATAACTATCTCATAATACTACTACAGTTAGAAGGGAAGTACCTTTATATAAAGTTTTCTCAGATCTAAGTTATCGAATTTCACGCCTTATATTTTCCAAATGCATTGGATTACAATTTTTAAGAAGTTACGCATTTTACATGATATTCAATAATATAATAATTTTATAGATCCTTGTTATCTTTTCAGCTTGACTGATTCATCCAAGATGGTGGTACAACCGATCACAACCTTGATTAATCTAAACCAGGTTGCTTAATTGGTGCTCCTCTCATGCGTTTTGATGCCTCAACAAAGATCTTCGAGTCCGCCAAAAAACTGATGCCCGGTGGGGTTAGTAGCCCAGTTCGAGCCATATCTCCTGCTCCGTTCTACACCTCACGGGCCGAAGGGCCTTACCTCTGGGACCTGGACGGGAACAGGCTGATCGATTATTGTCTGGCCTACGGTCCTATGATCCTTGGACACAGGAATCCTGAGGTCATGAAGGCTGTTGTGGACCAGCTTCAGAGGGGCTGGCTTTACGGCACACCAAGCGAGATGGAAGTCAGCCTGGCGGGAAGAATAAGCCGTCTGTATCCGAGCATGGAGATGCTCAGGTTCGTTTCCACCGGTACCGAGGCCACCATGGCGGCTCTCAGAGTAGCCAGGGGCACGACAGGGCGGGATAAGATAATCAAGATCGAAGGCGGTTTTCACGGAGCCCACGACAGCGTTCTCATAAAAGCAGGATCTGGAGCCACAACCCTGGGCGTTCCCGACTCGAAAGGCGTGCCCTTGGACACCGCAAAAAACACCCTTCAAGTTCCTTACAACGATCTTGCATCGCTTGAAAAAATACTAAGGCGCTCTCCTGGGCAGATCGCAGCTTTGATAATAGAGCCGGTGCTGGGAAACATAGGCCCCGTTCTGCCAAAGGATGGATATCTCAGCGGAGTGCGCGCCCTTACTGAGGAGAACGACGTTCTCTTGATCTTCGACGAGGTCATAACTGGCTTTCGGCTGAGTTTGGGTGGAGCCCAGAAGTATTACGGAGTCAAGCCCGACCTTACTACTCTAGGCAAGATCATCGGCGGCGGCTTCCCTGTGGGTGTCTTTGGCGGCAGAAGAGACCTCATGGAGCAGGTGGCACCCAGCGGCGGCGTGTACCAGGCTGGGACTTTTAACGGAAGCCCCGTCTCCCTGGCCGCGGGCTTGGCGACCCTGGACGTTCTTGAAAAGGAGAACATTCTGGAGAAGCTTAACGCCGTCGGAGATGAGATGCGCAAGGCATTGTCTGAGATCGTGAGCGACCTTAATCTAGGGTACAGCGTCGCTGGCATTGCGTCAATGTTCAAGGTCTTTTTTGGTCCTCTGCCTTGGGATTATGAGAGCGCCCTTAGGTGCGATAAGTCCGGATACATAAGCTTCTTCCGCAGGATGTTGGACTCAGGGATATTCCTGACCCCTAGCCAGTTTGAGACAGACTTTATATCTGCTGCCCACTCCAAGGATGATATTGATAAGACACTGGAGGCCTATAAGTCAAACCTGAAAGGCTAACCGTGGGAAGCCGGGGAAGCCCTCTGGCCCTACGGCAAACGGAGATAGTCGTAGACCAATTGAAGGAGCTGGGTGTAGACGTTGATCTGTGCATAGTCAAGACCAGTGGAGACGTTTTCCTTGACAAGCCCCTCTATCAGCTCTCCGGCTGGGGAGTGTTTGTGGCCGAGATAGACGACCGAATGCTCTCGGGAGAGATCGACCTGGCGGTGCACAGCATGAAGGACATCCCTACCAAGAGGCCGGAAGAGCTTGATATCGCAGCAATTCTAAAGCGCGACTCGCCCTACGACATCCTTGTGACCAGAGATGGTTTGAAGATGGATGACATTCCGAAAGGAGCAGCTTTCGGTACATCAAGCATGCGTAGGGCAGCTCAGCTAAAGCGGGCCAGGCCCGATCTTCGGATTCATAGCTTGCGGGGAAACCTGCAAACAAGGCTCCGAAAGCTGAACAAAGGAGATTACGACGCCATAATCCTAGCCGAGGCAGGAGTCCAGCGGATGGGCATAGAGCTTCTGTACAGCGTCCTTGATCCTGAAAAGTTCGTGCCATCTGCCAATCAGGGTACTATAGTAGCCGTGGCCAAAAAGGGGAGCACTGCAGAAAGGCTAGTGAAGTCCCTGGACGACTTGCCCACCAGGGCAGAGACGATGATCGAGCGAAGAATCTTAGAGACCGTTGGAGGAGGGTGCGTGGTTCCGGTGGCCGTCCATGCCCAGGTGAGCAACGAGGAGACGAGAGTGGTGGCTGAGGTCCTCTCCCTTGACGGGACCAGGTTCGTTCGCATCGATGAGGTGATACCAGCGGGCGACCTTGAGCAAGCGTCGGAGCTGGGCAGAAGATTGTTGGAGATGGGTGGAAGAACTCTAGTAGATGAGGCGGTGAAGGCGGTTGGCAAGAGGTAGAGTCTATCTTGTGGGCGCCGGTCCAGGAGACCCGGAACTGATGACCCTAAAGGCTAAAAGGCTTCTCTCGGAGGCGGAAGTAGTTTTGTTCGACCGGCTGCTGAGCCCGGAGATGTTGAAGGGCTTGGAGGGCGCGGAGCTGATAGACGTCGGCAAGACTGCGGGAAACCATAAGATGACCCAGGAGGAGATCAACCAGCTCCTGATTGACAAGGCAGAAGAGGGGAAGGTTGTAGTTCGGCTCAAGGGAGGAGACCCGTACCTCTTCGGCCGTGGGGGCGAGGAGGCCCTAGCCCTGCTGGGGCGGGGAATTCCTTTCGAGGTAGTTCCCGGAGTCACATCGGCCATTGCTGTCCCTGAGCTGGCCGGCATTCCCGTCACTCACAGGGGTGTGACCTCTTCTCTTACAATAGTGACCGGCCATGAGGAGTCGGGAAAGGATAGCCCTCTGGACTGGAGCACCCTGGCTAGGCTGAACGGAACCCTGGTCGTTCTCATGGGCGTATCCAGGCTTGAGAAGAATGTATCCGCCCTTATCTCCGGCGGACGGTCTTCGGATACCCCAGCGGCCATAGTTGAGAAAGGCGGATGGGCGGAACAGAGGATGATCTCAGGCACCCTGGAGAATATCGCGTCCAAGGCCAAGGATGCTGGAATAGAGCCTCCAGCAATACTGGTGGTTGGAGAGGTTGTTAAGCTGGCGGACCAATTAGCGCCAAAAAAGATAGCCATATTCCGGCCCGACGCCCAGATGAAGGATTCTGCCGAGTTGGCCCGGGATTACGGTTTTCAGGCCGTATGCGCTCCTTCCATCTCCCTTGTAAAGAGGCCCCTCTCAGACGATCTGACCAGAAGATTGAAGCTGGCAGAGTGTGTGGTCTTCACCAGCGCAAACGGAGTAGATATAGCCCTCGGCAATGATGCCATAAGGGCAGGGCTGAAGGACAAATTGGTAGTCTCCATCGGTCCGAAGACCCGGCGGGCGCTGGACAAGCACGGTCTGACTTCTGAGGTGCCGGAGGAGTACAGCTCAAAGGGTCTGGAGATTCTGCTCAGGAACAGGTGCAAGAATGTCCTCTTCCTGAGAAGCGCTCAAGGAAGCAAGTACCTGTCGGATGACTTGAGGCTTGCTGGGCTAAGGATAGACGATATCCCCCTTTACGAAGTGAAAGGTTCAGACGACCCAAGGCTGGACGACCTCATCAGGAACGCCTCTGCTGTAGACATCTTTGCCTTCACTAGCTCGTCGACTGCCAGATGCCTGGTAGAACGAGCAGGTGAGCTTGGACTCGAGGCGCCTCTTAGAGAGGCGTTGGCCATGGCTGAAGTGGCAGCGATAGGAAAGCCTACGGCCGCAGAGCTTGAGCGGCTCAGGGTTAGGGTGGATGTTATGCCTGAGGAGTTCACCTTCGAGGCGCTTCTACGAGCCCTGCGTAAGAGTAAGAGGTCCGAATAATGATAATATTCTCCAAGGCCCTCGCCGACCAGGCCACAGTCTGGAAAGCTCTGAGGGCATCGGAGACCTGTGAAAACCTGCCTCCTGACTTGGCCAGGTTCTCTGGAATGGCTCGACCTGTGGTCATGTGGAACCTGACCAGGCGGTGCAACCTGTCATGCGATCATTGCTACCTGGACGCCAGGGGCGAAGCCCGAGACGAGCTTGGCCTGGAAGAAGGAATTCGGCTCATTGACGACCTCGCAGAAATGAAGGTTCCAGTACTGATCTTCACCGGCGGTGAGCCCCTTCTCAGCAAGAATTTCTATGCCTATGCCTTTCACGCCCGTGAAGCCGGCCTGGGAACGGCCTTATCCACCAACGGTACTCAAATAACTCCTGAGGTAGCCAGACTTCTGGCCGAGGCGAAAATCAGGTATGTCGGGGTCAGCCTGGACTCGGCTAGACCGGAAGCACACGATAAGTTTCGAGGAGTCATTGGAGCCCACGCTCGGGCCTTGCAGGGCATCCGCAACGCCCGTGAAGCGGGCCTGAAGACGGGGCTACGGGTTACTTTGACCAGGGATAACTGGTTCGAGATACCTGCACTTCTTGACCTGGCCCTGAAGGAGGACATCCCCAGGTTCTGTCTGTACCATCTAGTGCCTACTGGACGTGGGGCCGGGATTACTGAGAAGGATGTCACTCCTGAACAGCGCCGAAGCGTGATCAAGCTGCTGGCCGAGGCTGCCGTGGAGCTGAAGGACCAGGAGATCGAGATACTGACCACCGACTCACCAATGGATGGAGCCTATCTTTTGGAGTTACTGAAGGATGATCCCAGGCGCGAGACAGTTCGCCAGCTGCTGACAAATGCCGGGGGCTGCTCTACTGGATCGAAAGTGGCCAACATTAACCATCGGGGAGATGTCCACCCCTGTCACTTCATGCCTCAGGTTGTTGTGGGCAATGTCAGAGAGCGCAGCTTCCGCGATATCTGGATAGATAACCCGGTGGAAGAGTTGAAGGCGCTTCGTGAGATGAGGAACAACCTCAAAGGAGCCTGCGGGAGCTGCGAGTACCTCGACCTGTGCGGTGGATGCAGGCAAAAGGCGTTTCACTATCTCGGCGACATGCTGGGCGAGGACCCCACCTGCATCCTGGAGAAGAGAAGTCCTTAGGCCTTTGGCCCAGGTTTATTTTTATCGTAATACCCCGATGCTTGCAACGTGGAACTTATTACCGGTATCTAATTCGTGTCTAAAGAGAGCTTGCGGGGGACGGGATATCCGCACGAGTTTACGGGTAAACTTTATATTTCGTTGATCGCATCCTTGAAGCTAACCATAAGATTCCAAGACTGCCCGCAA
>JBGQAL010000168.1:0-5731 GCA_041494285.1 Methanotrichaceae archaeon
TAATTGTATCTCCCTTATAAAGAAATCTAATAAAATATAATCTTTCAAGAACTCGAACGGATTTTTCTTCTTTCTTGATCTTTTTATTTAAGTCATCCAGAGTTATATGTCTTATAATCCCCTTTTCTTGCTTTCTTCCCACGACTCATGATATATCCATATTAGATTAAATAAGTTGCGTTAAAGACTATAATCGAGATCGCCCAAAGAGCTCGATCCGTGCCCATAGACTAATGGAGTCTCTAATACGCCGGAAGGCGTTAGAAGCCTTGTTAAATGGGGCAGGGCTCGATCTTGGAGAAGATTCTTGTATTTACACGCGCCCAGGCCGTCGAAATGCCTCGAACAGTATTTTTTAGGCATCAGTTAGAATATGGCGACGGTTTAGGCGCGGCTGACTGGAGCCCAGGGCGACCATAACTCAACTATCCAGAGCCTGGGCACCCTAAAAGGCCTAGGAACATGAATCCGGGCATCATGGGCCGCCCTGTTCCACTGGAAAATCGAATTCACTATTCACTCTTCGGCCTTGGTTCCTGGCCTTTAGCACCGGAATGAAATGCCAACTACCCTAATGATCACAACTCTCGATGCCACAAACGCCTTCCTCGTCCACATTGGCTACAACTGTGTCCGATATCCTGTTAAAGAAGCGCTGCCCGCTGCCTGGCAGTGCCACCCAGCCTACAAGACAGTCCAGGGGAAGGAGAAACGCCTTTCCGAAGCTCTCAATCGCCGCATCTTTGAAGCCTATGCTCTCCCCAAACTGGCCGACTACGGCTAGGTTTAGAACCACCTTGCCCAGAGACTGGCCCCTGTAACCTTCCAGTACCGTCCAGTAGAGGAACGTCAGGATTCCGTAGTACCCCAGGGCCGTAACGCTTGTCGCACTCAAATTGTAAACGTACATGAGCAGGTACCAGAGGATGCTCATGAGCAATGCATCGATGATCCATGCCCAGAATCTACTCTGCCAGCTAGCAGGTTTTATCTTGTCCAAACGAGACCCTCCAGAACTTCTCAAGTACCTTAGCTGCTCTTAAATGTAAGAGATGGATGCATGAATGCGAAGCTTGACCAGAACTCTCAAGCCTTCTTCTGCTTCCTCTTGTACACGTACCCGCCTGCGGCACCGAGGATTACCAGGATCACTATGACTGGCAGCAGCAAACTCTGGGATGCTGCGGTGACAATGACGGGTATTTTCATGCTCTCTGATATGACTGTGTCGCCGTTAACGTCAGTGTACTTGATTTCGCTGTTGATGCCGTACTCCTTTGGTGTGGCATCGGAGTCCACGTCGATTCTGAAAGTCACCGTCTTCGCTTCTTGGGGATCGAGTGTTCCGATGTACGCCTGATCATCCGTTGAGGAGAAGGGCTGGAAGATGCTGAGCCTTGCTATTGCATCCTTGATAGGATCATCGCCGATATTCTTGTAGGTGGCTTTCAGCTCTCCCCTTTTCTGGCCAGCAGCGAGAGTGCTGTTGCTCCCTAAAAGCTCGAAGTCAGCTTTCTTCTTGATTACTACTGGTATGGTGAGATTTTGAGTCGTATGACCGTAGAAGTAGGACCATTGAGCATTTACGAACGTAGGCGGAAGGTTTACGTTAGGTATATTCTCCAAATTGGAGGCGTAGACCATGACATTGGACTGGTAATCGTACTGCGTCTTTAAGGTTAAGGGGTAAACTCCGGACGATGCGTGACTGGCGAGCGTGATGGTGAACTTCATCGGGCTAGTGGTCTTGTCTCCCGTTTTCAGTGATTGTACAACCTGGTCCCCGGATTTTATTTCTATCTGGGAGGTGTTGGATATCAGAGTTGCCTTGACACCAAGGGCGGTCGTTATTTTGGCCTCCTCCTGTTGTTCTGCATTGGCCAGGGCGTATTCCGTGGCTGTGTTCGGGACCTTGTCCTGCTTGAAACCGGTTATCCTGCCATAGTTTGTTAGATCCACGTAGAGAGTGACGGTATCTCCTCTGTCGAACTCGTCAGTACCGCTCACACTCGCCGAGAGGCTGGGACCGCCATAAAAGTTGTAGTAGTTATCTCCACCTGTAGTTGATGGGATGTACGTGTCGTTGGCCTGAGCAGCAGCCAGTAAGGCCAGCGTGCAGGCTAAGGCTAAGCATAAAGCGAACTTAACTTCCATTCATCCTTCTCCTAGCTTGGTTATTGATTAGTTTAATTGCTTTTTTGAACTCTTGCTGTGCAGCTTCCAGCACTTCGCGCCTTATCTCCATGCGGAGCATGAGCACAACGAAGACCGTGAATGTGGTGAGCAGGGCGAAGACGACCGCCAGAACTGTCACCATTCCAAAGTTGCTTGTGATGAGGAAGGGCGAGGCCATCAGAGCGCCAAAACCAAACACCGTCGTCATGCCGGATGCGACTAATGCTGATCCTATGCGGCGCGAGGCAATTCCCAGCGCCTCCATTGGATCTCCGACTTTCCCCAGCTCCTCATAGAAACGCTCCATCATCAGTATGGCGTACTCAGAACCGACCCCCAGGATGAGAGCACCTAGGGTGGCCGTAAGCGGCGTGTACTTCAAACCTGCAAAGTACATGACCCCGCCCATCCAGCCTATTACAACCATCATGGGCAAGACCGGCAGCAATGCCTTGATCAGATCTCTGTATACCAAAAGTAGGACGATGAAGATGAGCACCAGTCCCATCAGGGTCATCTCTGTCCTTCCCGTGGTAAGGGCCGCGATGACCGTGGTCATCACAACCGGATCTCCGGTCTCTCGAACGGACACGTCTGGCGGAGGTGGATGCCAGGCGATATCCTTGTCGATTTCTTTTATGAGCCGGTCTGTGCCCTCAGCTCCCAATTGTGAGAGAGTCTGGCCCACATTCAGGTCCATGATGGCCGTGTCATGGCCGTCAAGGTACCTGTCCCGTATTGAAGCAGGCAGACCATTGACCAGACTTCTCGCCAGGGTTTGATCAAGAGGCATCTCTCCGCCGTTTGCTTGCTTGACATAGGTGGCGATGCTCGTGGCCCCGTACACCTGATCTCGAGAACTCTTAAGATAGCTGCTGAACTCGTCCATCCATTGGAGGGTCTTAGGTTGAGTAATATCATCACTCTGGATTAGGAGCTCAATGACATCTGTGCCCCCGAAGACGTTGCTCATGTGCCTGAAATCTATCAGAGGCGGGAGATCCGAAGGCAAGTAGTTCTTGAAATCGGTGTCTACAAGAACCTGAGTATCTGCGTAGGTCCCAACAAGCGATAGAAGAAGCGCAAGTGTCAGCACAAGCTGCCACCTTTGAACACATAGATTCGCTACCTTCTCTATGGTCAGCCCGATGGCAGTCTCCTTTGGTACATTGAGCTCGGTTTCATTCCCCGTATCTTTCTTCTTAGAAGATCCTCTCCGCTCGACTATGTAGAGCAATGTTACGCCCACGAAGAGGGCAGAGAGATAGCAAAGGAAGAGGCCGATGAGACAAGTCAGACCGAAATCCCTGGTCATGGGCACAGACGATGTTAAGAGAGAAACAAACCCCATTGCAGTTATTATCAGGGCTATCATGACCGGAATGGAGACGTGATTAACCGTCTCCACTACCGCTCTCACTGGCTCCTGGCCTTTAGTGAACTCCTCATCTATCCTGTTGTGGAATTGAATTGCATAATCTATGCCTATCCCAATGAGCACAGGAAATGCGGACATGGACACCATGGTGAAGGGTATGTGCAAGAACCCCATGGCGCCAAAGGTCCAGGTAACTCCCAGAAAGACGACGGGAATGGGCAGTAGCGGCCATTTCACGTGCCTGAAAGTGAGCAGCAGTGCGACGATCATGAGGAGTCCTGCCAGTGCCAGGATTGGCCCGTTGGAGTTATTCATCCAGCTCGTTATGGACATCATGAGGGCAGGCTTGCCTGTGACGGTGACGCCCACATCAGGCGGAAAATCGGCCGCCTTGACCTGGGCATTTGTCTCCGTAAAAAGCTCTCCCTCCTGCTTTTCTGTCAGAGTGACGGGCATCTCAATTGAGAGCATGGTGTGCCTTACATCCGGCATCATGGCGTTTATCGCCTGGATATTCTCGGGGCTGGCCAGGATTTCGTCGATCCTCTCCTGGGCAGGAACATCCCGAACTCCCGTCTCACGCTCCTCTGTATCAGCAACTACATCTGCGACGCTGTTTACCCCGACCACATTGGGCGCTATCTTCATCTTATCCGAGAGCCTGAGCATCGCCCTCAGAGTCTCCGGTTTTGTTAAGCCATCCCCTTCGATAAGCACGGCGATAGATCCAGTTCCGAACTTCTCAACGTAAAGGTGGTCGTAAAGCTGGTAAAGAGGAGAATCCTTGCCCACCATGCTCTCCGTAGTCATCCCTTGCGACACTATCTGTTGAGCATAGTGGAAGGAGGCAACGGTCAGGAGCAAGGCCGCTGCTATGATTAATATGGGGTTGTTCGCAATCCAGTAGCCTAGCCGCTCAACGCTTCTCATGATCCTACCTATGAATTAAGTACGTTCGAAATAATCGAAACGTACTTAAATGTTATGGTTCACTATCAAACAATGAGCCCAGATCCCACTTGTGAAAGTGCAAAAAGACACATAATAGACGCGTGCGTCCAGTCCGCCAAGATCAAAGGGTACAGCGACGCCTGCGGCGTGCTCAGAGGAACGCTCTTCCTTTCTGAAGAGCCCCTATCCCTTGACGATTTGGCCAAAGGAACGGGTTACAGCAAGTCTACCGTTTGTATTAATATGAATCTCTTGGAGAATCTGGGTATAGCTCAGCGTGTGGTTATTCCTGGAGATAAACGATCTTGGTACGTGACTGTATCAGATCCTAACTCGATGAAAGCGGTTCTTTTAACGAATATAAAAAAGGAAGCCCAGATAATCCTCAATGCCCTCGACCAAACCGAAAGGGAGCTAGTATCCTGTGGGGCTAATACAAAGAAAATCCAATCTAAAATTGCTGCCATGAGACATTTCTATAAACAGACTGATGAACTTCTTGGCCTGATAAGCAGGTTTACAACCGAAGAGCTGATAGATCTTCTCAGTAAAGCAAAGGTTTAGGATTATAATTTTACTATTCGATTTGAAAAAAACAAAAAAAGTATACTCAGCAAAAAAAGATTAAAATTGGCCTGGAAGACCCCAAGCCTTTTGTTACTCTAAGCAAAGTAGTTTTAGGCCCTCTACTTCTTCCCAGACGAGGATGTGTAGCAAGTGTCCAGAAGAGAACTCTTCCTTACTACCCTTGGGTCACCGGGCTTAATCGGTTCTACCGAGGCGGCCTTCTCCTCTTTTTTCTCTTCCTTCTTAGGTTCGTGATGTGTCATATATCTTCACCCATCTTATTTCAACGCTGATGTTTATTATATCTTCCGGTTAACAATACAAAGGATTTTACGCCATTAAACTAAACCGGGCAAAAAAAGACAAATCGAGCAGAATTTTGATGATGAATCAGGTGAGATCTAAGAAATTTAAGAAAGAAAAAAAATCTTTTTTTGCTTTTCAGTCTCCAAAGATCTGCAGACATAAGCGGTTAGTCAAACGGCGGCGGCGCACCCCGATGCAAGCAACTTAGCACTCGATACCGGTAAATTATAAATACTTGGACGCTCATTAGCTAACAGGTGCTTAATATGGTCGCTCCTGGGCTAAAGGCAAGATATGTGGATGTGTATCTCCCCTCTGAAAACGCAAAGCTTGAATGGGAGGAAGAAGCAAAGA
>JBGQAL010000107.1:0-9556 GCA_041494285.1 Methanotrichaceae archaeon
ACAAAGGATTACTTTACGATCCACTAGATAATAATACTCTGGCCAATAATTTGATGCTAAACAATCAAAAGGACCGTGAAGAGATTGTGGTAAAGTCTACTTCACAGCCTCCTGGTAGCGGTCCAAGTATTTCCCTCGATATAATTTCAGAGCCTAATGGAGCAGCTATAATTAACGATGGTGAATACTCTGGTAAGACTCCTGGAAAAGCATACTTTACGAAACCAGGGGATTATGCTCTTGTTCTTTCCCTAAAAGGATACAAAGATAAAGAATTGAATATCACCATACCTATGGAGAAAAAGGAAATAGTAGTTGAAATGACGCGAATGGATAATCGATAGAGGAGCATCAAGACCATGAAAGATGCAAGCTGGACATGGCTGGAAGAATTATATCGCAGGATTCCATTGCCATATCCCGTTATTGCATATTTTTTATTTGTCTTAATATATTCAGTTTATTGGCTATTTGGGACTAAAGTCTACTGGTTTGAGTGGAATATTTATCACAACTTCCAGTCATTGGCTGTCAGCCTCCTAATTGCGTTGTTGCTTGCAGGAATGCAACTATTGCTTGATAAAACAAGAGACACTTTTAGGTACATCGAAAATATATATGAGAATAATAAACATACTTTTTATATTACGTTTAAAAATAGATTCACGGAATCGCACGGATATCGTATACTCTTGGTTTCATCCGTAATTGCTCCTTTTTTTATCTTGAGCTGGAATGCCCTGCCTTATTATCATGTAGAGCCGAATAACAGTTGGGCGTTGGCCCTGGATATCTACGGATATTTGTTGTTATTTTTAATCTTATTCTTGCTTTCCGAAATCTTATGGCTCATAATAAATGTGGTTTGGTCAATAAATGAACTTGGATGCATTTCTCAAGCTATATCAGCCAAGATAAATATTTTCAGTATCGGAATGAAGTTAAGACCGATAAGAAATTTTTTATTAATTTTTGTGATCTATTATTTTTTGGTCTTGGCTCTGGCAATAAGCACGTACCTGGGGCCAGCAAACAGATTTCCGTATGAAGTGGTATTCTTTTCTGCACTTCTATTCTTAGGGGCGGCTCTTTTTTTTGTAGGACTGGAAGCTATTCAGAGAATTATCAACTGCCGAGTAGAGTATGAATTAAATATATTGTATGAAAATATGGAAGAGCAACATAAGCAATTAACGGATGCTATATCGAAAAGAGGCTACAGCGAAAATAGAGATGAAATAAATTATATATCCAGCACGTTGGAAGCCTTCCAAAAAGAAAGGGATAACTTAAACCAAATAAATAGAAGGGCATACGACTTAACTGCCGTAGGTGTATTTATTGGCTCGTTCCTTGTACCCCTGCTGACTTTGTTCGAGAAGCTGAGGCAATTGACGTTATGAAATGATAAGAAATTAAGCACTTGCTCAATACGTTGAAGTAAATTGCCTTTTTGGCTAATTTTCGGTGGTAAGGCTATGTCATTTGATAGCGATTTCGTTTGATCAGTATCTCAAGTATCCTCACAATATTGAGCATGTTCGAAATTAATGATCGAAATGTCATTATATCCTGCATTCCGCATTAACGCTCCAATCCATAATATTTTTCGCAAACCGGCCCGAATAGCCGAATAATCTTAACAAGATTGTCATTCAAATTAGCAATCGTCTGGTGCATTTCTCCATTGATCCAGACTGTAACCTCTGTAACTCCCATGAACAGGAAGACTATCCACTTGAGTGTAGGCTTTTGGGTTGGCTTTTTCAACTGGTTTGGAATGGACTCTCCTGTTTCACGCATCCGTTTTCTGAGCATCCACTCCGCAACAGAATAGATCATGAGAGTTAAGACCATGATCATAGCAAGAGCTTCAATGCGTTCTTCTTTCTTGAGATACACCTCAGCAACGCGGAAGCTCTTATCTTTGAGGAATCTGAAACCGCGTTCAACCGCTTGCTGACCTTTGTAATAGCTAAGAATAGTATTGTGACCGAGATTGAGGTCATTTGTGGCAAGAATGAACCTTCCAAGCTTGGATTTTGCGTCAGCTACCTTTTCAGCATTGATCTCGATCTCTGCCTCGATTAGATGGACTTCCAGAAGCTCTTCTCCATTTTTGGGTCGTCCCCGCAGCTTTCCGTTTCTCCTGTTGATCAATTTGACCGATAGATCCTTGAATCTATAGAAAGGATGCTTAGCTAACCATAATTCAGCCTCTTTTCTTGCATCTGCCTCACAAGCGAACTCGCGACGCTTAAGCTTGGCTAGGGATCTCTCTGCTTGCTTGCTCTCCTTTTCAATCTGCTTTTCAAAGGTCTTTTCCTTGCGTTCCTGCATCGGCTGTGATTGGTAAAGAACCCATTTCTGCGGGATACCTCCATAGTTCGAGGTCGTAGAGAAGCATTTGTACCTGGAATCCAGGCATTCAACCAACTCGACATCGCGATCTAGCAGACTCTCGCTCTCAGTTATTGTTGCAGGGATGCGGGTTATCCAGAGCATCTTGGTTCCGAGCTGCTGGATATTCTTCTCACTATAGACGGCGCTATCTGCTATGTAATAGGCGGCATCGTTCAAATTAAGGCCATTCTTGATCTTCATGAAGGCTTCAATGATCGTGTTTTTATCTGATGCATTGCCGGAATAGGCTTTAGCAAAAAGAGGTATTCCGTCCGGGTTCGTTACCAATCCCAGGACAAACTGCTTCAGATCCATCCGGCCGTCTTTGGAATGGCCTAGTGTTATCTCGATAGCACTCTGACCATCGTATCCCTCATACTCACCTTGGACACTAAAGCTCGTAGTATCGGCATGAAGCCTCTGGACTCCAATATCCAGGTGACTCATCACGTTCAGAGCTATTTCATTGAAGAGTTCTGTAGGTCCATACGCGGAAATCGCATCAAGAGTCCTTCCCAGAACATCATCGTTTAGATCAGCAGCCGTAACGCCCTCCCCGAGTAACCTCTCAATAGGTAGCTTTTCATAGAATTCTGGGAATAAATATAGCCTCTGACCAACATAACCCAAAGCATTCAAAATCATAGCTTTGATGACTTTTGAATGCTCTAGGTTGTGATTTCTGAGCTTAGGAATTCGATCATCGATTAGCTCTGCAATTTCGAGTTGATCGAATACGCAAGCAACCAAACCTAAATGCTCCAGTGGAAGGGTTCTTATCTCCATTCTCGCTACTCCCAAAGCGGGATATAACGAGATATTTAATAAAGCTTTCCAATAAATTTCAGCAAAAATGTTTGGAAATTAGACCGTTAATGCGAAACGAGGGATTAGCATCCTTCTATCCCTTCTACTCGTACCGCCTGAAGAGTCCATCCCGCTGATTGGGAGATCGACAGGGCGATACCGTGCTGGACAATTGCGTTTGGTCTAGCTTTCTTTAGTTCTATTCATGGACGATGGCGCGAGTAGGAAACACGGATGAGTTTGCCGTAAATCTGCACTTACAACGTGTTTATATAGTTCCAAAGACAAGGCCAGGAAGGCCGCGAAAGGAAGTCAAGGCCGGATCTCGAGCGCCCTGCTGAAGAGAGTGGATTGCTAAGGCCCAAGCAAAGTAGTCAAGAGAAAGTCCACAGGCTCTTGTCCAGGCTCAATCTGGTCAGAACTCAGGCAGCCATAATCCTGTGCGGATTCTATCTGTTCTTCTCCCTCGGCAGGAGATTGTAATTGAACCAGTTCAATTATTTATAACGTATTTCCATTCCTTGTGCCAGAGGATCCTGCTTCATGTGAGCCTGCGCAGCCGAAGCCTCGCGCACTTCCCGGGAATAGTTCAGCCTGCTAACTCAACAGTGGATGGCCAGCTCCCTAACGTCGGCACCGCTTATCTCGTCCAGGAATCTCCTTAGACTTCCCGAGATTTAGGCCGTATCTGCCTCAGATCCTGCAGGGCTCTTCGCGGCAAAATCCATTTCCAATTGGCGAGCCGATCTAGGCATCTTGGCGATCTATCAAATAGAACCTCAATAAATTCCACATCGATATGATCAATGAGCTGCTATGGTTCGGGCTGATGCTTTTTTGCTATCTCGCCGTCCTACTAATATACAAGTTATTCGGCAGGAAGGGCCTTTTCGCATGGGTGGCAATGTCGATCATACTTGCAAATATCCAGGTGATGAAAACTATTCAGATTTTCGGCCTCGTGACTGCAGAAGGGAACATAGTCTATTCCTCCATATTTTTCGTATCAGAGATCCTAAATGAAATCTATGGAAAGAAAGAGGCAAAAAAAGCTGTATTTGTGGGCTTTTTCGTTTTAATTATGATGACCGTGATCATGCAGGTGACTTTGATGTTCATTCCGGATTCTTCAGATACTATGGCCCCTCATTTAGCAGCTATTTTCGGGTTCATGCCTAGAATAGCGCTGGCCAGCCTTACTGCCTACATATGCTCACAGATGTATGATGTCTGGATGTACGCTTTCATAAAAAAATATCACGGAAGAAAGTTGCTCTGGTTCAGAAGTAACGTATCTGTGATATTAAGCCAGCTGATAGACAATACCATGTTCACACTCATTGCATTCTACGGCATATTCACATTGGATATAATACTCCAAATCTACATAACCTCGTTAATGCTCAAGGTCGTAGTCTCGTTTGTAGATACTCCGTTTCTGTATTGGGCGAGGAGCATAAAGCCGGAGGATGATTGAGAATTATATAATTGCTATTATGTAAAAGTGAGACATGAGGATTCCTAAAAACCAGCTAAATCCAGCCACGTCTTTATATACTTGTTTATAAATGATGTGACCAAAATCGGAGGTTATTAGGAGTCCTCGACATGAGCATGTCATTCAACAGACCTCTATAATAGCCAATGGTCAGAAGGCTGAGATACTGAATTAACAAATTAATTCTTTGCCAGCGCTCTTTCCCGCTTGGGATTGAGAGCGCTGTCTGATTAAGAATTAAAGGATTTAAGATTAAGGCAGGGTTTGTGGAGCAACTGGTTCTGGAGCCGTAGGAGCTGGTCCAGCCGAGCTTGGCTCAGCCCTAATCTCAGTCTTCCTGACCTCCACCCTCCGCAACGGATAGATCGCCTTGGCCTCTTTGTAGATGTCCAAGGAGAGCCTGCCCATGACTACTTCTTGTATAAGCTGGTTCAAGTCCAATCCTACTGCCTTGGCAAGGACTACCTGCTTAGAGAGCTCTCTTATGGTCTTCACTTGGTTAGCCCTGGCCCTTTTGACTGTGAAACAGCTAGGCTTTACTCTTACCTGGTATCCATCAACGGTGGTGATGTCGACTATGGAGTCAATTCTGGAGGTTCTTCTCTTCACCAGAGACCTGATGTAGTCGGTTGTCATCTCATGGCCCACGAACTTGGTGTAAGCAGAATCGCCAGCTACTCGGTCTACTTTGAACTTGAGCTTAGTATTCTGTTTGGAGAAGTTGTTTGTAAGCTCACCGAGAGTGGTCTCAATTACCCTGCCCACAATTCGGTTGGGATCGTTAGATATAGTCTCCCCGACGGGAGTGCGCCCGAACATCTCAGGTCCAATTACCTTATACCATTGCTTTGCCTTTCTGCTTTCAGCTTTTCTTTGTGATCTTCTAGCCAATAAACATCCTCCAGGGTAATATCAATCCCAACACCATCCAAGCTCGCAGTATATAAACCGATCGGCCTAAAACAAAAACAAGTCAAGTCTGGTCGAGAGGTCAATTTGGCGACCAGACGTAGACATAAATGTAGTTCGACCAGTCGTTGCTGAAATAGCTCAATATGTGCCAGCCGGGCTTATTGCCGCGGAACCAGGTCGAGTACCAGCCTGTTCCCTTGTAACCGAAGTTCTTGACCTCCGGATAGCAGAAACTGCCTGATGATGTGCAGCCTTGAGTCCACTCAAAGGACCAATAGCACCCAGGCTTGCCGATCTTGGACCACAACGGCAGCCACTCACCGCACTTCACGCTTCCGACTGTGTTGAGCCGACCTTGACCTCCCTGCGCGTAGTACTCGTTGCACCTGTAGGCCGTCGGCTTCGGAAACACAGTTTTGAAAGTCTGAGCCGAGTAACCACCCTGAGAAGCATATCCACTCTGACTGGGATTATATCCAATCTGACCTGGATTGCCGCTCTGTCCCTGAGAGATCATGCTGTAGTCCGGAAGCATCAGGTTTTCAGCATTGGGATCGGGCGGTGTAGGCGCTCCCGACGGCAAGGCAGCTGAAGATTGGGCCATTGCTGGCATTATAGGGCCGTTTCCGCTTCCTGCTGTTCCCACTCCACCTGCGCTAGGCCAGACGTAAATGTAGACGTAGTTTGACCAGTCACGGCAATGGAAGCAGAGGATGTGCCAACCAGGCACATCGCCACTAAACCATCCCTTCTTCCAGCCCGGCCAGGTCCAGCCCCACCATCTAACGTAAGGGCTGGTTTGCCCTGGATACCACTCGTAAACGTAGAAGTTGTCTGATGAGGCGATGTTCGCCCACAGAGGAACATAGCCGCCGTAGCTGCAGCCCGCCACTGACTTGAAGCCAGACGAGGTTTGGACGTAAAACTTATTCCTGGAGCTCGTCGATCCCGGATAATACCATGAACCTGAGGGCGCATAACCTGGTGCAGTAGCTGAAACAGCATTCGGAGCCAAGGCAGTGTCTGTAAGCATGCCACTGGGTGGATTGTCTGTTGCGAAGTTAAGGCTCCCCTGAGGCTCGAAAACCTCTGCCTGAGGCTGGGAGAGCCGCAGATCGTCCGGAGAGAAATGCTCCTGGTAGGGGCCGGAGAGCTGCGGCGCTGCCGAGGCAAAGCTAGACATCTGGTTTACTGGATTGGATTGCTGGTAGCCAGATGACGGTTGGTTGGCTGGGACAGGCGGATAGCCAGCCTGTGGCGACTGATAATTTTGTCCAGCCACAGAGCCGCCTTGATTAAACGGAAGGCTTGTTTCCTGGGGGACACCCATTTGAGTAGTCTGGGTGTACTGACCGGGAATCGATCCACTCAATGGCTGCTGAAAGCCGGAGGGCTGCAATGAACTATCCTGTGGCGCTGGATACCCTGTACTTCCAACAAGATTATCTTGAGACTGTAATCCAGGAGTCTGGGATGCCAAACCTCCTTGTTGAGCCGCTCCAGCCGTATAGCTAGATAAAGGCTGAAGGTTGTAACCATCAGAAACTCCCACGTCTCCGACTCCACCCAAGGCAGCGTTCGTAAGCGCTAGAAACGCTACCAACAGAGAAAGATAAATTCTCATACCCCTTCCCCCATGCCTATCGACAGGTTGCTACTATATCCACTGTATGAATGGTTACTATTTAAGTTGGCACTTTATCTATTTAATACTTGCTTAAGTGGCTGATATTCGAGGTGAAATATTCTCGATTTGACACGGCAAACCGATTATATATTCAGGCAAATGGATAGCGATTGGCGTTCAGCAGCCACAAACGGAAATGATATCAGTCAAAGACATCTTGGGGTTTCTGTATTTCGGATTTTAACTTTGATTTACTGCGTTATACTTTCCATCACTTAGGCCGAGCCTTTTGAGCCCCAGGTAGACCTGACCATCTCTGCAAGACGTGGATTCTTGAACTGCCTGTAAATGTCGAGGTCAGTGGTGTATCCGATAAACGGGTCAATGGCGCCCTGTTCAAGGTTGGCCACCCAGATCTGAATCCCAGCCTCCTCAAATGTTGCTCCCATCTCCCGGAAGAACTTCATAAATGGCTCCAGGTTATCCCCGCTTGGAACCAGAATAATGTAGTCTGCTTCTGGACCCCGTCTGCGATCATCCAGGTTGAGCAAATTTATGCTGGTAAAAAGTTGGCAATCTGCCCTCATACTTGGAGCCTCGAACACGAAGGTTCGGGATGAACTTTCAGCCATTCTATACCCTGCTTCGGCCATGAATTCGGTGAGAAGATCGATCATGTTCTGACGTAAAATGGTCCTCAACTCGGGTATCGACTTCTGGAAATTGCAGTAGGCATTATCGAAGTCCTGCTTTCCGTATTTCTCAGTGTGATTGAAGTGGAATATCTTGCCGTTCAGGAGGGTATAGGTGTCAAGCCTTGGGAGATCGAAGAAGATTGGGGTACCGCTCAGCAAATTGGCAAATACCCCTGCAGCCACATGCTCGCCGACGAGCCTCTTGAGGTCATCCTCTTCGGACGAGCTCAACTGTGCTGCTCTCACGAAATCGTAAGTCCTGTTGAGAAGTTCGCACCTGGCAATGATCCTTCGATCCATCAGCAAATTCCTGAGGGGAGTACCTATCCTTTCGATCGCGGTCATAGTCATAGTTTCCTGTTTTCTTAGACTGAAAAGCTCATCTCTGATTGAAGCTCAATACAACTTCATGCGAGAAAGCTCTGCTCGGAGTTCGCCCATGGTTGCCGTTCTCTCTGCAAAGGCGTTGTGCTGGTGGATGCTCTCCTCGTTTATTTGCTTGAGGGTCACAGCCGCATCGTCCGGAAGGTCACCGAAAGCTTCCACAACCTTCTGGGCCATGGTCCTGACACAATCCTCAACGAACTTCGGGTTGCTGTGGGCTCTAGCCACAACTACAGCCTCGTCGGGACGCTTCAGTAGCCCGTAAACCTTTGCGCTCATAGACTCTTCTATAATCCTGATGATCCTGTCAATGGAGACACACCGACGATCATGTACTTCGATGGAGAGGCTTCCCCTCCCCCGCTGGTTATGAGTGGCCACAGGGATTCTATCAGCAAATTCTGCTGCTGCTGATTGATCCACGCCCAGTTTGGCTAGCTCGTTCCTCACCTGCTCTTTCATGATCTCCTGGGCGCACGGACAGGCGGTTGTTCCAACTACCTCTGCTCCTACTGACTTCTTGAGAAAGCCCATAGGGCCCGCTCCTGCCATGGCCTCGGCGAAGATATCCACGACCTCCTGACAGGTAACCCTGGTGAAGGGAGTCGTCCTGCGGACTACATACTCGCTCTTCATCTTAACCTCGGCGTGAGTGGCGTACTCGTGCCTGGACAGAAGCCTTGTAGCTATCTCTCCGCACAGCTCCTCTATCTCATAAACAGGCTTGTTTATAGCCTCCTCCACAACCTCGTCTATGACCTCGAAGTTCCTGGACAGGTTGGCGCCTTTGCGGTCGGAGGGAAGATCCACGAATACCTCGAAGTTGGAGATGAGAACGATTGGCCGGTTGTCTCCTCCACGCTCTACCTTCACCAGTTTCTTAACGCCCGTGACCCCAACCCTTGTCAGGTTTATGGGATACTCAGGGACACAGGCCTGAATGTCAGGCAGGTCACTCAAACGACATCACCTGTTGCAATGGTCATTTTTCTCAAGGTCCTCGGCAAGCAATACGAGCCTGTCAACCTCTTCGAGAAGATCGTCAAGGGTCTCGCTGATCCTCCTGTCGCGCTCGTCAAGACCCTTCAAGATTGCCTTCAGATCGACAGAGGCACTTTCATCACCCAGGCTTAAAATCATCTCCAGGAGCTTGCTATCGATCTCATCAGAACCCTGCATAGGGCTCTTGTTCATGGCCGAACATATTTGAGACTTTCCAAGTATGATAGA
>JBGQAL010000249.1:0-2160 GCA_041494285.1 Methanotrichaceae archaeon
CTCATGGAGACTGATCTGACTGTGGAACAGCGCAATTATCTGGAGATTATCAGAAGCAGTGGGGACTCGCTGCTATCGGTCATAAACAATATACTCGACTTTTCTAAGGTCGATAACGGCAAAATGGAGTTGGAATACCGGCCATTTAATCTGAAAGTGTGCGTAGAGGACTCCCTAAATCTTGTGCGTCCCATTGAATCTAAGAAAAGCCTGAACTTGACATATATAATAGCCGAAAGCACTCCTCAGGCAATCATTGGCGATCCTACCAGGCTTCAACAAGTCTTAACCAATCTGCTCAGTAACGCCGTAAAATTTACCGATAAAGGTGCGATATCGGTCTTGGTCTCTAGCAAGAAGCTCGATGGCACAAGTCATGAAATTTGCTTTTTAGTGAAGGATACCGGAATTGGAATTCCCGAAGATAAGATGAGCCGTCTATTTCAATCATTCACCCAAATAGACTCATCGACTACACGCAGGTACGGAGGCACCGGACTAGGTCTCGCCATATCCAAGAAGCTTGTGGAAATAATGGGCGGAAGGATCTGGGCCAAGAGCCAATTAGGTAAGGGTTCAACATTTAGCTTCACAATATTGGCTGAGGCTACCTTTATCAAGCCCGCGAGTAGAAAAGCAGAGGCACGGCAAGAGAGCGACAATACAGAGGATCGAAACCATGTTCTTCGGATACTGTTAGCCGAAGATAACCCTGTTAACCAAATGGTAATGTCAAAAATGCTAAATAAGCTAGGCTATCACGCTGATGTGGCAGCTAACGGGACAGAGGTTTTACGTTCCTTGGAACTCCAGCCCTACGATCTAATTCTAATGGACGTTCAGATGCCAGAATTGGATGGCTTTGAAACTGCCAGGGCAATTCGGAAGCGCTGGGCGTCTGCAGATCAACCGAAGATAATCGCTATCACTGCCTATGCACTCAAAGGTGATCGAGAGAAATGCCTCGCGGCAGGCATGGATGATTACATTGCAAAGCCAGTGAAGCTGGAAAAGTTGCGGGCAGTCTTGGAATTTTATGGTTAGCTTCAAGGATCGATCAACGAAATCCAAATCTTACTGGTAAACTCGTGCGGGGGTCCCGTCCCCCGCATTTGTTCGCCTACAGCGAACCCCTTTTTGTCGTGGCCCTTCCAGCTATATAAAGGACGTCTTGTCTCCTTAGATATAAATTTTCGTGAGACATGGACAACAATCCTGTCGCAAGTCCTGCTCCATTATTGGCTGCTTAGGCTGCCTAGTGTATGCTCTTCCGACCTGGCTCACAGTACAACAACATGTATTCACATGCAGGTCTTGCCTGCTGGCTTGTCCGAGAGGGCTCATGTTGCCGTGAATCCCAGAGGATCTGTCGACGAACGATAAGATACACGTCTCAAGCAAAAGATTCGTGCCGTTAAAGGGCCGAAGAAGTCGGCTAGAAACGGTCCGAATTGGCGATAGAAAGAGGCCTCGTTTGAAGGAACTCTTGTAGCTTTGCGCCATGCTCATTCCTGACTGTTTGTAATAGCATTTTCCTTTGCCCATTAGCTAACAAATTTTCCGCGTAATGAATTCAGCAGAGTGGTCTTCGATAGGAACGTTCATGCAAACCTCGTGCTTGAAATTCCACAGGCAAGCAGGCTCGCTCTCTGCTTGTAACCGATGTGTTACCATGTTTGTAACCATACTCATTTTGGAAATCAGCATCAATGGCTTTTGATGTAACTATGTAACCGATGTAACGTTTTTTTGGGGAAAAGTCTTCCGTTGGGATGGAATGGGATAGTCATCATCTTTGGATGCTAAAGCATGTTGAGAATGCGGTTACATCGTCACATCGTGACATGCTATTGATAATAACCTTACAATATGGTAACACAATGCTAACAGGTGATAGAGAAGCTCAGATCTAGAGGACCTTGAACCGCAGCAGGTTCTGGTTGCGATTCAAGGCCTTAGCGAACATCTCAGCTGGGGCTACCAGGGCGTTGAAGGATCTGGGGTGGAGGTCGAAGTCCATACCATTTCGTGGGTGTTATGGGGATTAAAGGGCGAGGCGAGGGAGGAGAGCGAATGTGATGGATTGGTTGGGGCAAGCGAGAGCCTCAATAGCAAGGCCTGAATGGTAGTATATTCTACTTCACGCAATAGAATCCAGCC
>JBGQAL010000176.1:0-5094 GCA_041494285.1 Methanotrichaceae archaeon
AAATTGGTTGCGATATCAAACACAGTTTATAAGATCGCTAATATTCACCTTTTCTGGGCTCCATGCAACTGAACTTCTATTTTTATTGGTCTTTTTAGGGGGTTTTATTAGATCCTAACCCCTTTTTTTTGTAAAGATAACATCAGTTTAATCTTATTATCTAATTTATTTTAGCAAATTTTAATCTTGAACTTTTTCAAAACAAATTATTTATATGATAAAGTAATTCTAGTAAAAAAAATATGGTGACCATAATGAGGGAGTCAACTGTAAAGATCCTTGACGACAAGGACTTGGAGTTTGTAGAGACCCTGCGGTCCTTGGGCGTGCCGCGGAATGTAGCGACCCTTATCACCTTTCTGGCGAATGTAGAAGAGGCATCGTCCCGAGAGATAGAGATGGGCTCTGACCTTCGCCAACCCGAGGTTAGTATCGCGATGCGCACTCTGCGCGAAAACAACTGGATCGAGGAGAAGGAGATCAAGCGCGAGGGTAAAGGAAGACCAATGAAAGTATACGCACTTCATGCCACAATAGACGATATCATAAAACACTTTGAAGAGGAGAAGATGCACGAGTCTGCTCAAGCCATGGAGAGCATCCAGAGGCTAAAGCAGCTGATCTCAACCTGAGATCTATCGGATCCCATTATTTTTTAGAATATTGTTTACAACTTTTGTGCTTATTTGGAGACGCCTCCCAGCCGAAGATAATCTCAGAGCCTCTATAACGACGGGGTACAGGGATAGAGAGGACCCTCCTCCTTCAGGGAGAGGGATGAATCGTATCCCTGTCTTGATTGTGTGTTAACTTTATATACCTTTGACCTTATACCATGAGTATGAAATTGCCAACCCTGAAATGTAAACGGTGTGGTTGGGAATGGCATCCTCGGAGCGACCAACTCCCTGAGACATGCCCTAATCGCAAATGCAAATCGCCATATTGGAATAAGGAGAGGAAACACAAAACATGAGATCAGCCTACAAGTTCAGGATATATCCTAACAAATAGCAGATAGCGATGTTAGACCTGACTTTAGAAACCTGTAGGCACTTGTGGAATAATGCTTTAGCAGACCGTAAGAATATCTGGGAACAAGACCGCAAAAATACTTCTTATGAGGATCAAGCGGGCATCTTAACCTTGGAGAAGCAGCATAATCCATACCTCAAGGGTGTCCTTGCCCAGGCAGAACAAGACGTTCTAAGAAGGCTTAAGAAAGCCTTTGATAACTTTTTTAGACGGGTCTGCGAAGGGGCAAAAGAAAAAGGATACCCAAGATTCAAAGGAATGGGTCGCTACAATTCATTTACATATCCACAATCCGGGTTTAAGTTAGAAGTCACCAGGTTAACCCTCTCCAAGATTCCAGGAACTATACGAACCTTTGTTCACAGATCAATTGAAGGCAAGATTAAGACTTGCACCATCAAGAGGGACGGCACTGGTCGCTGGTATGTAATCTTTGTGACAGAAAGGGAAGACCCCGCTAAGGTTGCTCCTAGAGTCACCACTGGGGTAGATCTAGGCATCTCCCATGCTGTGACAACTTCAGATGGCAATACTTTCGATTACCCTAAATATTATGTCCAGGCTGAGAAGAAGAATCGGGCTGCTGAGAAGTCGTTACATCGTAAGAAGCTTGGTTCCCAAAACAGGAAGAAAGCCAAGGTAACACTTGCCCGAATAGGCAAACGAGTAACCAACCTTCGAGACGAGTTCTCGCACCAAGTCTCTAGGAAACTGGTAGACTCTGCCGATGTAATTGTATTTGAGGATCTGAATATTTCGGGTATGCTGAAGAACCATCATCTAGCAAAGCATATTTCAGACGTTGCTTGGGGTAAACTAGTACGCTACACGCAAAGCAAGGCTGCAAGAGCTGGCAAAAGCGTTGTATTAGTCGATCCAAGGAACACAAGTCAAAACTGTTCAGGCTGTGGACAGATTGTACCGAAAGATCTGAAAGACAGGGTACATAGTTGTCCTAAGTGTGGTCTGAAACTAGATAGAGACCACAATGCTGCCTTGAATATCTTAACCCTCGGACTGAGGGTGTTAGCCTGTGGAGAATTGACCTCCGGCTTGGGCATACGTCCAAGTAAGCGTCAACTCTGCGAAGCAGGAAGCCCTACCCCTTTAGGGGTTGGGGAGGAAGTCACAGCCTCATGTGCACGCCGTTCTCGGCCAGATACTTCTTAACATCCTGGATCCGCCACTCTCCATAGTGGAAGATGCTCGCCGCCAACGCAGCCGAGGCGTTGGTCTTCTGGAAGACCTCCAGCATATGCTCAGGCCTTCCCACTCCCCCGGAGGCGATAACCGGAATTCTGACCATCCTGGAGACCGCATCGGTTAAGGGTATATCGAAACCGTCATAAGTGCCATCTCGGTCCATGCTGGTCAGAAGAATCTCGCCTGCTCCCAAGCGCTCAGCCTTTTTGGCCCAGGCTAAAGCATCTATTCCGGTGAACTCACGCCCTCCATAGAAGGAACACTCAAACCAGCAGCGACCTTCAGGGGTCTCGATGATCTCCCGACCATTCTCAAGGTTGTACCTGCGCTTGGCATCAATGGCGATTATTACGGCTTGGTTTCCGTAGTAGTCCGCAATTTCGCTTATCAGCTCAGGACGTTTAAGGGCTGATGTGTTCACGCTTATTTTATCAGCGCCGGCGTTAAAGACTTCACGAGCTTCTTCTACGCTCTTTATCCCGCCCCCCACTGCTAGGGGAACGAAGACCGACTCCGATGTCTTCTTTATTACGCTCACCATCGTGTCGCGCCGCTCGTGCGATGCTGTTATATCCAAGAAAACGATCTCGTCTGCCCCGTCCTCATAGTATTTTCCGGCCAGCTCCCAGGGAATACCTGCATACCTTATCTGCTTGAACTCAATGCCCTTTACAACCCTACCACCTGGCACCCCCAGGTCGCAATCTAGGCAGGGTATGATCCTTTTGGCTAGCATTTCGTGGACCTCGCGAAGTTTTCCAGGATCCGGAGCCCTTTCTGGCCTGACTTTTCGGGATGGAACTGGGTAGCCGTTAGATTGTCCTTGGATATCATTGCCGTCACATCTGTGCCATAATCGGTAGTAGCTGCAATAACCGACCTGTCTATGGGCAAACAGTGGTATGAGTGCACGAAGTAGAACATGTCTCCATCCTCTACGCCGTCCAGCAGATCCACGGGCTTTTTGATGGAGAGGTTGTTCCAACCCATGTGAGGTATGTTAACCTCTTCTGGGAGCCGCACAACTTGGCCTGAAATCCACCCAAGTCCTCTGGCTCCGGGGCTCTCTTGGCTCTTCTCAAACAGCACCTGCAGTCCAATGCATATGCCAAGCATCGGCGTGCCGGCTTTTCGGACATCGTAGAGCGGATCTCCAAACCTGGAGAGCTGTTCCATGCACCTTCCAAAGGCACCCACCCCAGGGACTACTACACCGTCCGCATCGGCGAGCCCTTCAGGTTCATGCACTATCTCCGGAGCAGCGTTGACTCTCGCAAGCGCATTGTAGATGCTCCTCAGGTTCCCCAGCCCATAATCAACTATCGCGATCATTGAAATCAGCCAGATCTTCTTAAACCGGAATTGACTTCCCCTTGATCGATATATATCTTCCCGAAACGACTTTATGATCGGTATTAGAAGAGGAGGATTTGCTTGAGCGTACTCGTAACTGGCGGTGCAGGTTTCATCGGGTTCAATCTGGTTGAGGATCTGCTGGCATCGGGAAAAAAGTCACTGTTCTGGACAACATGGATACAGGAAGTAGGTCAAATCTGGAGGATCTGGATGGCGATCTGGAGGTAATAGAAGCAAGTTGCGTCGATTCCTCCAAGTTTAACCTTAAGCCTGAGGCGATATACCACCTGGGCATCCCATCCTCCTCACCCATGTACAAAAAGAATCCTTTTCTGGTCGGTGATGCGATCAACGGAACTATTGCCGTCTTTGAGCTGGCGAGAAGCGCAAAGTGCAGGGTCGTGTACGCGTCCTCCTCATCGCTTTACAGTGGCCTGACTCCACCTCATAGAGAAGACATGTCGATCCAGGTCACTGATTATTACACCGAGGCCAGATTGGCCATCGAGAGAATTAGCAGAGCTATACAAGAGACTTTTCGATGTAACTTCCGCGGGTATGAGGTTTTTCTCGGTCTACGGTCCTAATGAGAAGGCAAAGAAACAGTACGCCAACATTGTCTCTCAATTCCTCTGGAAGATGATGGAGGAAAAATGATCATGCATTGAGTGACAGGCGAAAGTCATTGTGTGATGGGCAAGAGTCGGTTTCTGTCTGTATAGCTGTGCGATATGCTAAGCTGGTTGTGGCTATCCTAAATGCGACACTTCGGAAGATTAGAAATGGAACCAAAATCCCTAGCAAAGCAGTTACAACCATTACAAAAGTGTTATAGGTGCTACATTGTGCCAAGCTGGTTATACGTATAAGGTGTGCAACTCACCACGAATATGATAGACGTTGCTGTCACTCGCTCCCGAAGCCATGATAATCAGCTATGTACCAAACTCAAACATAGACCACAAAAAAAGGGTGATAAAATGGCGAGCTTTGCCCGGACAACCGGCACCCATTATGTTCAATCAATCCTTTACCATCAGATTATTGCCTCACATTCCCCCAAATTTGTACGTCGCCTCTGGATTCGTTCACGATCTTCATTTCCCCATGCTGGAAACGATTTCCGATAATGGACGCAGATTTGACATTAGGCCCCAGATATATATGGGGTGACGGAAATTCGATTCCGTTAAAATCGCAATTATTCATCAATAGAGAACCATTCAAAGCCTCAATGCACGGTTTGTTCTGGTTAGCCCGATCCCAATCGTCAAAATGAGTAGCTGTCAAGGTTACAGTCCCTTGACCATTCAAGATCATCTGCGATCCAGTCTCGGGCACTACCCAGAATCCACAATTCGTCAGTTTAACAGGTCCCCAGTTGTCCGGGCCGATTTCAAATCCGGACATGAATTGGCAGTTCTCGAAAGCTACGCCGGCTTGAGGTTGTACCTCATCGATCTTTACTGCGAGGGGGCCTTCGTCTGAACCGCTCTGGGT
>JBGQAL010000096.1:0-10701 GCA_041494285.1 Methanotrichaceae archaeon
ATGATTTCCCACGACGCAGGTACCGGTTCAGCTCGTCTCGGTCTTCCTCTTTCAATTTCACACAGAATATTGTTTTTCGTGACACAATTTTATTTTATAACATATTATGAGATTTAAAACTTGTGTTATAGAGCACTAGGTCTGTACTAGTGGTCGTTTGTTATCATTTGCCTCCTCAATTAAACATTTGAAATATTTTATCAAAATAGGTTCCCATTTCAAAATTGTGAGCTATCCCTTATCCTAAGAATTACAATCTCAAAGTTAGAGTTCAATTTGCTGTGTTTAATTACCTGCCTTTAATTCATAAAGACTTGCTTATTTTCTCATGAATCGTCATCAAATTGTTATACGCTTAATATTATAGTATAAAATGTGAACATTTTGCGCACTTCGCAAAATATCACTTCCGTCGAAGTAGCCCTCACAGTTTCGCCGAAGATTCGCTTAATGGCCGAAAGACACTCTCCGCTGCCCGCCTGTTACCATAATTGTGCACTATTTTCCAACTATCGTACCCATACTTCTTAATGCCTCGATTTCATCGAGGCTGGCGACGAAGTTGCAGCAATTCGAGAACAGAGTTAGATATATCTCTTTCAAACAGGTCCAGGTCCGATAGGTCGGGTTTCTCACTCAATTGGCCAGCACGGTATAGCCTTATCGATCTCCTCCATCAGCCGGATTGTCTCCTTCAGAGCCACGACCACTTTTTGGTAGTGCATGAGGTCGTCGAAGGACAGCTTTCTACCTCGGCGGTCCTTCAGCCATTTTTCGCAGACCTGGTAGCCGCCAACGTGGAACTCCCAGACCTCCGCTGACACGCCCTCGAAATACTGCGTCTTGTTGATGTAGACATAGCCCGGCTTGCCTTCCTCGTAGACCGTGAACTTGGGAAATCCCTTCTCCACGAAGTTGTCACCGGAGACAGGATAGCGGGTGATGAGCTGCGTGACCTGGGGCGACTCCAGCAGGTGCAGCGCAACCAGCTCCTCTCCCAGGATGCAAAGCTTGCGGAACAGCTCGACGTTGGAGGTCAAGGGCACCCGTGGGAAGTCGATCTTCAGGAACTCTGCGTAGCGCCTGCGGTAGGTAGGCGAGTGAAAGATGGCGTAGATGTAGTGAAAGACGTCTTCGGGGCCGAAGGTGGTTTTCAGGTCGCCGTGGCCATCGGAGACGAACTTTAGACCGAGGCGGGATGCAAAGGTGGAGACGAAATCCGGGTCGAGGTTGGGGATACGGCCGTCTTTGCTATGGGACCAATGGATTTCTAGCAATTGCCTTTGATTGTTTTCCTTTTCACCATATAGATACAGAGGAAATAAATAATTGACTTCTTTTAAAGACACGGTATGATGTTGAATGGGTTGGGAGGAACAAAATATATGTTCCCAGCCGCGACCAATTTCCGTTGATCGTGTAGTTCCTAAACAGATGTTGTCACCGGCCAAAATATGGCCCATTATTTCTTGTCTCGGAAGCTCAACAACACTTTCATTGTGATAATAATATCTTATATCGAAAGGACGGTAAAGACATTTTGTAAAGAATTTTTCCCATTGATTATCTAAGGCTAGTGATTCCCTTCTTTGTTTTAGTTTCCAGTCTCGTGTATCACGGAGATCGTAATTTGCATATATTTCCTCATCCGGAATAGCTAGATTTCTAAATTTTTGTATCCGATCATAGAGTTCGTTAAGATCAAAATCCATTACAAAATGATCCCTATGAGTTTTAATTCCAGTTGAGTTCTTAGGCATTATTCCTGTTATTTTCCAGTATTGCTCGTATTCTGAAAGTATTGTGGCGTTTTGCGGCGAAAAAGCATAAAATGGTGATTGAGGTTGAATATTGATCCAGGATACTTTACTAATATCACTCATTAATAGCTTTTCATATTTGAATTCCCTGCTCCCCCATAAATCACCGTGATAAACTGTTGCGGGACTTTTTTTATCCTTTGCTTTTATGAAGATGCCGATTGCTACTCCCTGTTGAATGTCAAAAACGTTTTCGTCCTTTGAACCTTCAGGCGAACGCTCTTTTTTCTTGACATTTCCATGCAGGTCTAGAACATAAATTTCCGTAAAACTATCAATCAAGGATTTACGCATAGCGCGAAAAGTTGGGTTATCTAAATAGCCATGATTGGTGATGAGGGCTAAGACGCCTCCATTTAGCTCATCTTTTATGTATCCGTTGTGCTCAATACGCCACTGCCCCCAACGAATAAACTTTACATAATCATCTAACAATAGTTTCGGATTATGTTCTTTTATCTCGTCCCTGGGGTAGTAGCTTTTCCGAATAAGATCGGTAATCCATTCGCCTTTATTAGCAGAATTTGCCGAATAGGGTGGATTTCCCAGTACAACTAATATCGGCAGGTCACGTTTGACTCTGGAAGCATCGTTTGCCTCCTCGCTTAGAATCCTATAAGCTCCAAAAAGCTTCTGCCATTCGCTAAAAGCCTCTTCGAGAGTGTTGGTAAGGTAAATTTTCAGCCTCTCATCACCCGAAAAGTCATACTGCCAATCCTTTCGTTGCTCTTTTGGAAGGTCAAATCCTGCCAGAAGCATCCCAAGCTTGAAATGGGCCATCGCATAAGGAGCCATCAGCAGCTCGAAACCGGAGAACCGCGGCAGCAGATGATCCCGGACGTAGGCAGACCACAGGGCGGATTCGCCCCTTTTCATGAACTCCGATCTGATGTGGTCCATAACTGCATACAGAAACGTGCCCGTTCCACAGGCCGGATCTAAAACCAGCACTTTCGGGGACGCCTCGTGAACGACTTTGAGGAGCTTGGTCCTGTCAGGCTTTCCGTCCTCATCCACGAAGAACTCCTCTCGATCGTATTCCACCTTGGAGCTGTCGGCCAGGCCGCCACCCAAGCCGAAACGAGTCTGCAGGATGTAATCCACCGACTTTACGATATACTGGACCACCGGCTCTGGAGTGTAGTAAACCCCGCGTCGCTCCCGCGTCTCCGGATCGTAGGCTGCCAGGAAGGTCTCGTAGAAATGAACAATCGGATCTTCCTGCTTGGTGCGTTTCCCGAAATCCTCCAGGACCTTCTCGATGTCGGTATTGGCCAGGAGGTGAACCAGGTCGTCAACGAAATCGACGTAAGGCTCATCGTCCAGAGCAGAACCGGTGATGGTCTCAAAGAGCTTCTTCAGAAACGGGTTGGTCTTGGGGATCTCGCGGGCCGCACCCAAACGCTGGAATGGTCCGGGTCCTGGATGGTTGCAGCGAGCGGCGAAGAGTCCGTATACAATGGTCTGGGCGTACATATCAGCGAACTCGGCGATCTTCTCCGGCTGGTTTATGTCTGGAATGAGAACCTGGGCAAAGGCGTCCCGGAGATCCTTGAGGTCTTGCGATGCCTTCTCTTTCTGGAAAGCTTCGATGATGGTGTCCCTTATGATGAGGGCAAGCCTGGCCGCTCGCTCAGAAAGCTCTTTGGGCGTAGTGATGGACTGCGGCTGGTGGTCAAGGAATAACTTCAGCAGACTGGTTGTCTCCTCGATCCCCTTTTTATCCGGCAGAATCTTGTTTCCTTTTCCAATCCTGCCAAGCCGGACGCTGTCTCCTCGCTGTTGACCGTCCACGTACCAGCGGAATTCAAGATAATCGGTCAAAATCAGGTTGTGCAAAGATTTCTTGTAGCGCTTTAGCTGCTCGGAGTCCTCCGCCTCGTCCAGAGACTTTCCGATATCTTTAGTCTCCACGTAACCGACAGAGAGGCCATCCCTGCGCAGGATGAAGTCAGGCGCTCCGCACTCCACTCGCTTGGGTTCGTTAGTGGCCTTGATTTGAGAATCCAACCCCTCCAGAAGGTCTTTCAGCGCCGGGCGGTAGGTGTGCTCTGTTGCCCGGCCGGTCTTAAACTCGCTCTCTAAGGCTTCCAGGTAAGTCTTGACCGGATCGCCCATCAACTTCTCCCCTGAACAATGCCAACCAGTCCCATCGAAGATAGCCCAATGACGCTGGCAGGCTTAAAACTTGTTATCAGTAATGGACTTCTTATCAATTCTACGTTAAGCTGCGCAACTGCAAAAGATTGATGTGCTGGAGAGGATGTACCATAGCGGAAAGGTGGGATTAATGAACCAGGCAGAGGCCATCGAGAGAGCGAAGGATCACTTCGCAAAGTTGCTGGAGGGGCAGCTCAAGCGTGTGGATCAGATGAAGGCGGGAGAGGACTGGGCTGATTACAGCAAAATCAAGCCCATCGTCGTAGGCGTTGTTGGCGGCGACGGCATCGGTCCCTACATCACCAAAGAGGCCGTGCGAGTCCTGGAATATGTTCTACAAAAGGAGATTGCCCAGGGAAAGGTCAAGCTCAGGGACATAAAAGGCCTGACCATCGAGGAGCGAGCAGCAGCCAACAAGGCTCTGCCAGAAGACTCTCTGGCGGCCCTGAAGCAATGCAATGTAATCCTCAAAGGGCCGCTTACCACTCCAAAGAAAGGCGACCCCTGGCCCAACCTTGAGAGCGCTAACGTCTCCATGCGCCGGGAGCTTGACCTCTTCGCCAACGTTCGGCCGGTAAAAGTCCCGGAGCAAGGGATCGACTGGATCTTCTTCAGGGAGAACACCGAGGGCGAGTATGTCCTGGGCAGCAAAGGCTTCAACGTAACCGACGACCTGGCGGTAGACTTCAAGGTCGCAACTACCCAGGGCTCTGAGAGGATAGTCCGTCTGGCCTTCGAGTATGCGAAAAATAATGGTATCAAAAGGGTCTCTGCGGTCACCAAGGCAAATGTTGTCAAGACCACCGACGGCAAATTCCTGGAGAACGCAAGAAAGATATCCAAAGAATACCCCGACATCCTGTTCGACGACTGGTTTGTAGATATCATGGCCGCCAAGCTGGTGGACGAGAAGCGCAGGAAAGACTTCAAGGTAATCGTCCTGCCAAACCTCTACGGCGACATCCTCACCGACGAGGCTGCGGAGTTCCAGGGCGGCGTCGGAACGGCCGGAAGCGCAAACATAGGCAAAAAGTACGCTATGTTCGAGGCCATCCACGGCTCGGCTCCTAGAATGGTCCAAGAAGGAAGGGCGCCCTATGCCGACCCGTCCAGCATTATGAGAGCTGCGGTCATGCTCCTGAGACACATCGGCTTTGTGGATCAGGCCCAGAAGTATGAGATGGCTCTGGATGTCTGTGGCCAGTTCGAGAAGAAGGTTGCGCTGACCGGTCGCTCGGACGGTGCAACGGGTGCCAAGTTCGCCGACTACGTCATGGAGACCATCCGGTCCCCAGACCTAGAAAAAAAGTGGAGAAGCTACCAGCGAGGATAAGCATTTAATTAGATAAACCAACTTAAATACGTGGTAAATCTAGCACAATCCTTTTTAAAGCTGAATCGGGACGACTTCGTCATCCTGGCGAGCATCGAGACGGGGATGCGGACTCACGAGTGGGTTCCCCTAGTGGAAGTGGCCCGCGTCTCCGGCCTGGCTCCCGACAAGGCAGAGTACAGACTTCGCTTTCTATCGGACCTAAGGCTGGTTTCAATGGAGACTCAACACTACCTCGGCTACCAGATGGACTTCGAAGCCTATGACATCCTGGCCCTCTCCGATCTTGCGGACCGCAGAGTCGTGTCAAGCATTGGTGACCGGATCGGTGTTGGGAAAGAGTCTGTGGTCCACGAGGCCCTGGGGGTTAGCCCGCTAGCAATAAAGTTTCACCGTGAAGGCAGAACCAGCTTCAAGCACGTCCGCAGGGTCAGGGAACACTTAAAGGACGGCTCCAGGTGCGCTTGGATTCACGCCGCTAGGCGAGCCGCTCGCTACGAGTTCAGCGTCATGACAAGCCTTTATCCTCAAGTTTCCATCCCCAGACCAGTAGCATTAAGCAGGCACGCTATTGCCATGGAGCTGATCTACGGGAGCCAACTCAACCAGATAACTGTGTCTAACCCCCAGGAATGCCTGGAGATAATACTGGACGAGGTAAAGGCTACTTTGAGCCTGGGAATAATTCACGCCGACTTGAGCGAATACAACATAATAGTGCGAGGCGAAGAGATCAAGATCATCGACTGGCCCCAAGCTGTCAAGACCGACCATCCCAACGCCTTAGAGCTTATGGAAAGAGATCTGAACAACATCATCAGGTTCTTCGCCCGCAAATACAAGATCGATCTTTCCCTGAAAGATGCTATGGACAAGGTCGGAATGACGTATCAGGATGAAGGATCGAACGATGGAACAGCGACGCTGGAGGTGAACTGAGCTGGTCGTCTTCGGAGTGGACATTGCCAGCGGTTCGCCAAATAGCCGCCGCCCGCCAAGCTATGCTCTTTTCATTCTGGACGGCGACAGCACGGCGACGTATCCCATGATCAGCAGGCATAAGCTGATCCGCATGATCAGGGAGCGGCAGCCCGATATGGTTGCCATGGATAACCTCCACGAGCTGGCCTCGGAGAGGACCGAGCTGGTCCAAATGCTCCGTCGCCTTCCGGCTTCCACCAAACTGGTCCAGGTCACAGGAGGAGACAAGCCGGAGGCATTGACCAGACTGGCCAGATGGAACGGGATCTCCTTTAACAGGCTCAACCCTCTGGAAGAGGCGGAGGCCTGCGCCCGCCTGGCGGATCGAGGCGTAGGTGCTGTTCTATCGGCCTTCGAAGACCGGACCTGGATTAAGGTAAGCAGGCGCCGTTCGCCCGGCAGAGGAGGCTGGAGCCAGAACCGTTACTCTCGGAAGATCCATGGAGCCGTCAAGGGCCTGGCCAGAGAGGTTGAAAAGCAGCTCCGGGAGTCGGGCCTGGACTTCACCAGTCGGGCCGTCGAAGGGTTGGGCGGATTCACCAGGGCCGAGTTCGTTGTGGACTCGCCACGAGAGAACATCCACATCAATCCCGGTTACTACTGCGATGCTCAGGTGAGAATTGCGGGAATCGAGCGGCCCAAGCTCCAGTTCAAGCCCCTCCTAAAAAGGCGAGGATACATAATCGTTGGCCTGGACCCGGGGACCACCACGGGCATCGCCGCCCTGGACCTGCATGGCGAGCTGGTAGATCTGGTTAGCGCCAGGGAGATGTCATCCTCGGACGTCATCGAATGGGTAGCCGCAAGAGGAAGGCCGCTGATAGTGGCCACAGATGTATTCCCAACGCCTGGGGCAGTGGAGAAGGTAAAGCGATCTTTCAGCGCCACCCTCTACTCTCCGGGGATGGATGTCCCTGCTGAAGAGAAGATAACCCTTGCGAGGGAGTTCGGCTACAAGAACGACCATGAGCGCGATGCTCTGGCCGCTGCCTCTAGCGCCTTCAAGAAGTACAAGAACAAGTTCGTGCAGGTTGACAAGAAAGTCCCTTCTGAGATCGATCCGGATGAGGTGAAGGCCCTAGTTGTGAAGGGCTACTCCATCGAGAACGCCATATCCGAGTTCGCAGAACGGCCAGTTTCCCCGGAGAAAGAGGAGCATCGGCCGGAAGTGCCGGAAGCAGAAACACCAGGCATTGAGGCCTTAAGAGTCCAGAGCCAGCAGCTTTCAGAGCAGATCAAGACCTTGCGGTCCTACGTTGACGATCTCAAGGCTGAGCTGGTCGAGAAGGACGAAGCCCTAGCTGGAACCAGAGCCAAGATGGAGCGGCTGAAGGACAAGTCCTCTCGGGAAGTCAAGCGCGACCACGAGATAAAGATCAGGGACAAGGAGATAGAGCGCCTGCGCGGGCTCCTTCGCTCGGAGAGAAAGTACATCAAAAAGCTGAAGCACGACCTGGGCCACAAGAAGAAGGCGGAAAAGATCGAGGAGATCAAAGGCTTCAGGAGACTAAAGACTCTGGAAGCCTTCTCCAAAGAGGCGGTGATAGCCGCCTCAGAGCGGTGGGGCATTGAGAAAGGGGACATGGTCTTCATTGAGGATGCCAGCGGCGGCGGGCCCAATACTGCAGACCTGCTCATCGATCGGGGAATTGAGGCGATAATCGCCGGGAGTGAGATGTCGCCGGCCATCCTGAAACATTTCAATGACAGGGGATTGCCGATATTCTCTTCCAGAGAGGTCCAAATTCAGAGGATAGACGGCATTGCCTTTGTGAATCCCAACGAGGTCATGGCAGCCAGGGCAAGATGGGCCGAACGTATGAAAATCCGCCAGGCTGAGTGTAAGGCGGAGTGGTTGGAGTCCATGATCCAGGAGTACCGGGTGGAGAGAAAGAAGGAGGAGCGCAAGAAACTCAAGCAGGCCTAGCTGTTTAGCTCTGCCCAGCCCAACACGGCTCCTTCAAGAGCCATACCATTAGATTGATGTCAGAAATACCGACCCATTCAGTAGGCGGAGCTTTTTCCGATGATCACTGGATGTATTGACCCTCGGAACGAGCTTTGTTGCCGCCTAACGTCCGTATTCCCGGCCAAGCTTGCTCGCTTGTAACGGCTGCAAGCATTCTTGCATCCTCATGTAGGGTTGCGGCCCGGCCCGCGGGCTGGAGTTGTCACACGGGCGCATGATCATCATCAACTCGCGGCGTTCGTTCCCCATCATCGTTCGGCTTACTCGCCATCAGGACCTAAAGATCTCTCCAACGACAAGACAAGCTCCGGCAAATCATGGTTCAGGATGCGCCAAAGGATTTCGTAGTCGATGGCATCATAGCCATGGATCAAGCGATTTCGCAAGCTGATGATCTGTGTCCATGGAATCTCCGGATGTTCCTCCTTCGGAACTCTGGTAGCAGCTTCTCCGACGATCTCCATAAGTCTGACTATTGCCAGGCCGAGTAAGCGGTCGCCGGCAAGTTCCTCTAGACTTTTGCCCTTTGACAGGATCATCGCTTCCCTGGCATGATCGAGCATCTGATGAATGGGAAGTCCTGAATCACGTCGCGATATACTGCACTTCCGATTCTCTCTTGATTCTATCCCTGAAGTAAGGGCTCAAGAATCCGGATGTGTTAAGATCCACCTTTCTCCCGACAATCTGAGACAACTCTTCTTCCATAGAGAAAAAAGCCAGTCCTGGAATATGGCCGGGCTCGAACTCCACAAGCACATCAACATCGCTAGCAGGTCCAAAGTCCTCTCTTAGCACCGACCCGAAGAGAGATAGACGGCTGATATGATGTCTCCGGCAGAAATCAGCTATTTTTTCCCTGTCAATCGATATGCGAGCCATGTTTTTGAAATATATTGCGTGTGCCGAGATTATAGCTTTTTCTGCATGGATAATAACTGGCCAAATTCTTTCAATGCGATTGCATCCGCCTCTTCGCTCTGCCAGCTAGGCACTCGTGTATGCCTATGCAACCGCTCTCATCATTATTGCCTTCTTCATTCATTACATTTTTAACCTTGAAAATGGATGATAATAGCATGTCAACTGCCTCATTGCTGGTTGAGATAAATCCTAAGGTTAAGGATCGACTGGATCATCTCAAGCTCCATCCAGAAGAGAGTTACAGCGATGTTATTGACCGCCTGGCCAGCATTGCACTTGACGAAGAGCCTTTAGATCCGGAAACTCAAGAGAAGATAGCTCAGGCTTTGAAAGATCTCAAAGAGGGCCGATCTTTTACCAGCCAGGAGATTAGCAAGATGCTGGAGTCTTCCTGATGTTCCAGGTGCTCTACTCACCTGGAGCAGCAAAAGCCCTCAAGAAGATACCCAAGGAAACAGCAAAACGAATCGTCAAGTCCATAGATGCCCTCTCCGAAGTTGATGATCCCAGACTTTATATAAAGAAGTTGAAAGGCTCATTTGGAGTTCCTCTCCATTCTTTTCGAGTTGGAGATTACCGAGTTATTCTAAGTTTCAGCGAAGAGGCTTTCGTCATCTATGTTATTGATGTTGGCAACAGGAGCAAAGTTTATCGCAACTATTGACCGCTTCCATCTCCGCTTCGACCTTGTGCAAGTCTCTTTCTCCCTGAATCGTGATCAGGATTCGTTGCCATGAAATGGCCTCCTTCTGAGAGCATGACCAGGCCCACGGGCGGAGCGATCGCATGGCTTTGGTCGTCGCTGGGATTCAGGCAGGTGCGACCTAAATCAGCCAGGTGTCCGTGACACCTTGCATCGAAGAATGATGGCAAGATGCCAAACGTGCGGTTTGCAGTAGTGCGTTCGAGAGCAATGGCATCGGCCTGCGGTGTGGTCGCCTGGGGCATGTCTTTGATCGTTACAACAGATATATTTTCGACTCCTGTAGTATTGTAGATAATCAAGAGGGCTCAATGTCATGCTGTTCTTACGGGTTTGGACGTGATTTCGGAGAGAAGATTGCCTTGGCTAAGGAGATCCGGGGTACAGGAACGGATCACGAGCGGATTCGCTTGCCTCCACCACCAGCCTCGAAAAACAAGATTTATCTATTGATTGATCTTTAATGTCTGTACTTAAGGTGAGTTAATGGGAATTGGCATACGTGAAGAGAATAAGCCTAGAGCCGTAAAATATGCTGTTTCCGCAGCATCATTCTTGAATCCAGATTTAATAGGAATCGATATCCATAATGCATTTAAATACGAGAGATGCATTTATGCCCTCACTAATTTAATTCAATGCGATAGAAGTTTTAAAGATATTAAAACGATAATAAACTCTGGTATTAAAGATTGGTAATTGGGTAAATTCTGCCCTTAAATTTTATTTGTATTAACTCAGATTAGTCTTAGTTATTCTTAATTCATTTCTACCTAACATATAATATACCAACATTTCAAACAGATCTTCA
>JBGQAL010000024.1:0-23604 GCA_041494285.1 Methanotrichaceae archaeon
AAACGCTGTGGTAGCCGTCGGGACATTCAACACAGTTACTCAGGGCAATACAGCTTATGCTCCACAATCTGCGCTTGCAGTTGGTGACCAATTAGATTCCGAGGCCAATATAATCCAGACCCAGGAAAACCTTCTATTAGTGGTCGGAGACCATAACGGCGCTACCCAGACCAACTATGCCAACACGGAAGAGAGCGTTCCCACCTGGAACCCAACTGTTTCCCAGGACCAGAACAACAACGCAGTCATTCTGGGAACCTACAATACGCTGACCCAGTCCAACAACGCTGAAGCCAACAGTTACCCGGGATTGGCCGAGACCGTTGAGAATCACGCATCCCCATTGACCCAGGTCCAGCACAACGTAGCCATGATGATCGGTACAAGTGCCTCATTCACCGTACCTGACTTCGATCCAGTCATCAACGACATCGATTTCGAGCAGCCCTACGTTGGATTCCCGCTCGTCACAGTCCCAGTGTGCCATGATTGCGTGGCTGCTGACTTCAATTCCAGGCCGGACACTGGCGCTGCGGATGAACCTGCACCGGTTATTGGACCCGGCGGACCCGAATAAATAGCGAAAACCCCAATAATGAAGGCGCAGAGCGCCTTCTATCCAATCTTTTTTTCATTTCTTTAATGATGTCCTTTTATAACATTATTGGGTACCAATTTTAGAGGGTAACTGCTCCGTCGCGAAAGGCTTGCGCAAATTCTTCTCCAATCTTGGATTGAGAACACGGAATCCTAGCTTATGACCTACCCATATACCTTCAATAATTGACGATCCATAAATCTGGACATATACACCGAGGAGCGGTTTAAATACACTCAAAAGTCTAATTTTGCTCAATGATCAGCAGGATTTCTTAGGTAATACTAGTACTTATTATAAACCCTTAATTCGTTTATTGATCTGATCTAAGTAACAAAATTTAGTAAATCTAATTAATACAATTAAACAGGACGTAGGTTTCCTTATCATTTATCTCTAAAAAATGGTATAGTCAACTATATAGAAAGAATCTTGGGGAAGAGTTGAAGCACAGATAAAAAAGGAGGCAAATAAGGTGAAGTGCTCAGTGGTTTTGCCGTTGATGGTAATCCTATTACTATTACCGGCAGTTGGAGAAAACGACATAACACAATGCAACGCTCACTATGCCAGCTCTGACGGTACCACTTTAGGCACTATACACCAATATGAGCTGAACTATGCGGCGGCTTGGGGCGATATGAACCACGTTGTCCAGGACAACGATCAATACGCAAAAGGGATCGACATCGACCAATGCGCTGCGAATAAGATCCTGGTAATTGGTCATAGCAACTACGCCACTCAGTCCAATCATGCCGATGCTCCCAATGATGGCGAATCCGGGGTGATGAATGTACGCCAAACCCAATCGAACATCCTTGCCATAATCGGAGATTACAATGGCGATTTGTCTAAACCTATTGTCCAGGCCAACGATGCTTACGCCATCAACCAGGCATCAGATACATGGATCGACCAATTTCAAAGTAATATAGCAATAGTGCTGGGAACCGGCAACTACCTGGAGCAGAAAAACAAAGGCAAAGCCCTCATGGCTGCGGACCCTACAAAAATCAACCAGATCCAGAAGAACCTGGCCTTCTTGATTGGCACTTCTGGCCAGTTCATTCCGCCAACCCCTGAAGAGAGTTCTATAATCAAGATAAATGAGCCGGACTGCTTCATACCTGATCCCCAATTCTGTCAAAGTGGATCTTGCTGAAGGAAAATAGATTTCAAAATATATAAAATATAAAAGTAGGTTTATGGTGATCAGATATGTCAATACGGGTTTCATTCATTATCTTGGCAGCCACGATGCTGATAATCGGGTCGGGGTTCTCCGCCCCATGGGAAAATTTCGATACTATGGCGGCTTCCATGAAAGGGGGCGACCCATCAACCTTGACAACTTCGTTGGATAGTAGATTAAACGCTGGTCAGAACGAGTTTACCAAGACGGTCGATGCAGGGCTACAGGCGACAGGTGCACATAATATTGCGTTCTCCAGTAGAACAACCCTGACTAGGACGGTGGATGGACACGCATACACAACCAGCAGCAGTTTATCAGAGCAATTGACTTTCCCCAAGGATTCTAATGTGTTTCTATCCCAGAACCAAGCAACAGATTTTACGAATCTGCAGAACCCGCAAAATAAGTTCAGCACTTCTATGTGGATCGACGACCCTGAGTTCCAAAAACTCTTCCCGAGTGGTTCGCTCGACGACATAATGAAAAATTTCTTCAGTGATGTGGGTGGAGCTCCCGATCTCTCAATGATAAAGAGCCTGAGCAACCTGGAATATTTAGGAAACTACAAGGTCTCCAATTCCGATTCCAGCAACGGCGTTACCCGCGTGTGGGGAAATGAACAGGATACTATGATCAATGTCAAAAAGCTCGGAGCGCTATTATCGTGAGACTATTAATTACATTCCTCATCTTTATTATTGTCGTCTTATGTGCGTCAGGGACTATAACTATGTCAAATGAATACTACACAAACGGAGCCACGGTACAGGAAAATCTGCAATACAATAATATGAACTTTGACAACAGCGTATACATCGGCCAGGACATAGTCTCATCAATCGGCAATGCTGAGCCTGCAGGCAACACAAGCAGCTATTCAGATAGCACTCGCATTACATCGACGACTTCTGGCACGACGATAGGAGGATACGTCGGCGCCAAAGGAGATCTAGGTCCAGCTTCAAGCTCGGTGGTGGGAGGTAGGTCTAATAACATCGGTTTAAGCTACGCTCTTGGATCGGGCGATGTGGAGTCAGGATCCTATAATGCTTATACACAGTCCAGGGTAAGGACTCACACGGAAAACAACGCTCAATCCTTCGGATCAGTAGGGTCTTCGCTGAAGTCAATCGGTATTTCTGGAGGGGGCACTGGATCATCATATGGAAACGCCGGAAAAATCAGTTTTGAACAAGATATATGGCTATCACATATGGGTAAAATGGCTGAAATCGATTCTGGAATTAAGATGATTCGTAAAGAAGGATTAAAGCCGGTAACTTATGGATGGGGGATGGGAGTAGCTAGCGACGGCAGTAGAATGGCCGAGTCTGGGGAGGAAATCCAAATTGCAGCCGGAGATTGCGATACTAATGCCTTGATTCTCGGAACAAGTTCTGCCCTGCCAAATAGAGAAAATGCAATAAGGCTCATACCACTAGACATAAGTGATACAAAGGATACAAACACCGGAAATATCTTGGGAAATCAAGTCTTCGGGAATCTGATCGATTTGCTTAAACGATCTCTCGTCGAGAAGAAACTATTTATGTCTTACGAGATTAGTCCCTGAAATACATCGTGAGTTGGGGCCGATCATGTTAGCAACCAGGGAGGGAGGATCAAGGGTAAGCAAGGTCTTCCTTATCTTGTTAATTTCACTTTATATATATATTTCCCTATCAGGTGCTAATGTCGGCTATTGCATTAGTGTAGTGGTCAACAACTCGACTGCAAGCTCCTCCTATAGCAGGTGCGAATCAACCGTTGTTCTAAATTTTCAGGCGGATAGCCAGGTTAGCGGTAAAGGAAACTCCTCCAAGTACGCCTCAGTAAATGGTTTCGCAGGCCTGGGAATGAAAGAGATTTCTCACACAGATGCAGGGATATCTATCAACAAAGAAAGCATGCAGATAGTTAGTGCTGTGGGGGGGATTGATATAGAGCAGACCGGAACGAACAATTCAGAACATTACACTGCCAAGATAGAAGAAAATCTTCCCTCTATTGTATACGATAAGCAAGATATTTATTATAATGGAAAAGGGATTAACACAAGAAATGCCTATTCTAATGGCGATGAGGAGATATCTACCAATTTTTATGGGACGAAATTAACAAAGTCAGTTGGCTATCTCGGGGTTCATCGAAATGAGTTGATATTTGTGGATGTGACCCCAGCCAGAGCTGTAGAGACAGTCTTTATCAACAAGTCTCTAGCCTTTGGCTTATCCTCGAACTCCAATCAGTATTCAGGATTCGAAGTTGAGTCACCAAACAATCGTATAGATGAAGAATATAGAGGCTCATTTAAATTGACTAAGAAGATCTCTTCAGCGCAAAAATTCTATCTAAATGAGACAGACAACGGCAATGAATGGCTACCCTGTTATTTCCCAGAAGTAAATAATCTGCCAGCTCATTAAATCTCGAACTTATCCAGTCGTAATCTTTATAAACTGTTAGGAGTTAGTAATGAACTAAGGGTCTAGGGTATAAGCTCGAAAAGGGTGAGGGATGATGTATAAAAAAATGAAATTATTTATGCTCCTCTTTGTATCTGGAGCATTGATTTGTACTGCTCTGGCTTCAGGTCAAGGAAAAGAAGCTAGCAATGAGAAGCTGATCGTTCAACAGGCCCAGACGCCTTTGACCTCGGTCAATGAGTCAGCTTATAAGAATATCTCGAACGCTGCCTGGTCGCAATTTGATGAAGATTTTAATTATTCATCCACTATCCTGGATGAATATGTTAAGAAGAATATCAGCCGAAGAGAAGCGATGCAGAGCACTTTGGCCATATATTCGCTGACATCCCAAACAGCAGTTAACGTGAACGCTGTAAAACCAATTCCGAAATATATGACATTACACAATGAAACGATGACCGGCTTGAAGGATCTTCGCGTATATTTATGGTATCTAGCGAAATTTTTTGAAACAAATAAACCAGTCTATGCTAAAATAGCAAATGGTTACCTCAATCAGTCTATGAATGATCGGAAATTGGCATCAGAGGAGTTTTTACTCCATTTTACATAACCAATGCCGCCAATATTCTAATTTTTTTCGATTGATTAATTTATTTTTATCGTAATACCCCGATGCTTGCATCGGGGATAAAGGGCATCCGTGTCCTACTTAGGAATTGATCTGATCGATTTAGTATCAACTTCATGCGGCGGCGCCTCGCATGCCCCGCCTGCTTGCAGCGGGATGCGCCGCCGCCGTTTGACTATCTATTAAGACATTTTTAGGATTTCAGATTTCTTTATCGTTTTGTTACATTTGCGCCAAAGCTAGTGTTGACACACGCAAATGTTATATATGGATGAAAAGAGATAAGACCCAATAAATTGCATTAATGATTTAATTAGAAAAATCATTCATGGTCTAAGAAATTGATGAGGATGATCCGCTCGAGAAGGCTGATTATGTTTATGCTGCTTTGCATAAGCATTTTATCGGTCAGTGCAAGATCAGAAGATCCAGCATCGATCTCCGTCCACAATCTGGACTTGCTTTGGGATAGAGCTAGTGTACCTGATAGCTCACCTGTTGAATTTTCGGAAGCCTCATGGGAAAAATTAATTCTTCGATCGAATGAATCGATTTCCAATATCTACTCGTTATCCACAGGGAGTAATGCAAAACTTGACGTTCGGAACAGCAGTCCGTATTTGAATATCGAATCTAATTTAGAAACTCTCGACAAAGTAGTTCAGAATCCTATCGGTGAAAGGACGGATTCCGATGCAGAGCGTTGCCTGAAAATACTATACGAGCAGACCGCGGGTGGGGGAGAAGAGACTAATCATGTGAATGTTGGTCAGAATTACAATATGGACAGAAACATTAGGTTGCTTTATGAGAGTGAGAAAAGCCCGAATGCGGATTCGGACGTACGAATCGCGAGTTCGAATTTAGAATCTAACCTAAAAATTCTAAGCAAAGAAGTTCTGAGTCCTTTTGTTGTCGGTAGCTCAGATACGGACGCAGGTCGTTATCTGAAGACACTTTATGAGCAGGCCGCAGACAAGGGAAAAGAAAGCGAGTATGCTCATGTCAATCAGAATTACGAAAACACCGACAGCAACATCAGGTATCTTTATAAGGGCTCAAAGATTCCGAATGCAAATACTGACATTCGAATCATCAGTTCGAATGTAAATACCGTACCTAACAATGAAAGTCTCAGTAAAGAATCTCAGGTCAGTGATCAGTACAATAAACTAGAATCGAACCTCAATTATATATCTAAAACCGCAGAGGAAGAACCCAGGCAAGAAGCAAAAGTTGTCGAGAACACGAGGGCTAACTTGAACTACCTGGTCCAATCGGATCAATCAACTGCCTATCAATCGTCCATCCCACCTAAATCCGCCGGTAAATTGGATGGTCATTCACAGGCGGGAGATAGTCGTCATGGAGACGGCTATGCTCGTAAGAAATATGCGATAATTGTAGGAATTAATGACTACTCTTACATGAGAAGTCTAGGAACTAGCGTCAACGATGCCAACGAAGTAGAGAAGGTGCTGGAGAAGTATGGTTACGAAATAATTAAGCTGACGGATGATTCAGACATTAAGCCAACAAAATACAATATCCTAAATGGAGCCTTGGCTGAGATAGCGCTAAAGCAGGATGGAGGTAACATCGTATTTTACTTCTCAGGTCACGCCGAAAGAGACAATAAAGGTAATCTTTATCTGTTACCACGAGATGCCACCGGAAACTCCTCAACCTATATCGACGGTGAGGAACTAAGAAGGTACCTTAAAGACCTGAAGAATTTGGCGGTTATAATTGATGCCTGCAACAGTGGTGGCTTAAACTACAACGCTGAAGACGGGCAGGTGATACTGACCTCTTCAAAGGACGATGAACCCAGCAACGAAGACTGGCTAGGTCCCTTCAGCATGTTCACCCATCAGTTATGCAACGCCATCAATGACGAGGGAAAGCTCGGCGGAAAAATATCGCTACAGAGATGTTTCGATATGGCACGCGCCAATACGATTAAATTAGCTAGAAGCTATTTGCTAAGCCAGACTCCTATGATCATCGATAAAACTGGAGGTACGTATTACCTGAATTAACTCACTAGCTCATTTAGTTTTGAAGACTTCTTGGTGTATCTTCTCCTCTAACAGCTCAATCTCTTTTAGATGGTTACTGCAATTTCTTAAGAAAAGGTATTGTCCAGTTCCGATTAAGATGAAGAGGCTGCAAACTATTAAGTTGGTATAGATTATAAGAGTATTCAGATCAAAAACACCGCCTTTTCTGTGCATGATCTCAGAAAATCCGAGAACATTTATAAATAGCCCAATAGCAGCAAACCCAATGCCCAAAATAATGATCGCTGGAAGCCGTCTCTTTTGTCTATCTGCTATTGTCCACGAGATCGTAAGCCTTATCTGTAAAGGTTTTATTATTCATTTTCATCACTCAATCCAATCACTAGATTTGAATAAATCGGTGTTTATCATTTTGAACCACTCGTACCTTCCCCTTCCAAGATCCGTGAGTTCATAGACAATAACCACCCGTTCACCCCAGCCTTCCCTTTTTCCCAGGATGTTAACCTGCATCTTTCAACATCTCTATATACTTTTCAGCCGAAGTAGTTTTCAGATTGGCACGCTGTATAACATGGGTCTTTAGTGCTCGCCCCTTAGATTGTTCCCTGGAGATACACTCGAGTATTCTCAGAACGATCTTTATAGCAGGTCTATACCTGGCCACATTAGCCTCTTTTTTGGCTTCACCCTTTAAAAAATTCTTCTATACCATTTGCACATGACATTATAGTATGAAGATTGTTCCACAATCTATATTAGCTTTGATCAAGTAGTAAGCATTGATAGATCAAAGGGTTTCTCATTTGCCTCCGGAGATCTATCTTCCCCAAATATTCATATATGCACATATTTTATACTATTACGAAGGAATTCCAGAATCTGGTTATTAATCTTCCAGCGAGGATTCCCAAAATCCACTAAATCCTGCATGCCATTATATACGCTCTATAAGTCGTGCCGGAAAACTGAAGTTATTAGGAATCTTCCAGCATGTATTGCTATATAAATAATTTGCTTAATTATTCGGCATTAGGAGGCTAAGAATATTTCAAGCTAAAAGTGCCTCTCATCGCGATCCAAGAACATACAAATACTTTCGTCGTGTTCAATATCTATTAGATACGGCAAGTGATCTGGCTAAGAAGTTGCCTTAACATGTAGGTTGACATACGACGATTGGTTAAACGCAATAGAAGGCTAACCAAAAGCCATAAATTATATAGGATAACTCAAGCTTTTAGGAGAATTACTATGTTTCACGAGCATTCGATGGCATCTCTTTTTATCTTGTTCTTGTTTTGTTGTTCAACCGCTTCAGCTGATGTCCATGTCGTCCAAACCATAAACGGACTGAATACGACATTAGAGAACCTGCCTCAGCAGCCGGGGCTCAATTTTGCGTCCTTATCCGCCGAGGATATTTTAGGCTGGCGGTCTTCTTCGAAACCAACAGAAGTTGTAATTATTGATAATATCTCATTCTCGATAAATACCAGCGACAAACAAAATATCGAATCTCAGATAAGGTCAAAGTCCCTTTTCGATGAGGCAAAAACATATTACAGTTCTGGATTGTACAACCGTGCTCTTTCCTCCATCAACAGATCCCTCGAAAATTATAGCAATAATTCCAATGCCTGGACGTTTAAGGGTATCTTACTGCAGGCAATAAATAGGAGTTTTGAAGCGATTAAATATTACGATTTTGCAATAAAGATATACTCTGGAAATGCGGTTGCCTGGAACAATAAGGGAGTTGCTCTTTACAAGATGGGTGAGTTTGAAGAAGCAATCTCTTGTTACAATAATTCGACCATCCTGGATCCTTCTAACTCCATATTCGGTAACAACAGAGAATTAGCGATTCGCAAGCTTCAGACTAGAATTCTGCCCTGAAAACCTAGAAATTTTTTGACATGATTATAAAGGAGTTTTAAGCAGCGAACGATCCACGATTAGGGAAGGCTGATCACTGTATAGTTGCTTTAGGGGCGAATTGAAATGACATATCATCTCTGTGGCAAAACTGGCTTTTGAAGGCAAAGGAAAAAGATAATATAAAGTGATATCGATGCATCCAGGATTTTTTTCAAAGTATAACTTCTCTTAACTAATCTCTTATCAGGTGAATCATCCCTCCGGCACAATATGGATGTATGGCAAGGATCTCAGACGTAGCGAGATCGCCAATCTAACACCCAACCCGCTCTGCATAGAGAACGACTCTTTCTTGGCCAAAAAGAAGGAGACTTTACTTACTCGCGCAAAAATTCGAGGCTAAATGTTAGTATTTCAGATAAGTTATGTTTTTCTGTTTCTCGGTTAATTGGCTTAATTAGTATCGTTGATTTATTAAGCGACTTCAACTTCTAAAAAAACAAAAAATTTAAACTAAGATTGTAACTTCCATCTACGACAAAGAATAGTTTTATCAATCTTAACACGGTTCAATATTTTCTAATTTCAGACCCATGAGAGTGTAGATCTTTCATTATGCCTAATACAGGTATGCATATTGATTTGTTGCATTTATTCGCTTTTAATAAAAGTAATATTCGATACATATCACGGATAATTAATCCAGTCACTTAATGTAGACTCTTAATCTAATTAATGGTTATCTGAAATTACCGAAATTTCTTGGCAATTTTAATATGAGGAAATTCAAGTAATAGTATAACTGCACCACAATTCAAGTGCAGGTATTACCGCACTCACTTCTAGTAGTACGGGACTCTGTTGAAATAGAGTGCGGAAGCTAATTCGGAGGAAAAGTAGTATGAAAACGCTGCATGGGGCAGCACAAACTATCTTCAGTACCAATATACAAAGATCGTGGATACACAGGCAGGGGAACATCTGGACTGGTTTGCTCCCTCGTCATCGAGTGCTCAATTCAGCACTTTTGGAGGCTACGGGGGCAGGAAGTGCTTATGTTGGCAACAGTGTAGAAGATATTCAGGCAGACCTAAAGCCCGTTTATGGAACCACTCCGGACACTCACGACGTCCTGACCCAGTTTGGCAGTGCTACAGTCGGAACAAAGAGCCCTGACCTACAGAATCCCTCTGACATAATAATGTTCGGCACGGCCACTTCCGGACAGAACCTAGAGCTAAGCGGTAACTATGCAGGCGTAATTCAGGCGTTCTTCAGTAATACGGCTGACGTTGGAGTGAGTGGGATCACTGCATCTACGCCTCCAGACAGGTCCAACCCAACAAGCAACGACAAAGATCCGTTTCTCTCTGCACAGATCGACACAGGAGATGCCAATATAGTTGATGCAAACCTTGGCCAGTCAGCAACTGTTGGTTTCGAGCAGATCGATGCAATCGACGCAGTGCCCGCCTTATCAGGCGATGTTCAAACTTGGGGTTCGTTCAGCGGCGCTTACAACCCGAACGACGGAGATATCAAGGATATCGTGATCTCTGTTGCTAACGAGCAGGACTTCAGTCTAAACTCTGGGACAAAATGAGCCTGAAATAGGCGAATCTGAGATTTGGGAGAAGATTGAGTGAAAATCTCAATAATATTCTTTTCAGAGTTACCAGAATTGTGCATTTAGATTCATCTAAAGACTATGAATAAAATGACTTCTTTTTTTATTTTATGAGTATTACATATAATAGATGAATTTAATAGTATAAAAAAAATTTTCTACAAAAGGGTTATTAAACCTTGAGGACCATTCTATTAACGATTATTACAGAGACTGCAATTGTTCTCGCAAAAAGCGCCTACGGCAATATTAGCTGAAATATTCAAAGGAGAGTGCTAAATGGTAGGAGGGATTAGATGGGTAGGGCTAGTTTTCATTCTGTCGCTATTATTAACCTCGCCCTCCTACGCGGTCATTGGCTACGATATCACTGCGCAGGTGGGTTCAATCGGTTTTACACTTCACCGTGCCACACAGAACTTGGACCTCTCTGTAGATGGCACCGTAAGTGGTAATGGTAACTTCTCGAGGCTAACTCACATTAACGAACTGGCTGGGGTTGAGGCTGATGAAAAATCCTCATGTACAAAGAAGAGCGATCTCAATTACAGTGAGCAGCTTCGCCTTCAGAGCAGGGAAGGACCGGTGTACGTCGTCCTCAATCTTCAGAGCAATAACAATACAATCATAAACGAACCCAATCCAGTATATGTTTTGAATCAATTGAATCAATTTGCCGATATTTATGTAGATGAACACTGGCCCACCTATTTTGCAAATCTTAAGAAAATTTCGTATTATGGACCTGGAATTAGGACGAGCGAGAGATACGTGAATAATGGAGACGTTGTCGAATCTTATATCGACTCGTGGAAGTTAAATAAGGCGAGTCTTTACCGGACTTATATTAATAGAACCATAATTGATGTCAATGTCACGCCCTCAGGAGTGTTCCTTGATAAATCTCAAAACAAATCCAGTTCGTACATTCTGGGCATGCAATCCACTGGAAGTCTGACTCACATAGATGTAGCCCAGCGCGGCTCCGAGGCTCTTAAATACGGCCGAGGAAATGATATCATTAATGGAATATCCGAGGACTATAGAGGACAGCAGGGAATAAACCTACAAGTCACCATGAATGGTTATATTGTAAAGCAGCCGACTGAGCAGATAGATTGGCTACCTTGTTGCGGTCTTCCGGGGAATTCCATTTACGAAATTCAGCCCACAGAACCATCCTATGTATCCTACGTAAAACTATTTCAATGAATAATGCAAAAGAGGTACCAGGTGAACATTTGTGAAATTCATCATAGCTTTGATGCTAATGCTGATAGCTGCTTCTTCAGCTTCCGTAGCGACCGAAACCAAGACCATCGGCCCTTACAAGGTATCCTTTGATTTAAATACGACATTGAATTACACTGTAAAACTCGAACAACCTATTGAAACGCCTACGAACTCAATTTATCAAATTCTGCTAAACACCTATAATTACACTCTGGGAAAAATACAAGTAGAGGAATACAAGAACCTCTCGGATTCGTCTCTGGATGTAGGCAAGACCATATTCGAACTCAGTTTGGCCAACCAAGGTTTTAACAGGAATATTTCGGCCCAAAATATCATGATTGATAGCAAGAAAGGTTTTATCGTTACAGGCATGAATCCCAAAAGCCTAAGATTGTGGCAGGCATACTACTGGCTTGATAGCACTGATTGTGAATGCGGGCCTGTCTCGGTCGGAAAGACCGAAATTGGAATAGTTTCCTTATACCCCCTAAATGTAACCAGGAACCTAATAAATAGTATACACGTAGAGAACATCAAACAACCTGCAAAGCCAAAGATCCTCACCTTCGGGCCTCCAAAAATGAGTTAATACTCTTTTGACTACCTTTCACTTTTATCTCTTGGAAAAAGAGCATGTTCTTACTCCATCTCAGAAAATGGGCATTTCGATCCAGTGGGTTGTGTCAAGACGGTGATGTATTTATCACTGCTTCCAAACAGACCCTTTGCCCAGAATTTCCAGGCCGGAACCTTGGTACTTCCCATCTGTACATTTCAATACGAGCTTTATTCCACCTGAAGAATGTCAGCCATAGATGCCAACTGCAAATACTTCGTCCTTCTGCTCCAGCAGCTCATAGGGAAGGCCGGAGCCTCATTGGTCAGAGCGACAAGGGCTAAGGCTCGAGGAAAGAGGATTGCCAAAGTTGCAGGCAAGGAAACAATGGTGGAGATGCTTTGCAGCCGCCTCGCCACTTGAATTTGATTCGAAGTCACTATTTTCCTGCTGGACCGATTCCAAAGATATCGCGACAGAAGAAAGCCAGAAGAAACTGGATATCCTGGAGCAGCATGGTTTCGATGATACCAGAGAGATGGGTGACGTCCGGGATATAAACCTCGACGAATACGACCTGATAATAGACGCCATCTTCGGGACCGGTGTTCGCGACTTATCACTGGACTTGGTGTGCGCTGCATTAATGCCATAAACTCGGCTTCCCTGCGGGAGAAAGACTTCATTTGCTATGATCGAGTTTTTAGGTAGAACATGTCCTAGTTATTACAGTCGAAGAGTTCATGTTTATAGTCAAGAACCATAGGTCTATAACTATCTAGCGGGGTCCCCTAATAGGTTATGAGTTTCAAACCTTCGGTGCTGGACTATAAATGATGTTTAATGTTATCGCTTTAACCTATGCCGCTTAGTACATTGAATATTGCTGTAATAAGCATTAGGTAGCTTTCATAAGAGTTTAAGAAAACTATGAATTCGCTAAAATGCATCATATTTGAGGCTGAAATGGGAAGAGTATTAAAAGTTAGTTCTGCGATACAGGTAATAGGAATCCTCTAGTATGTTTATAATCAAATTGCGGCGGTGCAACCCGCAGCAGAGCGGCCGGTTATCCGTTTAAAAAATAACTTGTTTTATGATCAGCACTACGAAGCTAAAAGATTCTTGAAGCTGAAGAGCCTTTTATCGCGATCCAAGAAACATATCGCCACTATATTGGTTGTGCTTAAATATTCAATAGTCTCTTTTGAATGTTGCGGTGGTTTTATGAAATTCTCACTTCTGAAAGAAAGTTTCGGTCCGGCGAGGATGAGCAATATGAAGGAAAGCGCAAAAGAAATCATCTTTATAGCTTTCTTCAACAAAATAGCTCAGCTACCATTTATTTAAATTAACTCTAAATGATACGGATCAGAATAAATACCTCTTATTATTGATCCGATAAACTTATATTGCATTGTGGATCTGAACAATATTGCTGAGTTAAAGCAGAGATTCTTATTTTGAGGCTCTCAAAATAAGGGATGTAAGGGACGTCACGACTCATTGTAAAAGGTGATAAGGTTTATGAAACGAAGCAGAGATGTGATTATTTCGCAGATACTGGATATATGCGCGAAGGGTGCTAGCAAGACAAGGATCGTGTATCAGGCTAACCTCAACTTCAGAACTATAAACCCCTACCTAGATCTCCTGACTAAGAATGGACTTATAAACGTCAAAAAAGAGCAGACTCTGATCTATGAAACAACTCCTAGAGGTCTGGATCTGCTAGATAACTTTAAACAGATACAGAATGAGTTATCATCCTCATGATTCATTGATTATGGAAATCCATCGGCACTAGAACAAATATTTTTGAATATAGGTGAGTCATACATATAGGAAACCATTAATTGATATATCCTCATTCTGTATAAAATAAAAAACTCATCTTTTCGAAGCCCGCCGACTACCAAACCATAAAAATCAAATTATTGGATATTTAGATTTAAAAACTATTTTGTTCTGAATTTGAAATCGGTTCGGCGACCATATCAAAATTAGCGGACAATCGTTGAAAAACATAGACATCAAGACGACTAATTGTTAAGCTCAATACCTATACAGCTCTTTTCTCCTTGCCTCCAACGTATCCGTTGCTCTGCCGACGTACTCCGCAGCATTCAAAACTCTAACGCCATTCTCCGCTGCGCACTCGTAAACCTCTCCGAGATGCACTTTGTAATTCAGGTCCCGCATAAAGTGATGATCCAAGATGATGTCTTTTACGGAGGTCTCCCTGACTATTCTGTTTATATTTTCTATGGAACGCCTCAGACTTTCACTCGAATACCTGTAACCGAGCATATAGGTCATAGGCCCATCCAAGATCAACAGGTCGGGGTTCTCCTCGATGATAAATGCCGCCTGTTCCTCTACGGAAGGTCCTTCAACATCACTTGTATAGACTAGTTTTTCATCACAGCAAGAGATGCTCACCTCAAGTACGTATCCTAGCCGGGAGTTAGTCCCATGAAACACGGGTGGAGAGAATTTTATGACAGTAGAGCCGTGTTGAAACTCCTTACTATCCGCTATAACGATACTTTCAGTTAAACCGTCCAGCTTCTTAAGAAAATAAGAAGCCCGCACCTGCTGGCTTTTGTTTATGTTTTTCTTTGGGTCTTTCAAATAAACTGTCTTGTTCCTGAATACCTCGCCTTCCTCAGGGTCGTGATGGTCGTAGTGGTAGTGAGTAACAACGAGGATGTCGCTTTTAGCCGCATGTTTCTTTATATCAGCCCAGGTCTCCAGCAACCGTTCCACCTCCAGCGGGTGCGGCGCCAGACCATATCGTCTCGGTCCCAGAGCTGCTGCAGGATCTATCACCACCTTCAGGTCGTTAGACTCCACATAGGTGGCCATAGAGCGCACGCCGAAACTGTCGAAGGCCAGAGGCTTGACCTTTAGTTTCTTCAATTCCTTTCTTGGCATAATAGACTCACGAGGATTCCTAATAACCTCTGATTTTTGGCATGGCTTTATAAACAAGTATATAAGGCGAAGCTTTATTTTGCGGGTTTTTAGGAATCCTCTCACATCTGTTATTATGATTTTTGTAGTTATAATTTTGGTGTTAGAAATAGGTCAGGCTACAAGAGCTTTCAGAATCAAGCAGCACTTGTCGTACTATTTGATATTACTTAGGATTAGTCCGAAACCAATACAAATCACGAAGAATTGATTTAGCCCATAAGACTTAAATCCCTGTGTTTTGTTGCTTTCACATTTGATAGAGATGGGATACCTCGAGGAGATCAAAGCGCGGGGACGGGCTGCCAACCCTTTCTTCCTCCTGATGGGAATCGAAGTGGACTCCTTTGGCGATGGTCGAGCAGAACTGTCCATGCAAGTGCGACCCGACATGCTAAACGGAGTCGGTTGGCTGCAAGGAGGTCTTTACACTGCTCTGTGTGATGAAGCAATGGCTCTGGCCCTCTACACAGCTCTTGAGAATGGAGAAGGCATTGCCACTATATCCGAGAGCACATCCTACCTTGAGGGAGTCAGAAGCGGAAAGATAATCGCAAAAGGCAGAGTTGTAAAGAAAGGAAGACACGTAGCTTTTACGGAGGGGTGTATAAAGAAAGCATGCGGGAATGAAGCCGTACTCACGCAGACCAGGGCATCCTTTACAGTCATCAGAAAACCGTAAAGCACCTCTAGCTTTGGAGGCAGTTGAGCGAAAAATGGTCAACCAGCACTGCGAAATCCTGTCATGTCCTTATCGCCCATCTGCAGCTTTCTCACCGTATCTCCTGCTTCTCTTGCGTCATCTGCCCGAGCCAGAATCCTGACTCTGTCGATTTGCGTCTTTCTTCCGCAAGGGCAGGTCCTCGTCTTCGCTCCTTCCTGTACGTATAGGTGCCTGCCACAATTGCATCTAAAGACCAGGTAAGCCATCTTACGAATTCAAAAGAGAGAAAGATCACTGGGGCGGCAGTAGGACTGCATTTATGAGTCCATCCTGGCCTGGCCGGTTGGTGACCTTGGCATCACCGAGCTCTGTCTTGATGACAGCGCCCTTAGTGATTATGTTTCGCCTCATATAGTGCTGGTTGGCCTTGTTGTCCTTCACAGTTTCGATCTTCACTTTCTTGGCATTGCCGGTTTTCGGATCAGAGACTAAGGCTACGTCCCCACGTAGGATGCGCATCTTGTGATTTCCTCCCATGGTCTCTATCCTCTTGGTCCTAACCGCGGCTATGGTCGTATCGCTCTGCTCTCTACCTGTCTCGAACTTGCGCTTGCCCCTGGCCAGAATCAACCTTCCACCAGTGGGCTTTCTTCCAGATTCTCCTTGCCATCGCATACTTTAATTCCTCAGATCGCTATTCCTCATTCAGCAGTGTATTTAATCATTTTGGTAATATCAAAGCAGCTTGAGCAACCTGAAGTCAGGTCGTACTCCTCCTCCCCGACATCTGGCACTTCCTGCATAGAATAACCCGCGTTTATTGTCTGGATGATCGAGTTTCTCTCGTCATTTACTGATCTTCCTATGGTTCTGTTTCAATCTTCTGTGCCATCGTTCATCGTTCTTGATCGTCCAGAGATCTTCATCGTTTTATGGTTTATAGCCGATTATCGATCTCTGGCAGCCGAAAGTCTTGCTACATTCGGCCTCCGACTGAGCAAAAACCAAATTTAGATGAAAACGATCAGAACATATAACGCAATCAACATGCCGATGCCTGTCATCACTTGCTTTGCTCAACATTTTATGCCGAGTGATCGTCATTTGATAAATACTTCCAACTCAAATCGCTGTACATGGCCAGACCTCAAGACTACAGGGATTTAGCCATGTAGGGTGAGCTGAGAACATACCCTAGGCGCTCGTAATAAGCACGAGCTCCTATCCCACTGGTGATCTCCAGCGATGTGTAACCCGCACTCCTGGCAATCTCCTCTGCGGCCTCGACTAGCCTTGTTCCATAGCCCTGGTGCTGCCAGCCGCCTTTTCTGGTCCCGATGGGAACCATGGGGCCGTAGATGTGGAGCTCTCTTATCCTGGCAACCTGGCCAAGCCGGAGGCGCAAGAACCCCACAAGAGTGTCGTCCTCCCCGTCGAAGGACAGGAAATGCTCATCTGCTCCGCACGCCTTGTATGTCTCGTGATTCAGCTCCAGTTCGGCTTCATGGACTCCTCGGAGACCTGCCTCTCGACAGCGTATGCACTGACACTTCTTGTCTCGATCTCTCAGTCTCTGGCTAGCTATCTGGCGAAGGTTGGACTTCCTCACGCCAGCGGCTATCAGATGAGCTGGTATGTCCCTTTGCACCCTCTGAAGCCGAACGTATCTGGGTAGCAGCTCCTTAACCCTGGAGACCAAATCTGCAGCCTCTTCGCTCTCAAGAGGGCTGTATTCGCCCCTCTGGTACATCCTATGCAGCTCAGTCCCCTCTATCACTAGGGTAGGGTAGATCTTAAGGTAATCCGGGCGAAAGCTGCTGCTATCGAACAGCTCTTCGAAGACATCCAGATCAACCTCAGGCGAAGACCCAGGAAGCCCTGGCATCATGTGGAACCCTACTTTGATGCCGGCTTCTCTGAGGGCTGTGTTGGCCTGTACTACATCATCCACACTGTGACCGCGCTTTATAGTCTCCAGAATTCGATCTCTGGTGCTCTGCACCCCGAGCTCGACCTTAGTGGCCCCCAAAGCGAGCATACCTTCTATCTGTTCTGGCCCACACCAGTCCGGCCTTGTCTCGAAGGTGGTGCCTATGTTCCTCACGGCGGCATCCCTATTTGCCTTGACGACATCCTCGAAGGAACTCCATTCTGGGCCGTGACAATTACCTTCTTGTTCGTTATCCTTCAATCTGAGATCTCCCCGGGAATAGTCATTCATCGCCTGCAGGCAGCGCTTGATGAACCAGTGCTGGTAGCCCAGGGGCCTGGAGGTGATGGTCCCTCCCATGATTATCAGCTCGGCCTTGTCCAGGGGGTGGCCTATCTCATAAAGCTGGCTTAATCTTGCCATGACCTGGTCGTATGGATCGAAGTCATGCTGGGCTGCGCGCATGGCCGCTGGCTCTCTGCCGGTGTAGCTCTGGGGCGATGTGGCCTCACAACCCACCCCTCCGGGGCATGGGACACAGACTCCATGAGGGCACCTGGCGGGGGAGGTCATGGCAGCTATCACAGCCACTCCCGAGAGGGTCCTGGTGGGCTTACGCACTAGCATCTTGAGCCGCTCCCGCTCTTTCGCCGTTGCTAATCCCAGGATGTCGGCATTGCTGGGCAAAGAGGCAAGACCAAGCTTCTCCGAAAGTCCCTTTTTCATAGACTCCAGCCCGGCAGGAGTGCTGACGGTTCCAGAGAGGATGGCGTCTACTATTCCTCTCAGCTCCGTGCTCACTCTATCCAACTTACGACCTCATCCAGGTTCCTGGCTGACGGAGCATGCGGGCTCTCAGCTGGCCAGCCTATGGAAAGAATGGCTACCGGCAGCACATCTTTGGCCAGATTCAGGGCATCTCTGACTATCTGATCGTCAAAGGCCCCGTTCCAACAGGCCCCCAGGCCCAGATCGTATGCAGCCAGGAGCAGGCACATAGTCGCCGCCGCAGCATCCTGTATCGAATAAAGGCTTCCGCGATCTCCGTAACGTCTGCTCGATCGAGGGACATCCGCACAGATCACGACCAGCAGAGGCGCAGTCTCCACCTGACTCTGACCGTAGGCGGCCACTGCCAAGGTCTTTCTCATTTGGGTGTTGGTCACGACAACATATTTTCTGGCTCGAAGATTTCCTGCGGACGGAGCAGTCTCAGCCACTTTGATAAGATCGAGGATAAGATCCTTTGAGGCTGGCTCATCCTTATAGCTCCTAATCGACCTTCGCCCTTCAAGGGCGTCCATCAGATTCATCGTCTAAAGAATAGTGTCCCCATTGGATAAGAAATTGCTTGCTAATTATAATCGTGCGTGAACAAGGGCTCCTGTCTACCAAGCTGTCTTCCTGTCACAAAGTCATCATCGATGACTATGTAGGTGTCCGGGGACTCCTCATTGTTTCCATTTCGCCTCTTTGAGGTTAGGCTTCCTGCATTGACCGCTAATGGACCACCATCGCGTCTGTATATGCCTGCCTTATGAGTGTCCCCGTAGACGAAGCAGTCCACCTTCCCAACCCGCTGATTCTTCAGGAACTCCAGTATGGCATCGTACTGTCTCTCGACAGGGGCGTATTTCCTCAGAATCCCATTATTCATCTTGTTGAAGATACAGGATACCTTCCATAGCTTCTGCTCGAACTCCACCATCTCTCCGATGTAGCTGGACCTGTACATCCCTTCGTAGGCGTAGGCCATCATCATCTCCAGGTCGGCTGGCGAGATCTCCTCGCCGGAGAGCTTCCTTAGCTGCTCTACCAACTGGATGGAAAAAGCCTGGACACCTTTTAAATGGTGGCCGTGAGTGAACAAGTAGTTCCTATGATAGCAGCTTGCCTTGTAGATGGGGTAGTACATATCAACGTTCAGGCCGTCAAGGGTCTGGTTCCAGTTGAGGTTGGGAGTGTAGACAGAATAGATGTCTCCTCTGGCAACCCTTTCCAGAAAATCCATCTCCTGGCTCATCACCGCCAGGTGATGATCATGATTTCCCACAACATAACTTATCTTCACATCCAGATCTGACAGCCTCTCAAATAAATACCTGGAGTCCCTTAAGGCTCTCTCCGGCCTGGCCCTCCACAGGTCGAAGATGTCTCCCAGGAGGACGATCTCTTCGCAGCCTTTCCCGTACTTCCATACCTCCCATATCAGGCAATCGACCAGCTTATGGTCGGTAAGAGTGGATGAGCTTAGACCAAAGTGAGTATCTGATAATACCAGGATTGAAGCCATTATGATCTCCTTGTCGTATGAAATAGTATGACAGTTATTATTTATAAATATTTTGTGCAACCTAAGCCGGGAATTTCGAAAGAACCCTCGATTCGATGAACATGGGGTTGGACGCCGCATACGCTGGGCAAACAACCAAGCAAAAGACAAAAATATCCGATATTGAACCAGGTACATGGAGTCTATTCGATGATAGATATCGCAATTCCCAAGGGCAGCCTCCTGAATCAAACCCTGCAGCTATTCGAGCAGGCTGGCCTGGAGATAAGAAGGACAGAGCGAGAGTACAACGCGAAGATCAACGATCCCCGCGTGGGCAAGGTCAAGATCCTCCGGCCCCAGGAGATACCTTCCTATGTTGCCAAAGGCTACTTCGATCTGGGAATATCGGGCACAGATTGGATTAGGGAGTCCAAGGCCGATGTAGTGACTGTTGCTGAGCTGAACTACGGCAAGCAGGGACCCGGAAAGGTGAAGTTGGTCGTCGCCGTTCCAGACTGCGAAGGTATAACGTCGGCAAGAGACATCAAACCCAACAGCCGGGTAGCCACGGAGTACCCAGAGCTGACGAGGTCCTTCTTCGACAGGCTCGGAATACAAGTGGATGTCCAGTACTCCTACGGTGCTACGGAGGCAAAGGTGCCTGAGCTGACAGACGTGGTCGTAGACCTTACTGAGACAGGCTCCACTCTTCGGAAGAACGGGCTGAAGATCGTTGATGTGATGATGGAGTCCACATCGGAGCTGATCGCAAACAAGAAGAGCTGGGCCGATCCGGAGAAGCGCGAAGACATCCAGGCCATTGAGACTCTGCTGTCGGCGGTCATAAGAGCTAGGGGGAAGGTGCTCATCGATCTGAACGTACCCGAGGAGAAGATCGAAGAGGTGATATCCATCCTGCCGAGCATGAAGAACCCCACAATCTCCAAGCTCTACAACTCCGGCTACTACGCTGTGGAGAGCGTTGTGGACAAGTCTCAGATAAACCTGCTTATACCCAGGCTTAAGAAGGCAGGGGCAGAGGACATTCTGGAGCTGGCCATCTCGAAGATAGTTCCCTGAGAAATCCCAAAAATCTTTAGCAGAAAAGCGGGCGCGGAGGGATTCGAACCCCCGATCTACAGCTTAGGAGGCTGCCGCCTTATCCTGACTAGGCCACGCGCCCTCTGGCTCTTCCTCGTATAACCAACACGTATATCAACCTTTCCGGGTGGCATCGATCTTCTATCCGCTAATTTCGATCTTCTTCAACGAGCTATCGGATCAATATGCCAACTAGAATAACCACGAAGAGCATCATGAAGAACCAACCCAGTATAATTTCTAACATCGCTAAATGCCTGTAAAAACCCACAGGGTATCTATTCACTGGTCCCTGCGCTGAGTTGAACTGGGCGACACTGAAGTACATGGCGTCGATAAGGGATACACGCTGTTTCTGGATACCTTTTGTTCTGCCCGGAATCTTCTGTCCGATTTGTTCGAACCCCTTCATTCCGTTGCCCGCCCAGAAGACAACTCCAAAGAGGACAATGGTGAAGATGCACCAGAAGGCGGTGTAGCTCACGCGCACGCCGTAGCCGCAGGAGAGCCAGGCGATCACATCTACCAGCTTTGCCCAGCCCAATGGCTCGTTTGCCTGGCTGATCTGACGGTATTCATAGTAACAGTCGTCTGCATCATTGAACCACTCAAGATTCTTGTAGTTTTTGACCAGGGCCAGGTAGGCGGCACCATTGAACTCCAATCTGTCTCTTATGGTTGACCAGGGGACGACCAGCCTTGTGAAGTCCGCATCCTTTAGACTAATCGTCGAATTCTTCCCGAAAGTAGCATTGTCGAGCTGCATGTTGTAGATCCTGGCGCTCTCGAGGACCAGGTCTTTATTGAATTTCGCGTCCAGAAAGTGAGCATTATCATCGAACTTTGCCACGGCGAAGAACGCAGTGTTTTCAAAAGTCACGTTGGCAAAGTCAGCAAACCCGCCGAAGCTGGCAAGGCCAAAGCTGGAGCCTCCGTAAAAATGGGAAGATCGGAAAATGACGTCTCTGACGAACTGAGTTCCTGCAAAGTCAGCATTCCCTTTGAAATTGGAGTCCATGAAGATGGTAGTCCCGCTGAATTGGGAATTGGTGATGCTCGCATCTCCGGAGAAGATGGCACCCCTGAAGGTTACAGGCCGGGAGAACTGAACTAGGTCGAATTTGGCGTCTGTATCAAAGTTTGAGCCTTCGAAGACGGCATTTCCGTCAAACTGGGAGTTGGCAAAGCTGACCACCCCATCGAACCTTGCTAGGCTGAAGGAGACTGCACTGTCGAACCTGGCAAACCTGAAATCCGTATTACCGAAGAATCTCGTGCTACCAAAGTTCGCATCTCCCTGGAACCGGGCTTTAGCAAAGCTTGCATTACCCTGGAAGGTCGTTCCATGGAAGTCCATAAGATCTCCAAAGGTTACTCTCTCGAAGTTCGCAGGTCCTTGGATTATGGAGTTGGTTATCTCTACCGACTGACGGACCGGCCCCGTTAATTTGCTCAAGTCCAAGTTCCCCAAGACGAAGACATTATCATAAGACACCGCTTGGTTGGCTTCGATCTCGGTCACGATCTGGGAAGCTCCGACCTCTTGCAGGTGGCTGACGCTATTCTTCGTCGAGTTTCCTGAATCCTGCAGGCTTGATGCCTCAGCAGCAGAGGCCAAAAGCAGGAACAGAAATAATACCGCTGTCCACCTGGCTATTCGGAACATGCCCAACTCTCGGGAAACTCTCAAGGATATAAAGCATTTCCGTTCTGCTATTTGATCATGTTACCTGATCATAATCCTTCCCAAAGTCACCAGAAAGAGCGCCAGAAGAAGCCAACCCAGAATGCCCTCGACTATGACGTAATACCTGTGCTTCCCCGTCGGCAAGAAGTCGATTGGGCCTTGAGAAAGGAAGATATGCAGGTACTGAAGAAGAGAGCGTTGCGAAAAATCGCTCTTTCCGGAACGGAGTCCTTCTCGACAGGGCCCTGCAAGGGCTTGGCTGATCTGCGAATGCCGTCTCCCTTCCAGAAGATAAGCGCAAACACGAGGATGGTCAATACCACCCAGGCCACAGTGTACCGGGCCGAACACCGTAGCCGCAAGACAGCCAAGCTAGAACGTCTATGGCCTTCGACAAAACAAACCCTTTATTTGCCTGGTCCAATCTGCGATACTCGTAGTAGCAGTCGTCTTGTTCACTGTGCCAGCCAAGGACCCTGTAGTTGTCGATAAGTGCCAAGTAAACTCCCGGATCGTAGACCACACGATCTTTGATTTCATTCCAGGGAGCCTTCAGTCTCTTGAAATCTGCATCCTTCAAGTTAATTTTGGAGTTCTTACCGAAGCTGGCCCCATCCAGAAGCATTGTAGAGATTTGGGCGCTCTTCAAGTTCAGGTCGTGTATGTCATTTATTGAATTGGCACTCTGAAATTCAACAATTCCTTCAGGCTCCATACGTGATCAGTTAGACCTTCAGCCATTGCCGGAGTTCGCTGCGTCCATCTTTTTCTTCCCTCATTGATCTCTATTC
>JBGQAL010000241.1:0-2617 GCA_041494285.1 Methanotrichaceae archaeon
AACCCAAATAATGCCTTTGCCTGGAACACAAAAGGAAACGCTCTGTACAAGTTAGGCAGGTATGAAGAGGCGATCTTCTGTTATAACCAGGCTATCGAGATCGAGCCGTTATTCGTGAGAGCCTGGCACAACAAGAAGTTAGCCCTAGAAATACAAATGAAAAAATCAACGCAGAAAATATCCCTATCGAATATAAAGTCACAAGATGTGAGGAGTGGGAAGCGGTTTACGAGATGAAAGAACAATACGCTAAAGAAACAAAACATGCTCCTAATAATCTATCTTTACGTGATGTATCCTAACGCTTTCATGTATCGCGATATAGTCATCTTTGCAAAGGCATTCAATAAATAAGTTAGTCCGACGGGTGTACTAAAACTTAACAAATTCGGCCTCTATTAGATATCAATTCAACGGAGGTAATAATACCTCTAATCGAGATAATAATATCAATAATATCAATAATAATCATAATAATTTCTCTTATTTTTAAACACAATACCCCGCAGCTTGTTGCGGTTGGGACAAAGGGCATATAAATCCAACTTAAGGAAGCTTCAGCTTTCGTAGAGCATTTTTATGCGTCGGCGGGAACATGCCCCGCTGCTTGCAGCGGGTCCGCCGACGCAACGTTTGACTGGCGGCGTGTCGTTCATTTTCAATAGGATCGTGAGCTAACCCTGATCGCTCTCGCAAAAAAGCATCGGGTCCATCATGGAAACGCGTAGCGGCATCAACGCTCGGAAGTTGGTCGGCGCTGCTTGTAGTATTGCCGTAGAACATAGGGTCGCATTCTATGGATCCCTCTATATCGTCGTCGAGAAAAAAGAGCGCCATTACTGACGTTGGACAAAAGCTCTTCGAGAAGTTAAAGGATGTGTAGATATTCAACTGGTTTAGGGGGTGGCTGAAACTCTAAAGAGATGGAGATTCGACCATTAGTTACATAGGATTGGTTCCTAGATGCCCTCTACGATTACTGGTTATACTCTAGAGCCCTACATCCCAACAGTGTTTTGACTTTATCTTTGGATGCGCTCCTGGGGCGACGTAGTGTGCTCAATCGTCGCACGGCCCCCCTCCCGACCACTCTTCGGGGGAAGGTTCCTTGAAAATGGAGGCTGTTAGGTTGATCGGGCTAATATAAAGGTCACCCCAAAAGTAGATGCATCACAAGAATTCTCTAGCTCCTTTACTTGCAGGGTGCGCACCTCATCAAGTCAGAGCATCAATCTCTTCATCTGTGAAACCCAATTGCCGCAGCACGAGTTTCACATATTTGGAAGAGAGCTCCCCTTTAGCCATTACCACCGGCGCTCTATACACTTTTCCATCCTTTTCACGCTCGAAGATAGCGTGGCTTGTGCCTCTCTGCCTGACGAACCTAGCATTTCCTTTAGCTAAAAGCTTAACGAATTCCTTGCTTGACAGCAGCGGGATCTTCTTAGACACTTTCACAGACCTCGAAGGCTATGCTCTCCGAGTAAACCCATTCCGACGATGGGCGCACGCATTCGGCGTCGTCTATGAGAAACTCTCTCAAAACTTCCAAGGGGACGGGCTGGATCTCTCCCTCTAGTCCTTCTTCCTTTAAATACGATAGATATTCCGCGCAGGCTTCTTGAAGCATTCTTCTTGCAGCTTCAATGCTCTCTCCCTGGCTGGACACATTGAGCTCAAGGCATAGCGCCACGTAGTGATCTCCGGATTTCTTGATTATTCCTGTGAGCTGCATATCTTATTCACCACCGCTTCACTCATAATCTCTTATTGGTTATGTAAGGGCCTCCATGGGCTATAAATATCGCCCCTCGGTGCTGTCGAGCTTTAGTCTTCATGGAGGGTGCTCGGCCATGAGGAAACAGCAAAAACTCATGTTCTAATTGATGCCTTGGGGGTAAAAGCACTTTTGGGTGCGCTCTGGGGGCGACGTAGTATGCTCAATCGCTCGCACGGGCTGCTAGTGGCCGGCATGATTTATTTCAGATCTGTTGGTAGGGACTGTTCCTCGATAATCATTGCCAGCGCATATGCCCCGGAAATCGATACGATCTTCAATCCTCTGCTGAGGAGAATAAGGGATTTCTTTGATGCTAAATGGACATCCTATAGTACATGGCAACTTCCACAACTTGGCAGTCTTGATCGTATACGCAGTATCGGTGGCTTTTCTTTTGCACCCGATTGGCATCAGATTTACCGATTCGCTCCTCTTTGCAAGCCTAGGGTTTGCTGCCCATCTTTTCGAGGATGCGCTAGTCTTCGACCCTGCTTATTCCTTCTTTCGGCCAATAAACAGCCAAAAATTTGACATTGGCCTGTTCCACTATTCGGCAGATCTTTTTGGAATAGCGGATAGTGGGGTTTTTGATGGTAGGCCTGATTCTAATTGGATTTTCTGCGATCACCTAAGGACTGCATTCGAAAGAACTGGCTGGATTAAAAGAATGCTGCCGCGAACAAAATATTTTGCCATGAAAACGTCTAAATAAAGGGTCAGCGGCCTTAACTGCTTTCCAGGTGTTCGTTTCTTCTCACCTCATATCCATCTTAGACGTTAGTACTGATTATTCATCTAGGCTCATTGATGTTGCTGAATGTAGACAGAGGGTTTGGA
>JBGQAL010000091.1:0-11076 GCA_041494285.1 Methanotrichaceae archaeon
AATTCCGGAAGAGATTTCAGGACTTGTTCTGGGAGAGCGGTTTGTTTACCCAGAATCCTAGTCGCTCTCATGCTGGTACTTGAACGATAGCCTGACCTTCGCCCTATACTCGGCTATCTTTCCGTTCTCAAGCCTTACATCCAGTTCCTTTACCTCTGCGATCCTTAGGTCTTTAAGAGACTTCGAAGCAGTGTCAACTACAGTTCTTACTGCCTCCTCCCAGCTCGTGGCAGAGGTTCCGACCAGCTCAATTATTTTGTAGACATCTCCCATGCTGACCACTCCTAAATTTATGAGTCTTATTTGTCTTGCATGTTGATATATTTTACTAAGTCAGAGTTCAAGGTGAAGAATTAGAAGGAGATAGAATTAGAGGAGAACTGAAAGAATCAAAGGAGAATCAGAGTGGATAGGATTGGACCTTCGACAAAACCCTGAAATAATATGATTGTACTCCTGGACCAGAGTTCAAGGAGGTCATTTCAGTGATCAAATTCACCAGCGACCCAGTGGGAATTGACGACCTATCGGTGTACGTGCCTAAGCTCTTCTTGCCCACTGCGGAGGAGTTTGCCGCCTCCAGATCAATCGATCCGGCTAAGCTGACCAAAGGGATAGGTATCGAGAGGATGAGCATACCTGACGTCCATGAAGATGCCGCCACCATGGGAGCTATGTCGATGCTGGACCTCATGAAAAGGAACGATCTGTTGCCGGACCAGATTGGCAAGATCTATGTTGGCACAGAGTCCGGAGTTGACGAGGCCAAAGCCATTGGGACCTACATAATAGGCATGCTAGAGAAGATCTACGGTGCTGGCTCTTTCGAGGAATGCTCCACGGTTGAGCTGAAGTCTGCCTGCATTAGTGCGACCTATGCCCTGGAGAACCTGTGCAACTGGGCGGCCTTGAACGACGAGAACAAGGCAGGCATAGTCATCGCCTCCGACATAGCCAGGTACAGCCTGAACTCACATGGCGAGTACACTCAGGGCGCGGGGTCGGTCTCACTCCTGGTCAAAAAGAACCCTCGTCTAATGACAATGGGTGGATTCACGGCTTCATTCACCAGGGATGAGGACGACTTTTTCCGGCCTATCGGTGCCTGCACCGCAGTGGTTCATGGCAAGAAGAGCAACGACTGTTATTTATCTGCCGTAGACAGGGCCTTTGCCTCCTACAAGAAAAAAGCCTTGAGAACTGGCGCGATCAAGCTGAACGATGGTGAATGCCTTACCGATCACCTCGCCCACATTCTGTTCCATATACCATATCCCAGGATGGCAGAGTATGCTTCCGCCTCCATCTTCAGAGCGGAGTGGCGAGAGCTGCCCAGGTGGAAGGACATCGAATCGAAGATCGGAGAGGAGCCGCTGCCTGGTGCCTTTAGCGATATAAACGAGTATTTGGCAAAGGATGCTCTGTTTGGAAAGAAGTTCTCAAAAACGGGGCAATTCCTTGATGCGTATAGCTCCAAGGTTAAGGATTCCACAACAATCTCAAAACAGGTGGGGAACATTTACACCGGATCTCTTTACCTCGGTCTGGCCAGCCTGTCTGAACTTCACAAGCTTGTTCCTGGAGAGAGGGTGTGCTTCTGCTCCTACGGAAGCGGATGCTCGGCCATGGTCTTCTCAGGGATAGTTCAGCCGGATGTGGAGTCATTGCCGCCCAGAAATATCCTGGAGCGCTTGGATAGAAGGACCGAGATTAACCTGAAGGATTACGAGATGCTGCACGAAAAGAGAAGGACAGAGAGCATTCTTGATCCAACCGATGAGTTCGCTCTGGTCGGCATAGATGAATACGGATATAGGAACTACGACTTTATGAATTAGACTGAATAAGAAGCTTGCTGTTTTCCTAAGATAGATCACTCCACGAACGTATACTATCGTACTTCATACAGGAAACAAGCATACCAAAGGCTTACTTCAAGATCCCTGTCGCAGCTTATTATATTCGGCAAAAGCAGCCTCGGACTCTGAATTGCGACCAATCGCCTCGAAAGCTTTGCCCTTGGCATACCAGGAATTGGCATAGGACGGATCTATCTCTAGTACATTATCGTAGCACGCAATTGCCTCTTCATATTTACCCAGCCCCTGCAAGGAATCCCCTTTATAATGCCATGCTCCTATATTTTTGGGATCTAACTCGAGGGCTTTATCGTAACATTTGACTGCATCCGTATCCCTATTTAAGTTGTGAAGGGCTTCTCCTTTTATTATCCATGCATCTAAATAATTTGGGTTAACATAGATGACCTTATCGCAGTATTCTACGGCTTTTTCGTAGTTGCCCTGGGAGAAAAGAACCCCACCTTTGGCATACCATGCATTTACGTTGGACCAATTGATCTCTATTGCTTTGTCGTAATCCTGGATGGCTCTGTCCAACATTCCTAGGCCATAGAAAGAACTGCCTTTGGCATACCAATAATAATCATTCGAAGAATTTATATCAATTGCTTTATCAAAACATGGAATTGCTTGGAGATATTTGCCCTTTTTATTGAGTGCCAGCCCTTTGTCGTACCAGGCTCTATCGAAGCTGGGGTCTATCTCAATGGACTTATTATAGTACTCCAATGCATCATCATAATTGCCATTGTCGTATTGTGACGAGCCCTTGACGCGCCATGTTTCAGATTCGCTCCTTTTTATGAATCCCTCGGGAATTATAAGGGATGTTTTGGGAGTATTGTCTCTGATGCGAATGACTATGTGCATATCTCCTTGATAGTACGGTCCTCCGGGATGATTAGCCGACCAATCAAGGTTTAGCCAGACATCCCTGGTATCCGTATCAATATGAGTAAAGATATCAATTGTATCGTATTTTAGCTTCAACCAATTGATGACGCCTTCAACCTGGGAGTTTTTATCATCCAATTTGCCCAGGTATACCTCAGTATAAGCATGTCCTCCTGTTGTATTGTTGTGGGCCAGAATAACTCTGGTAGTTCCTCCAATGGACTCTACAAGCGCAGACATTAGAATGGCAAAATCATCGCAATCGCCTGCTCCCGCACATCCTGTATCTCTGCCCACCTTTAATGACTCATTGGCATAATTGAAGTAATCTACGCCCCTCGGATCAGGTACATAGTGCCATTTTTCTTTAAGATAGCTATAGATCGCACTGACTTGTTCTACAGTATAGTCTCCCGGGTGCTTGGCTGAAAGCAGAAGAGCTTCGTCGTGAACTATGGAATTATTCGGTTCTACTCTGGAGTTTAGTATCTTCTTGAGATCTGCCACCTTCTTCTCTATTTTGCCTTGAGAATTATTGCCACCGCCTGTAACAGGAAATTCCAGAATCTTATTGTCGGCTGGCGTTGACATCAACGGCACCCCAACGAGGTCCGGAGATGAGATATGGGCATGCTCCAATTGAGTAGAAGTGTAGCTAGCCACACCTGAAGTCTTCTCACCAAAGACGAAAGGCACGTCTGCGGCCATCCCAGTGCCGATCAATAGGACTGCGCAGAGCCAGAGAGGCCAGGTGGACATAGCGATCGGGTATGTCTTACTGCTGACTACTATATGTATTTTGCAGCTAAGACTAAATATCGCCGTTATATCCTAGCTCCCTGGTCTTGACGAAGGCTGTGCTTGCTTCATCTTGGTGATAGCACGTTAGGAACAGAATTGCAGCTCAAGGAAAATGTTAGTACTATTTTTATTTTATTCGTTTGCAGCATCGACTTATTATAGTCAAGCACCAAAAGATTTAAACTAATAATAGCAATAGGCGGCTTCATCGATTAGTGCAGATCCTTTGGTTTTCGACTATAATTAGGAGCCTTTTAGCGAATTTCTTGCATAGCTATCCCTGATGGAAATGGCTTCGTATCTATCGCCCTGGTAGAAAGGTCCTCCCGGATGGGAATTTCCCTTTTCGTCGGGCCACCAGTCTAGGTTGAGCCAGACGTCTTTCGTATCCATGTCAACGTGGGTGTAGATTTCAGTAGCGTTGTATTTCTTCTTCAACCAATTGACAATGTTTTCTATCTCGTCGTTTGGAGCGTTAATCTGGCCCAGGTAGGCCTCGGCATAGGCATGACCTCCGGTGGTATTGTTATAAGCCAGAATTATTCTCGTAGTCCCGCCAGCGGCTTCCACCAGGGCAGACATGAGAATGGCAAAATCGTAGGAGTCGCCTATACCTGCGCATCTGGCAGCTTTGCCCATTTTCAGGGTTTCGTTTGCATAACTAAAGTAAGCTTCATCTCTTGGATTTGGTAAATAGCTCCAGCCGTTCTGTTTGCCATCTCCGCTTTTCAGGTATGAATAAATCGAGCTGATCTGCCCAATTGTATTATCTTCTGGGTACTTGGAAGCGAGCAGGACAGCCTGTTCATGCACGAGTTGGTTATCCGGTTCTACGCGAGAGTTAAACACTTTTTTGAGTTCTTCCACATTTTCCTCCACCATACCCCTTTCTGTAACAGGAAACTGTCGGACTTCATTGTTGGCTGGGGTAGAATCATGTATCAAACCTGATAGATCCGGAGACGAAGAACCCATCGTTTTTAGCTGAATAGGAGAGTAGCTAGCCACACCTGAATATTTCGCGCCAAGTATAAGAGACATGTCAGCTGCTGATCCAGACCCAATGAGAAAGATTATGCAGAGCCAATAAGGCATGAAGACATGATAGCTCGCTAATCTTCTGACTATTTATGCATTTGCAGGAAAAACGGAAGATAGAATCTAGCCAATGTATCCCGGATTCTGGAAAATGGAGAAGCTTGTTTAGTCTCCGCAGTTCGGCCTAGCATCGGATAGCTACAGATTTATTGTTCCAGGCCAGGTCGTCAATCTCATTGGATTTCGCTCGAATGACCTTGCAGCAGGCACTGAGCGCTTGCTCGTATTTGCCTAGCGCCAATTGAAATTGGGTTTATATAAATACTATCCCAGTTCTCCAGCTTGCCTATCCGAAAAAATATAGTAGATAAGTGGATTAGTATCGTCCACGGTATCCTGATTTACTGTCTTGATGTGGATGTTCTGCATCAAGATTATATCCATGTTCTTGGATAATGTTATCGCATTGTCTATGTTACTCATTGTAATTGTCATCGTTATTGGGTCGACGTTACTAATGGACATCTTGTCGGATTGCTGATTAACATGAATTGGGATCGCGTTATCTGATATTTGGAAGATTCCATCGACTATGGCGCTGTTGATGTCAGCACCGCGGATTGCGTTCTTGAAGTGGACGGCTATCTGGACGATGTCCTTAGTATCTCCGAGGTCAACCATATGGTAATAGGTCTGATCTGAAATCTTAGTAATGTTATATACACATGCCTGAACGACTTTGCTGTCAACAACTTGTCCGTTCTTGGTCAGCTCAATGTACATCTTAACGCCGTCGGCATCGATGGACTTAATGGCCAATTGATAGCCCTCAGCTAACTTCAATGGATTTGCAGAGCTGACAGCAATCTCTTTGTTATAATCTAATAGAATTTTGCTGATCTGCTCATTGGACATGAGGTTACTATTTTTGGATTTGCCATATAGAAATGCTGTTTGTTCTCCCGTATCAATCATGCCCTGGGTTACTGTATTATCATAAGCCGCGAAATATCCTTCCCCAAGGAATCCGATAACTTGGTATTGACCCCACGGCTTGAACTTGAATTTCTTCAGCTGGGCCTTTGTATTGTAGATAACACCCCTATCTCCGTTGGCGTTGGGCTGGTCGCTGAGCAAAGCTCTGTCTGAACGAGCGTCTGACAGACTGAAGGTTAGGGTCTCGGTGCCGAGGTTGTTGTCTATGTCGTGGTAGAATCCGGAAAAAGTGGTGCTGTCCCACGTAAACTTCGGAACGCCGACGTTAGTGACATAAGCTTGGAGGGATTCATCGTACTTGATTTGTCCTTCCTGAGCGCCTCCCTCATTGAGCCGGTTTGATGTAGCCCCTGTCTCTGCCTCTGCTGGAGTGCGTTTCGAGCTTTGTTCAGGTTTTTCTTGTGGCGGCTCAGGTAACTTCAGTGCAGTCTTTCCATAAAGATCTCTGATGTAGAGAACTATATGTTTATCTCCCTGGAAGAAGGGCCCGCCTGGGTGAGCGATCCCTTTTTCATCTAACCCCCAGTCGAGGTTGAGCCATACATCTTTTGCATTAGTATCGATGTGGGTGTAGATTTTATCCGCGTTGAATTTCTGCTTTAGCCAGCTAGCGATTCCTTCCACTTGGTTGTTTTGGACATTCAAATTCCCCAAATAGACTTCTGTGTAAGCATGTCCACCCGTTGTATTGTTATGAGCCAGAATAATTCGTGTAGTCCCACCGATAGACTCGATTAGAGAAGACATGAGTATGGCAAAATCATCGCAATCTCCAACGCCGGAACAGCCTGCTCTATCGCCCATCTTGAGAGATTCATTAGCATAACGGTAGTAATCCGGGCCGCGCCTGTCCCTTACATAGCTCCAACCTTTCTTAGCCTCATCACCATTTTTCAGATAACTGTAGATAGAACAGATCTGATCCATGGTAAGATCGCCCGGATATTTGGCCGCCAGCAGAGCAGCTTCATCCAAAACGTACTGATTATTTGTGTCTGTCCGCTCGTCGAAAGCCTTCTTGAGGTCCCCTACCATCTCCTTGGTACTGCCCTGTGATGTATTGCCACCGCCGCCAGTAACTGGAAACGCCAGAACTTCGTTCTCTGATGGCGAAGATACTCCAGGCACTCCAGCGAGGTCTGGAGAAGCAATGGATGCCTGTTCAATCTGAGCTGAGGTATAACCGGCTATGCCTGAGGACCCCTCGCCGAAGACGAAAGGCACGTCTGCGGCCGTCCCTAAGCCGATCAAGAGGACGATGCATAGCCAGAGAGCCCTGAGGGACATAACTATCTGAGGTATCCGCTTTTACTACTATATCTATTTCGCATTGAGATTCTAAACATTCGATCCAAATTCGATAAAATCGTATCAACCCTGACCAAGCTCACTGGCTTTGGCAAAGGCTGCATCTGCTTGAGCCTTGAGGATTTGGCCTTTGCTGTACCAGGACATTGCGTATTTTGGATCTAGTCCGATGGCCTTATCGCAGGCCTTGATTGCTTCCTGGTATTTGCCAAGCGCACCAAGAGCCTTGGCCTTGTTGAGCCACGGAACTATAAACGAAGGTTTCTGGCCAATTGCCTTATCAAAGCACTTAATGGCCTCGTTGTATCTGCCCATTTGAGCAAGAACGACGCCTTTGGAGTTCAAGTTGTCAGCGTTTTTTGGACTGAGTTTAATAGCCTGGTCGAATGCCTGAAGAGCTTCTTCATACTTGCCCAGATTAAAGAGGACCAGGCCCTTTTCCTGCCAAGCTTTGGAGTTAAACGTCTTCTTAAGTTCTCCTACCGTCCTGTACGTTTTGCCATTGGTAGTGTCGCGATTGCCTGGAAATGTCAGGATCGCGTTATCTGGCGGAGAGGATATTGACGGTACTCCGGCAAGCTCAGGAGATGAAGCGCTGATGTTCTTTAGCTGATCAGAGGTATAATTCGCTGTTCCTGATGAGTTTTCGTTAAACACGAACGGCATATCATCTGCCATCCCAACTCCGATGATAAGTATTACGCAGAGCCAACGAAGAACGCTCAAATTCATTTCTTATTCCCTCTATATTTTCAAAATATGGACGTCCCTAATGAAAAAGTTTGTGTGAAGATCTCCACGTCATCGCGACTAACTGAAATAACCTAAAGATTTACCTCTTGCTTTTGGTCGGGACACGCATCAAAATTAGGGAACATGTAAATTCAATATGTTCTACATATGAACGAAGATTTCTTATATACCAATGTAGGGTTACATTAATAACTACGAAAATTAAGGATGTAGGAGAATCATCAATGAAATACAGCATGTGTAAAGCTCTGTTGTTCCTATGCATATTGTGCTTAGGAATCACATTAAGCGAAATAGCTGCAGCAGATGACCAAAGTGGTCAGACAGATATCGGAACCGTTGGTGCTTATCCGGGAGCGCCCACTCCAACCAATGATCAGCCTGTGAGTCAAGCTTATCCAGCACAACCGGGTATGGTTACTCCCGCTACTCCGTCTGCTCCATCTGGGCAGCCAGTTGTCAGCAGTGGAACTGTAGGGGCCTATCCAGGGCCAGTGACGAGCACAAGTTCTGTAACCGCGGTATATTACAATCAGGCTCCACCAGTTGCTCAGCAGAATGTTCTGCTGACTTATGATATTCAGACAGCTCCGCCAACTGCAGTGTATTATAGCGGTGCGTATATGCCCTGGACATCCTTCTATCAGGTGTTCCCAGCAAGTTCTCCAGCCATCTGGATCTCGTCGTCAGCGGGATGGTCTTGGTACGCTACCTGTCCTGTGGGAAGCTGGATACAGGAACTGATTTATGTACCCACAACGGGATCTATGAAGCTCTATGAATTGTATCCTGACGGAACAACAAAGCTCTACGATTACGGATGGGCACCACCGGGCTACAAATATGCATGGTTCAAGGCAGATATGCCCGGCAGGCACATAATTATGGTCACCATATCAGGCAACCCGAGCAACTTCATAACGATTGATGCAGCTTAATTCCGAGGAGAATAGGAGGGTGTCATATATGGGATTCAATTTGCGAAAAGCATTGTTGACTCTAAGCATCTTATGCTTAGCATTTGTGCTGATAGGAATCGTAGTTGCGGATGATCAGAGTGGCCAAGGAGAGACTTATGGTGCTTATCCGGGAGCGCCCACTTCAGCCATGCCATCCGGAATGGTTAAGGCATATCCATCTCAGCCAGTTACTGTTAGTCCAGGTCCCGTCGTACAAAAAACGGTTGTCCAGTTAGGGCAAGGTAGTACAAGCGCTGTAACTGCGATATATTCAACTCAAGCCCCGCCCGCCGTACAGCAGAAAGTCTTGATGTCCTACAATGTTCAAACAGCTCCGCCGAAAGCAGTGTATTTCAGCGGAACATACATGCCCTGGACATCGTTCTATCAGGTGTTCCCGGCAAACGCTCCGGCGCTCTGGGTTTCATCATCTGCTGGATGGTCTTGGTACGCAACCTGCCCAATAGGCGGCTGGGTACAAGACCTGATGTATGTCCCGTACACCGGAACTATGAAGCTCTATGAGTTTTACCCGGATGGCACGGTCAAGCTCTATAGCTATGGGTTTGCAACACCAGGCTACAAGTACATATGGTTCTATGCAGACACACCAGGCAGGCACATAACCCTGTTCACCATATACGACAAGCCGAGCAACTACATAACAATCGATGTGGCATGAAGTCTTGGTTCCCAAATCAGGACTTTATTTTTTGTATTTTTTTTTACTGCATAAATTGACAGCAATCGCAAACTTTTTCATTTGGCGTGTAAGATCAGGGAAACATCGTGGAGTCTGTCCGAATGTACAAATATGGCCTCCTTCTGCTGGTAACGGTATGCATCACCATAGGGTCAAGCTTGGCCGCAGACATACCTTATGTATTTGACCAAAGCACTTCTGGCATAGCCGACTACACCCCGGCTCAACTGGAAAGCATGAGAGCAGCATCTTCAGACCTTGCTGGAGTGCCATCAGTGTCCACGCCACTAGACAGCGAGGTTCTGGAGTTTCCTGTTACAGGCGGCGGCAGCGGTCCTGGAAGCACAACCGAGAAGAAAGTAGGTGACCTCAAGAAGGCGTTTGACTCTAGGGTGGAGCCAGACAATTCACGTGTACACGAGGAAGCTACTGTGCTTGCACTCAAATATCCAGGAGATCTCACTATCGATCAGATCGACTCGATTTACAATTATTTGAAAAATGGTGATGGTACAAAGAAAGGGTGGGGCTATGTGCGAGATCCGAGAGGCATTGATTACTTTAGTTATGCCAATGCGTCTTTAAGATTGGGCGACCAAGCCAATTGTGTGGGCGGAGGAGACTGCGACGATTTTGCCATCCTCATGTCGGCGCTGGTAGAGTCCATCGGTGGGACCACTAGGATCATTCTGGCTCACAACAATACGACTGGAGGGCATGCTTATACGGAAGTCTATATTGGGCAACTTAATTCTCCAAACAGCCAGGTAAATGAAATTATGGATTGGCTGAAGCAAAAGTACAAGTCGGATAAAGTTTTTACTCATGTCGCTACAGATACCAAGGGTGTATGGCTTAACCTGGACTGGGGACCGGACGAGAAAGGGAATGCCCATCCAGGAGGACCTTTCTATCAGGGAGATAAGCATATCGTTATTTGCATCAGAGATATGTATCAGAAAACTCCATTGAAGATACCTGCATCCTATCTAAAGCGGGCAAGACAAGGCCCAAATGTCCAGCCGAAGAATGCTACTATTCCTATGAACGTCACTATCCCTATTAACGAGAAACCGATGCTTCACGCTTTGAATGGGCCAGATCAATTACATATAGGCTATAATAGTTCCTCTTGGGAAGCTTTGGCGGGTGATAAAGAGGGAGATCAATTAATCTATCGCTTTTGGCTCTATGATGGATCAAGCACCAGGGATCTTTCAGATGGCTGGACAACGAGTAACGTGCTTTACCCGTGGGGTACAAGCATCACAAACCTCAGCCCTGGGGATTATAAGCTCATTGTCTGGGTCAGAGATGGCAAGCACGCCGGACCTAACGGTTGGGACAGCGCTATTGGAAAGACCTTCACCGTGCTCCAGTCCAACAGGTCTCCTCTACCGATGAATGTAAGTCTACCGATGAATGTAACTCTAGAACCGAAGAGAGTAGAAAAAAATCGATGGGATGACCATTACGTTGTCCCGCCCATGCTCCCATAGGCATCTCCAGAAACGGGGTATAGATAGTTACCGATGAATGTACTCTACAGATGCCTGGCTGATCAAGACCGATGCCAACGGAAATTAGAGCCAGAAATCTGCAATATCAGCAGAAGCTCGGTTGGTATGTGTTTAGCTGGCTAGCTTTGCCGTTAGCATTTGGAGACAATCCAGTCCTTTCTGTCCCCAGGTTGCCAGCATCGTCATGATTCGCTCATGGATCGAGGTCCCTTTTTCATTGCGCAGCGTGCCCAAGATCTTTC
>JBGQAL010000188.1:0-4637 GCA_041494285.1 Methanotrichaceae archaeon
GGACGCTGGTCGAGGAGCATATTGAGCCGCTTCAGTACGGCCTATTCGGGCAGGAGAGAGTCAATGCGCTGAAACTGAACATCGCCCTGGATGAGCTGGCCAGCGTGAGCAAACAATGAAAGTGGGAGGCATGGATGCGCCTCTCAATAAAAAGGTGAGAAGAAAAGCAGCCAGATGGAGATGAAGAATACTCAATAGAGTGCGCTAAGGAAGGCAGGCGAGCCGATGCAATCCTGGACATCGATCTCCTGCCGATCTACTTCCCTAAGTTTCGACCATAACTTGCAGACCCATTCATAGACATGGATTGTAACAATTGGGCTCAAGTTTCGGATTGGTGATGAGAGTGATTAACCCGAACTTCAACGCAACGGACATGACCTTCATGTTGGTCGCGACGACTCTGGTCATGGTGATGACCCCAGGGCTAGCACTGTTCTATGGCGGGCTCGTCGGCAAGAAGAACGCGATAGCCATCATGATGCAAAGCTTCGTTGCCATGGGCCTTTCCACCGTCCTCTGGGTCGTCATGGGCTATTCCCTGTGCTTCAGCGGCGACTTCCATGGGGTTATCGGCGACCTCCATAACGCATTCCTCCTGAACATCTCAGCCGATACACCGTCGCCTATCAGCCAGGCCCTGCCCCTTTACATATTCCTGTCATACCAGTTGATGGTCGTCGTCATCACGCCGCCCTTGATCACGGGTGCCTTCACCAACCGCGTGAGATTCAAGGTATACCTCTTGTTCCTGACCCTGTGGCAGCTGTTCATCTACTATCCGATATGCCATATGGCTTGGGGCGGGGGGATCTTGCAGCAGTGGGGCGTCAAGGACTTCGGAGGCGGTATCGTCGTCCATGCCATTGCAGGCATGAGTGCCTTAGCCATAGTCATGTACCTTGGGCCCAGGAAGGTCAAGGACAATCCCCACAGCATCCCCCTCGTGGCCATTGGCATGTCCATACTGTGGTTCGGCTGGTTCGGGTTCACGGCCGGGAACGCCTTCGCAATGAACGATGTCGCGATTCTTGCCTTCCTCAATACCGCCATAGCTGGCGGTTTCGCCTCCTTCGTATGGATGATAATGGACTTCGGTTATGACGGAAAGTTCAAGCTCGTCGGGTTCCTCACGGGCGGCCTTGCGGGCCTGGTCGTCATCACGCCGGCGGCTGGTTATATTACCCCACAGGCCGCGATGGTACTGGGCATTGCTGCAGGGTTCATCTGTTACATGGCCATAAGGTTCAAGAACAGCCGTAAATGGGATGATGCCCTCGATGTCTGGGGCGTCCACGGCATTGGCGGATTCTTGGGGATCGTCCTCTTGGGGGTCTTCAGCACCCTGTCCGTCAACAAGGCCGGGGTCGATGGCCTGCTATACGGCAACCCGAAGTTCTTTGGCATCGAGTTCGGTGCTGTCGCCTTCGCATCGGTCTATGCCTTCTTCATTACCTATGCGATCTTCTTTGTCCTGGGCAAGGTCATGACCGTGCATACCTCAAAGAAGACCGAAGAGCAAGGACTCGACCAAAAGTACCATGGGGAATCGGCTTACGGCGAGTAAGCGAATCAGGGAGAAAAGAATGCTAACGCCGATTATCCGACTAATTGAGCTTTGGAATTTGCAGGATATGCATCATGGACGAGAGCAACGGAGCATCCTACATATCACTCTTCTTCAATTTAGATTATTTAAGGCGAGGGAGGTAAAAGTCAATGGCTAAAATGAATCAGGAAGTGTTCAAATGCCCGATTTGTGGCAAGACATTCTTCACGAAGATGTTTCTTAACGAACACGCCAAGATTCGGCATAAAAGAAGCAGGTACAGACCGAGTCTCGAGTGGAATGAGCCTTCGGCAAGGCCGTTGACACAGCAGCTCCCGAGTCGATGATGAGGGCCATGACCAAGCAGGCCGAGGCAGAGGGGGAGAAGAGGCCCAGAATCGTGGGGAGAAGATCAAACGCTAAAGCTTAATTTATGAAAAAAAGGCATGTTATAGAGGAGAAATAAAAGATGGACAAAATATTCATGTTCGTGTTGGCAGCCTTCCTAGCGACTAGTTTGAACTGTTGTATGGGAGAGACACATACTGCCAATATAGGGAAATTCAATATACAGGTGATGAGCGATGAGGCCGTAAAAATCAATGACCAGTTTGCCCCGACTACGTACCCCGATTTCACCGCCGATCTTGTTGATTTGTGGGTAGGCAATGATTTGTTTGAAATGATTATTGGGGATTATGGCTCCAGCACAAATGTGTCAGAAGATGTGCTAGTACATGCAATTAAAACATTTTATCCATCGGAGAATGCAAAAGCAAAATCCTGGGATCATGTAGATGTTGGAGGCCAGAAGGGCTTCATTGCTAATGTCCAGGTAACTGCAAGCATACCCCAGTTTGAGATTACTTATTCTCCGGATGCCTCTGGTAATCAGGGAACAATAATCGTGGCGATTACAGCCTATACAGCTGATAAGAAGAAGGTTGAGGATGTGCTAAAGACTCTCCAGATCAATCGAACAACCAGCTAGTTCACCGTCAAAAGGGCACTAACCATTGTCGTATGTCCCCTTTTCCAGGTCCTTTTTCAATAAGCTCGCAAAGCCGCTCACCGTCACCAGAGGAGAAGAGGTCTAGACTAATCCAGGCTGATGGAGAGTTCCAAGATTCCAAGATAATGACCGAGACGGCTAAACTGTATAGAGTGGCTCCTGTAGCCATCAAGCTCAGAGAGCTGCAGACTCTGGCAGAGATCGCCAGAGAGAAGAACCCCCAAATAGTCATTCCATCAGGGTGATATGAGCACAGGCAATCGGTGAATTGGATGACAGACATAAAGCCCCACAAGCACTGTATAGTTTGCGGCAACGCCATAGGCGAGGGAAACGTCTGCGACGAGCTTTGCGAATCCAAGTTAAATTCATCTCGGAGGCGACAGCAGCTAATATTTATTGTTTTCTTAGTAGCCATGGCGCTAATTATATTCCTGCCATCATTGCTAAGAATAAAAGGTTAAGAGATGTACTGAGCCTAATGGATCCATCTCGCCGTACAGCTTGGCCACCGGGTCCGCCTGCTCTGCCATTTCCGACAGACTTGGGGCAATCACGCCGTTAATTCGGAAGATCATGACTAGAGTATCAGCGGGCCTCAGAATATACCAAATCCATCACCTTTTTAACTTCCATCCCATAACCTTTCAATTGTGAATCTCGGAGTGCTCTTCTCTGGCGGCAAGGACTCGACCTTCGCATGCTACCGGGCCATGGAAAAGAACAATGTGGCCTGCCTGATCACCCTGATCTCCGAGAACGTTGACAGCTACATGTTCCACACCCCCAACATCCGCCGCACGGGCCTTCAGGCAGAGGCCATGGGAATTCCCCTGCTCTCCTGGCCCACCCAAGGTAGGAAAGAGGAAGAGCTGGAGGACCTTAAGGCAGCAATCGTCACCGTTCGAGAAAAATACGGCATCGAGGGCATAGTTACAGGAGCCATTGAATCTGTTTACCAGGCTGCCAGGGTTCAGAGGATCTGCCGGGAACTGGACCTGTGGTGCTTCAATCCGCTGTGGCAGATCAACCAGGTGGACTATCTGCGACTGCTGATCTCTGAGGGGTTCGAGATAATAATCTCCGGCGTGTTCGCCTACCCTTTTGACGAATCCTGGGTGGGGGCCACATTAACCGAAGACCTTGTCCAGAAGCTTGAGCAGCTTCAGAAGAGATACAAGATTAACCCCTCAGGCGAGGGCGGCGAGCTGGAGACCTTCGTCATCGACGGGCCGCTCTTCGAAAGGCGGATCGAGATCCTTAAGGCATCCAAGACTTACGAGAACTACCGAGGGCACTTCCTCATCGAAGATGTGCGGCTGGTTGAGAAATGATCCTTCTGCTAGACCTGTGTTACGAAAAGGACTCTCTTTCTAAGTACGAGTTCGTCTTTCCCATCGGCGACACGCTTAGGAAAGCTGGGGCGCGTTTTGAGATACTGCACTTCACCGAGATGGCCGATGACGAGCTGGGGAAGTTCGATAAAATAATCCTCTGCGGAACGGCCTTGAAGGACAACATCTACGCGGATCGAATAGACATGTTTTCCTGGCTGATGCGATACGACGGGCCGGTGCTGGGCATCTGCGCCGGGATGCAAGTAATAAGCGCGATCTACGGCGGGGCTATCGTGCTAAAACCTGCAATCGGGCTAGAGAGAATTGAGATCGTAATAGATACACCTCTTCTGGACGAACCACGCCAGATCGAGGGCTACCACCTCCACAACTATGGTGTGACCTTGCCCAAAGAATTCCTGTTAGTGGCAGGAACAACACAGATTGTGGAGGCCTTCAAGCACCGCGAAAGATCGATCTACGGCATAATATTCCACCCCGAGGTCAGGAACAGATGGATTCTGGAGCGATTCGCGGGGTTGCAGGACTCGTTTTAGCCGGCTAAGCTCATGAATGAGGCTGTTTTTACAAGGTCATCTTCTGCAACTGAGCAAGGTTCATATATTCTGGTGAGATGGATTCTGTAGATTGAGAAGATTTATAGTTAGGATACTCCAGTAACAATTGTAATTTAGATAGCATCAACTATCCTCATAGGTAATGACGACATGAAATCGCC
>JBGQAL010000102.1:0-9970 GCA_041494285.1 Methanotrichaceae archaeon
ATTTCAATTTTACTTTTTCGTCCTTTTCATGACGGAGTCTAGACCTTATTTCTTTCCGCTCTGCTAATTCTATCCTATTCCCCTTCATAAGAAGAATAATGGATGATGTATTATATTAAGTTTTGCAAGAGACTATAATTTGATAGATATGGAAAGAGACATCGGCGGCGTTCGGAAGCTTGAGGCTTCTGTATCGAATACTTCTTCTTTAACGAATCTTGCAGAAAACGGCAGCGAGAAATGGTGGGAGACCTCAGAGGGCCACCGATTTGCTGGAGAGGTTTTGCAGCTAAGAATCAGACGAGAGATCATGAAGTTCATCGGTCCAGAGGCCAGGACCAGACAGGATATAGAGACGGCCTTCGGACTGAAAGAAAACCTGGCAGAGCTTCATCTGGCTTTGTTAGAAAAAGCCGATATGGTTGAAAAGATCGATGGGTTTTACAGATCAACTACCATAGGCTCAGCCTACATCAAGAACTTCGAGGCCTTTATTTCACCTTGAGTAGCAGCATTCTGACCACTTGGGCAACCTTGACCTAACTAAGAATCATCCAGCGCAGGCGGTGGCAATGGATGCTTATCCACGCCTGAGCCACCTGGAATATAGTACTTAGATCCCATATCGCTGTAATAGTTACCAACAAATCCATTGTCCCATCGGTTTTTCATGCCCATGTCGAACGCATTGTAACCGTTATCAATGAGGCTGTTGTTGAATATCCAGTTCCACCCCGATGAGAAGGTCACGTATATTCCAAATCCGTTGTTGATAGCTCTGTTCCCGCTGATAGTGTTGTTGCTGCTGTGGAAGGTTAGGTGTATCCCATTTTCGTTGTTAGAGACTAAATTGCTATGGACATAGTTGTTGTTGCTGTTGCATGAGAGATAGATGCCGTTTCCATTCTCCATTACCCTGTTGCTTTTGATGGTGTTATTCCTGGAGTCCTCCAGGTAAATACCGCCATATTTGTTATTTACAACATAGTTTTCCGCTATCAGATTGTCGTTGCTGAACTCGCTTAAAGAAAGACCGTACCAGCGACTCAAGCTGATATTATTGCCTACAATCGTATTTTTGCCGCTGGACAATACACAGATGGAACAGTCGCCGTTGTCTGTGATCCGGTTGTTCGAGATCGTGTTATTGTCGGAGTAGGCGAGGTAGATTCCGCAGTCGCTGCTTTCCCCGACTTTGTTGCCGCTGATGTTGTTATTTTTTATGAGGTTCATGCTGGAGCGAACAAGGCTTATCCCGTTGGTATTGTCGTTGATCACATTTCCCGTGATCGAATTGTTCATTGAGTTCTCTGCCCGTATGCCGTCATTGCAGCCGCTGATATTGTTGCCCCTGATCGAGTTGTTCTTGGAGAAGATAGCAATTCCTGATCTTCTGGAATTTCTAAGCTCGAATCCAGTGACATTGACTCCTTCGGCACGAATAGTTATGGCGCTGCCGGCAGCTCTAGCACCTAACAGAGGCATCTCTATTCCAACCAAAGTGACCCGCTTGGAGATATTCAGGTTTTCGTCGTAGACTCCCTTCTCTACTCTGATGACATCGCCGGGTCGGGCAGAATCTATGGCCGCCTGAATCCTCTGCCCTGGCTCGACGCTAACAGTGGCTGCCTGGCAGGAGATTGCCGTTGCCAGAAAGATGAGAACGACCAGGAACCCTAGCATACGCCCTTTGTACTTCATGAATTATCCCCTTCCTTGGTAAGTACAATCATTCAAATTAAAACCTTGCTGTTGAAACTAAAATTTGAGTTGGACAACAGCACGAAGCATTAGGATGGGAGCATTAGGATAGAGCATGAGCGTTGTGCATGTGAACATGTATCCTGGGCTCATTCAATCAGAGCTCCAGTCTTGTTTTCATTTAAGCTCAATGAAAAGCTGGCCGTCTCTTACGGTAATGTCATAAACGTTCAAAGGGTTATTAGCAGGACCTCTCACAACCGAGCCATCAGAGACCCTAAACTGGGAGTAATGCCAGGGGCAGGTCAGGATGTCTCCATCAAGATTGCCTTCAGCGAGGGGCGCTCCTGCATGGGTGCATCGAGCCTCTAGGCAGTAGAACCGATCTCCAGTATTGACTACTAAAAATTCTCTCTCCTTGAGGTCAAACTGTTTCATGGACCCACTCGGGACATCATCCATTTTGCAGATCCTTTGTATTGTCACATCAACCTTCCTTTCAGCACACCGTCTCAGCCATTGACGAAAGTTCCCGGTACTTTTCCAGGTACTCGCAGACGGCGATGACGAACTCGGCATGGCTCCAGACCAGAGGCGAAACAGAAACCGGCTCGCCCGTGAAGGGGTGAACCTGCTCGGCCATAACCCCCGAGGGCAAGGCGTGTTTCGCGGCCCAGGAGATGAGCTCCAACCCCTCAACAAGTTGGTCTGACGATTTAGCCTGTGCGATGTGCCACCTCGCCAACCATAGAGTACAGATGAACCAGGGGTTGCCTGTCACCTCTCTGGAGACCCTCTGGTACTCGTCGTTCTCATACCTTGCCAAACCTCCCACCCTTGTCCTGATCCACAGATTGTCTCGAATCGAGTTCATGGTTCCTTCTACCATCTTGTCAGAGGCATCAAAGCCTCCGTATAGGAAGATGGCCGATGCTGAGCTGTCAACGGTCAAGTCCCGCGAGCCGTCCGGGTAAACTGCCTTAATGAACCTCTGACTCTCGGGATCGTAAAGGCGGTTGAGCATGGCCTCCCTCAGACCAGCCGCTGCTCTGTTCAGGGCCTCGTAACGTTCTCTGTTGTACATGACCTTCCAAAATTTGGCTGCCGCGTTAAGTGCTGCATACACAGTCGAAGCAGTCCAGGTAAACACCCCCGACCTCTCCTCCCAGAGGTCAAAGCAAGGCTTGGGAAGCCCGGTATCCGGATCGAGATAGTCCAAGAGGAACTCCGTGGTCTTCAGGACCAATTTTGGGACGCTCTCTATGAACTCGATGTCCCTGTACTTCTGGAAGTGTCTCCAAAGAGCATAGAGAACGAGAGCAGTCTCGTCCTCCTCAATTGGAAGCATTCCCTTTGAGCCTGCCAGGGGAAGCCAGCTGCTGCCGACAGAACCATCAGGCGAGTACTTGTGATGGAAGAAACCTTCATCGGCTATAGCGAGGTTGCAGAAACGGAAGAAGCGCATGCTTGTATCTCTGAATCCCGCGAGGTCAAAGGCCATCGCGGCTATGGCTCCGTCTCTCGTCCAGATGTAGGAGTAAGTGTCTCTGTTAAATTGCATGATATCCGAGTCGCATGAGGCTATTATCCCTCCTCGGCTGTCAGCGTGGCTGCGCATGATGAGGAGCGAGTTCTTGTAAGCCCTGATAATCTCCTTTGGCAGGATGCTGAGGTTGATCTCCTTCTTGTTCACCCAGGCGGACCAGTAGTTCTCCGACTCAAGGAGAAGCTGCTCCACTCCTGTATTCTTTACCACAGAGTCCAATTTCACTACCTGCTTCAGGTTTCTCCCGCAGGCAATCCAGTAATAAAGAGTTCCTCTGGATTGAGCAAGCAAGTCCAGCTCGAAGGAGACGGCCGAGTCTACTGACCCTTGAGCAATGGGATTGCCGCTGAGAATGCCGTCTTCGGCATCCTTCCAGGTGCCTTCTCTGCCCGGGAGCTCCTTGTAGCCGGTCGCAAACTGGTAAATCCCGGCTCCCTTGCTCGTGACCCCGTTGATCAGAAAGTAACGCTGCCGCTTGTAGTGGATGACAGCGTTTAGGGCTGGCTCATACATCACAGTGTCCCCCACGGGGTCCCCGTAGATGTGAAAGTCGTGAGTGAAGAAGATCCTGAATTTCCTGGGGGTTTTGGCCATGTTTCTGATCATCAGCTTCCTCAGGAAAACGTCCTGAGAATTCACGGCATCGTTGGTCTCAATCTGGATGTCGAGGACGGGATGACTGGCTCGGCTCCTGCTCACCAGAGTCTCGGGCATGTACTTAGTCTCTATCTCCCAGCCCTCTCCCAACCAGCGGAAATCGCCGTCTACCCATATCCCTGTCTTCAGCTCATGCCCGGATACGTGGTTCTCCAGGCCAACCCTGGGGTAGAAGAAGTCTCTGATGCTCATCTTACTGTCAAAGGCAACAGCTATTCGGCCGTTACCCACAACCGTCTCTCTTGGTATTACCTCAACCCCTAAACACTAATGATTTATTGACGCCTTACAGTATAAATCTGATGACGAATTTGCGATGTCGGTCGAGAAAAAAAAATTAATACTCTAAGCCAGGACATTCTTATGTCGGGAAAACGGTTCTACGCGTGAAAAGGGGGAGCTAGATGAAATTCCATGCTGAAGTAAATGAGATTGTTCAAAGAACCAAGGATGTCAGGTCCATACGGTTCGCAAGGCCAGAGGGGTTCGATTACCTTCCAGGCCAGTTCATGTTCATAACTCTTGGAAAAGAGGAAGCACAAATGACCAAGCACTTCACTATCTCCAGCAGTCCGACAGAAGAGCATCACTTAGAAATGACGAAGAGACTGACCGGCAACCCTTTTTCCGATGCCCTGGCAGCGCTAGAGCCGGGAGATGAAGTTATGATCGAAGGACCTCATGGCAGTTTCACCTTCAAGGGTGAGCATAATAAGGTCGGGCTGCTCTTTGGAGGGATAGGCATAACGCCTCTGCGCAGCATGATCAGATACTCCACTGACAAAAGACTGGATACAAAGATTGCGCTGCTCTACACCAACCGCACCGAGGACGACATCGCGTTTCGAGATGATCTGGAGGCGATGCATAAGCAGAACCCAAACCTAGATGTTGTGTACACCCTGACCAGGCCCAGTCAATTCTGGAAGGGCGCAACCGGCCGGATCAGCGAGGAGATGGTGGGGAAATTTATCCCCAATTACTTGGAGCGCGTCTTTTTCACCAGCGGCCCTCGTAAGATGGTAGAAGCCATGGTGAGCATTCTCAAGAATTTGTCCGTTCCTGAGCAGCAGATCAAATGGGAGTACTTTCCGGGATACGATTGATAGGACCGATTATCCACAACCTCACGCGTATAGTGCATTATGGCCGATCGATGGATATAGCAAAAAATATCTGGGCGGCTTAATTGGCAATGGATAAATTTTGCTCCGAACTTTATTTGTGAGCCAATAATATGGCGCTGATTGATTCATGGCTAATATTGTTAGCTATAACGAATAGAATCTCGGTCTACGATATCGTTTGGCTCAAGACCCATTGCAGTCTGTATTAATTTAACCTGATCCTTACTCTTTATAATTTCGGCCTTATTCTGAAGCCACCCAAAAGAGCTTGGTTTTGGGGCTCCAGGTTTGACAAAAAGGGAATGACATATCATCGCTGCCCTAACTTCCAGACAGCGGGGAGACCTTTAGTTAGCGCTGATTAGTCGGCATTGGATACCTCCCCAAAATTGATGGAGTTCCAATTTCCTGCATTAACTGCTTATACACTTATATATGTGTAATCTTTGCATTCATAGCGACTGAGAGGATCCAGTGCCCGTGAGAAACCAACCCCGCTTCCTGCCCATGTCCAAACAGGAGGCAGAAGATCTCGACATCGGTCAGTTCGATATCATCCTGGTTAGCGGAGATGCCTATGTGGATCATCCTTCCTTCGGCACGGCCATTATTGGCCGTGTTCTGTGGGATGCTGGATATTCTGTAGGCATCATAGCGCAACCCGACTGGAAGAAGGATGATGACTTCAAGAAGCTGGGCGTGCCCCGACTATTCTTTGGCATCTCCTCCGGCAACGTCGACTCGATGGTTAACACCCTAACGCCCAACCTGAAGCGCCGGAGCGACGATGTCTACTCCCCAGGCGGTGTGCCTCGCAGGCCGGACAGAGCCGCAATCGTTTATGTGGACAAGGTCCATGCTCTTTTTCCCGGCGTGCCAATCGTCCTCGGCGGCCTGGAGGCCAGCCTTCGCAGGTTCGCCCATTACGATTATTGGTCTGACTCGGTGAGACAATCCATTCTGACCGATGCGCCTGCCGACATGGTCGTCTTCGGCATGGGCGAGCGCCCGCTGCTTGACCTGACGGCGCGGCTGGATGAAGGTGAGAGAATCCAAGAGGTCAAAGACCTTCCCGGGACTGTTGTTAAGATGGATGTACGCCAATGGAGATCTACAAGACACGTTGATCATCTGGTCATCCCAGGCTTTGCTGAGGTCTCCTCAGACAAGCGAAGCTATGCAGAGGCCTTCAGGTTGCATTATCAAGAGCAGGACCCGTTCCATGGTCGCACGATCGCCCAGCCCCACCCTAAGACGGTTATCATCCAGAACAGGCCCTCTAGACCATTGACATCTCAGGAGCTGGACCACATTTACGAGCTGCCATACGCCAGAGTTGCCCACCCGTCCTACAAAGAACCGGTTCCTGCTCTGGAGCCGGTCAGGTTCTCCATCACAAGTCACCGAGGCTGCTTCGGTTCATGCTCATTTTGCGCCCTGACCCACCACCAGGGAAGAATTGTCCAGAGCCGCAGTTTGGGGTCAATAATCAGGGAGGCAACGAGGCTCACACGAATGCCAGGCTTCAAAGGAATAATCCAGGATGTTGGTGGGCCGACGGCCAATATGTACGGTATGACTTGCGCTGCTTGGAAAAAGGGTGCCTGCAGGGATAAGCTATGCACTGCTGACTGTCCCAGCCTGGACACTGACCACAGCCATCAGGTGGAGCTTCTGCGCCGGCTGAGAGCCATTCCAGGAGTGAGAAAGGTCTATGTAGGCTCCGGGATAAGGCACGATCTGGTTCTGTCCGATGGATCTGACTACCTTGAAGAGCTCTGCCAGCACCACGTCTCAGGCCATCTTAAGATTGCACCTGAGCACATCGTCCGAAAAGTCACGGACTGCATGCATAAGCCGCCTGTCGAGTTATTGGAAGCCTTCATGGAGAGTTTCGACGCTGTCAACAAGGCTCATCAAAAGGAGCAGTACCTAGTACCCTATCTCATGTCAGGCCATCCCGGATGCACTGTAGAGGACATGGTCGACCTGGCAGAGTACATCCGGGACCATAGGATGTACACAGAGCAGGTTCAGGACTTTACTCCCACGCCCATGACCATCTCCACAGCCATGTATTACACCGGACTAGACCCGTTTACCCTGAACCCAGTTCACGTGCCAAAGGGCAGGGAAAAGCGAATACAACGCGCAATACTTCAGTACATGGACCCCAAGAACTACGGTCTGGTCAAGGAAGGGCTGAAGCTTGCTGGCAGGGAAGATCTAATAGGAGACTGCGCGAAGTGCCTTGTTCCAGGGGGCGCTGCCCTTCGAGAAAGGGCATCACGCGGCCGGGGAAAATTACAAAAGAAGAACCATCGCTCATCTTGACTGTTCGGGTTTACCTTATCGCCCACAATCTCCTATTTGCAGATCCTGCTCGAATGTGCCAGGACCTGTAGGCAGATTGGTCATCTTCGGGACAGAGGAACGTTTTCTACCCCCGGCCTCCTTCCTCCGATCTCCATCCTGTAGAGCTTCATCAGCTCGTAGACCTCTTCGGGGACGGCCGTGCTGACGCAGCCTCCGAGAAGCTCCTTGACGTCCTCAGCCATGAAGGGGCGGTCGTGGGTGAACTTGCCGGATACAAAGTCCTCTATTATCTTTTCTATTTTGTCCCCGCCACACCTGTCCGCCATGATTTTTCTGACCAGATCATTCATCTGTTTCAGGGCTTTTTCAGCCTCTTCGGCGAAGACCAGGGTCTTGTCGTCGATCTCGTCGACGCACTTCTTCTGCACAGCCTTCAACAGGGATGTAGCTGGATAAACGGTGGTCTGGTCGCCCAGTTGAGGATCCACGGGGCCCAAGGCTGCATGGGGATCCATGATTATCTCATCAGCCGCAAGGGCTATGAGAGTCCCCCCACTCATAGCAAAATGAGGAACAATAACCGCCTTCCTGGAAGGGTGAGCCTTCAATGCCATGGCAATCTGAGTTGCCGCTAGTGCCAACCCGCCCGGTGTGTGCAGAATTATGTCAAGAGGAACCTCTTTTGGCGCAGTCCTTATTGCCCGAAGAACTTGTTCGCTGTCGTCGATGTCTATGTATCTTGAAATGGGCAACCCGAGGAAGCTTATGGTCTCCTGGCGGTGAATGAGTGTTATGACCTGGGAACCTCTCTTTTTTCCAAGCCTTGCTAAAAGTCGTTTTCTTTCCATCTGGAGAAGGTTCTTCTGAGCCATTGGCACAAAGAAGAGCAAGATGAAGAGAATTACCCAGATATTGTTCAGGAGCGTATCCAAAGCAGCCATTAAGCTTTATGAGTCTCAGTTTGTACTTAAGACTTTTTGATTCCCGACCTCTACAGTTTGTCTCCCAAAACCTTTGATTCGCTCTCCAGTAGCAATCCTGATTGAGGCGACAAATCAGTCTATAGAATGACCTTGCTGTGGATAAGCCCCTCTAAAATGATTTTTCCCTTGCGGAGCATGGCTAACCCCAACGTCTCCCTTGGATTGCATACGGGACTGAGAAAGTAAGGATCGAGCTTTCATTTAGCCTAATTATGTTTCATGTTTGTGTATGTGCCCTTTCATATGATCATGGAGATGATCATGCACAAGCTTGCCATGGAAGTGCATATGTTCATGAATCAGGTTCGCTCCAAGGAGAAGTTCGTAATCATTTAGGACCTTATCGGCATCCCCGTCCTCCTTAACCTCATGGTCTTCGCCCATGACGATGGCCCTCTTGCTGATCTGGTCTATTATTTCCAGGTCATGAGTGGCGGTAATCACGGTCTTTCCTGCTTGTCCTAGCTCCTGCAAGAGCTCCACCAGCCAGAGCTGGGTCCTCGGGTCTAATCCGGCCGATGGCTCGTCCAAAAGTAGGACATCGGGGTTATTGACAAGGACGGTGGCTATGCACACCTTCTTCTTCTCTCCTCCGCTAAGAGTATGAGGCGATCGATCTCTTAGCCTGGTGATGTTCATCATCTCCAAGACGTCCTCAACTCTGGTCTTGACATCTTCGGGAGTAACATCGAGCTGAAGGGGTCCAAAAGCTATCTCCTCGAAGACCGTAGGCGAGAAGAGCTGTATATCCGAATTCTGAAAGACAAAGCCCACTTTTGTCCGGAAATAGGTCCGAAACTCATTATCCTTGATGGCATCGAAAGCATCTTCAGTTATCTGATTGGCAAAGGCATAGAACTCTCCAGATGTAGGATATATAAGTCCATTTAGGACGGCTAACAATGTAGATTTGCCGCTGCCGTTAGAGCCGATTATAGATACGAGTTCGCCACGGTCTATCTTAAGGGTGATATCCTTTAAGGCCTCAATCTTTCCCACGTATGAGTATGATACATTCCTCAAGTCAAAGATAGCTTCCATGTTCTTATACCCGAATGATATTTTGGGAAATCAATACAAGCGCAACGCTCATGGATATAGCCAATGTTCCTGCGATATAATCGCGATTACGCATTTTGAACTCCTGCATGATCCTGACATCGCCGTTGTAGCCTCTGGACATCATGGCCATGTGAACCTTTTCGCTCATGTCAAGAGATCTTATTAATGTGTATCCTATACGCCCACCGACCCACTTCTGCTCCTCGAACATGCCCATGGCCTTTATTGTCCTGGCTTTCTTGGCGACGTACATCTCTCTTACCAGGTCCATCAGCAGGAAGATGTACCTGTAGGTCATCTCCAGAGTGAGGACATAGAGCTTTGGAACTCCCACAGTGCGCAGAGATTTGAAGAGGATCTGTTGCGGTGTAGTGAGGAATAGCAGGACTACCGCAGACACGCACGTTGCTACCCGAATGGTGAAGATTGTCGCTGCGTTTACCCCCTGTCTTGTGATGAAGATGCTTTCAGGCAGAGAAAATGGTCCCAAATGACTACCAGCTCCAAAATGCACTAACTGAATGAGGGGGTCACCGGGAAAGAAAATGTTGAAGATCATTGGTATAGCGATGATGCCC
>JBGQAL010000228.1:0-3110 GCA_041494285.1 Methanotrichaceae archaeon
AATGGAAACCCGACCTATGAAATATTTATGTTTAAGTGTAAAACTCGTAAAATATGTACGAAGATACGAAACAAGATCTTCTGTAAATTTTATAATCCAATAATTTTATATATTTATTGATCATTAAACGCAAATAGGCATCTGTAGGGGTCTTACCAAATCAATCCAACATTAAGAATCGCTAGGTTACGACACATTACCATTTTCTGCGTTGATTTAGGCCGAATGGCACCTAGCCTTACACTTTATGCATTGAGGTACAATGACCTCGCGAGGACTAAGGTTGTGGCGTCTTCTCCACACTAAACCTCCACTAACTCAGGCAAAGAAGTACAAGAGACCATCAATTAAAGTCCCGTTAACATCTTCGTTGACGGTACTTACTTCATTTGTTTCAGCGCGACCAACGCGCTGCTCACTCTGGAGCGCATCTGTGATATCCGGTCCTTTTCCTCGTCTATCTTGGTCAAGCGCTCTGAAACCATCCTTTTTGTCTCATTGGGCGCTGGTCCTCCCGTGTTGGACCTTAGGGCCACGTTGCCCCGTGGGTCCAGTGCCTTCTCAAGCACCTCTTCACTGAAACCATGTTCGCTGGGCCTAAAACCCGCGAATTCCATGGCTACCGTATCCAGATCGGGCAAATTCGGCTTTCGGCCGGTTGCTGCGATCCTTCCCACGATCAGATGAGCAATTCGAAATGGCATGCCTGTTTCGCGGACTAAGGAATCCGCTAGTTCAGTTGCTGTGGAGAAACCGGCAGCTGAACTTTCTTCAAGCCGCGCCTTATTAAATTTTAAAGTGGATACACAGCCATCCAGAATGCGCACCGTACTTCTAGCCCAGTCCGTGCCCCGCCAGAGGTGGGGTGTGACCTCCTGCAGGTCCCGGTTGTAGCTCAGCGGAAGGCTTTTGCAGATGGAGAGTGCCGAGACCAGGCTGCCCATGACGGAACCAGCCTTAGCGCGGGCCAGCTCCGCCGTGTCGGGGTTCTTCTTTTGAGGCATGATCGAACTCGTTGAGGCGAAACGGTTGTCCAGCTCCAGATAGCCGAACTCCGAAGTGGACCACAAAATGAGCTCCTCTGCCAGGCGGCTCAGATTGACCATGAGAATAGACAGATCCGACAAGACTTCCAGAATAAAATCTCTGGTGGAGACTGCGTCCATGCTGTTCTCCACTAAGCCATCGAATCCAAGAAGCTGACAAGTCCTCTGCCTGTTTATGCTAAAACCGGTGGAGGCGAAGGCTGCCGCTCCAAGAGGGCTCTGGTTGACTCTCTTGTAGGCTTCCCTCAGCCTTTCCAGATCTCTTGAATAAGCATCAGCATGAGCCAGAAGATGGTGAGCGAGGGTTGTCGGTTGGGCGTGCTGGGTGTGGGTGTACCCGGGGATGATCGTCTCCGTGTTCTTTCCTGCCAGCTCGACCAAGGTCTTTATCAGCGACAAGAGTTCATCCATGAGATCGAGCATCTGGGCGCGCAGCGCCACTCGAATACAGGCGGCGACCTCGTCATTCCTGGACCGGCCGGTGTGCATTCGACCTCCTTCTTGTCCGGCGAGCGCAATAACCTGCTTTTCGATCGCCTCGTGCACATCCTCTTCATTGCCTACTCTAAGATCGGGTTCTTCGAGCGTGTCATCGGGTTCGAGTGTGTCCAAAGCATTGATGATCTGGGAACACGCGTCGGCTGAAACCAGGCCCTGCTCCTTCAGCATTATCAGGTGGGCTCTGTCCACAAGCAGATCGGCTTCGAAGATCCTTCTATCTGCCTCCTTTGAGGACAGGAACTCCAGGACGTCCTCCGGAATCTTTCCCAAGCGTTGGTCACGGTACATATCAGGTCGTGTAGTTTGCGTTTATGTCCACGTACCCGTGGGTCAGGTCGCAGCCGAAGCTTCGGGCCGTCGCGTCTCCTAGGCACAGATCGACGTAGATGAGGATGGAGTCACCTTTCATGATCTCTTTGGCCTGGTCCAGCACGCCTTGGACTATTCTTCCTTTTTCCACCAGGGTCACCTTGATATCATTACCCTCGAGGCTTAGTGTAATGCGTTCAGGTTCCAGCCGGGCTCCTGATCTCCCCACTGCTGCCATTATCCTGCCCCAGTTGGGGTCGGAGCCGTAGACCGCGGTCTTTACAAGGTTGCTGCGGGCTACAGAGCGAGCTGCAGATCGGGCATCATCCTCACTCCTGGCTCCGGTGATCACCGTCTCGAAGTACTTGGTGGCACCCTCGCCGTCCCTGGCCATCATCCTGGCCAGCTCGGTGCAAACGTGGTTCAAAGCTTCCCTGAAGGCCCCAATGTCGCACTTTTGAGCACCGGTGGCTGTGAGAAGAACCGTGTCGTTGGTGCTGGTGTCGCCGTCAATAGTAAGCATGTTGAAGCTGTCGGCTACAGCACTGGCAAGGCAGTCTTTAAGCTCAGCTCGAGGTAGGTCGGCATCCGTGTAAATGAAGCAGAGCATGGTAGCCATGCTGGGCTCGATCATTCCAGCGCCTTTAACAATCCCGGCTACGTGCACCCCTTTATGCTCCAAGGCTACCTCTTTCACCTTAGTGTCGGTCGTCATGATGGCCCTGGTCGCTTCCTGGCTGGCATCAGGGCCGCTCCTGAGCCTGCCTTTGGCTTCCTGAAAGAGGGACTCGATGATCTCCATGTCCATTGGTCGCCCTATAACACCGGTGGAGGCCACACCGATCCTGCTTGGGTCCGTCTTCAGGAAATCCGCCATCATCCGGGCCATATCTCTAGCGTCCTGGAGGCCCTGCACTCCTGTGTAGCAGTTTGCGCAGCCGCTGTTTGCAATCACACCGTCCAGCCAGCCGTTCTCCAGGTTCTCTGCTGTCACGTCAAGAGGTGCCGCACGGATCCTGTTGGTCGTGAACATTCCCACAGCAACACCGCTAGCGGCTACCAAAGCCAGGCCGTACTTTCCCTTCCTTGCTCCGGAGGCCGAAACGCCCGGCACTGCGCAGATGCCGCCTTCAAGCCTCTTCATTTGGCCTTCCCTAGACCTGTTATGATGTCACTACGAGTTACGATTCCAACAAGCTTGCCGTTCTCGACGACGGGCAATCGGTTGATCCTGTGCCTGGTCATAATCGATGC
>JBGQAL010000010.1:0-32668 GCA_041494285.1 Methanotrichaceae archaeon
GAATAGAGATCAATGAGGGAAGAAAAAGATGGACGCAGCGAACTCCGGCAATGGCTGAAGGTCTAACTGATCACGTATGGAGCCTGAAGGAATTGTTGAATTTCAGAGTGCCAATTCAATAAATGACATACACGACCAGAAGTGTCTTATTGGATATAGGATTTTGCCTTGCAGCATTGGACAAACAAAATTTTAGGCTGCTACGCTACTTAATCCCATGCAAAAGACGCGATAAGCTTTATATGATCGTGACATTAACACTGATGAAGGCAGTCTTTCACAGAATCGATAGCAGAAAAAGGTTTTATGCGGGGGACGGGAGTCGAACCCGCGAACACCTTCGTGACAGGGTCCTAAGCCCTGCGCCTTTAACCACTTGGCAACCCCCGCGCTTTGCTTCTATGTGCCATGCTATAATTTTGGGCTAGCCCTCATTTAGAGGACAGGGCTGTACTAGAACTTTGCGATCCTGTGAAGGATGGTAGGTGTCTTGGGTGATTGAAGCCTGTTCGCCTATAGGCAGATTGTTTATAACCCAACAGGCCTTGAAATACTCAATCACCTTGATAATATGCCGCTTGATCCCTACGATTATGTGCGCATTCAGGCCCAGCTTGACTTTCAATGTAAGCGCTGTGGAATATGCTGCCAGGTAGCCGATCCAATCGACATTTATCCCAAGGATATTCGAAGATTATCAAGCCATTTTAATATTTCTATAGAAGAAACAGTTAAAGAATACACAATCCCTCACCCCACTGAGCCTGACCTTCGGGCGTTCAAAGCAAGCGCACCGTGCAGATTCTACGACGTTGCCCAGAAGGGATGCAGGATATACCAGGCCAGACCAATGGTATGCAGGTGCAGCCCTTTTCTAAGCCCCGGTCAAATTGGACTTCTTGGTATAGAGGTTTACGAAGATTGCCCTGCCTCAGAGGAGAGCCTGAAGAGAATTGAAAAGGATTTGGACTTGCTACAAAACCCGGACTCCAAGACACGGAAAAGGCTGGAAAAAGCATTATCCAAGATGATGCAGATAGAATGACCCTTTAACCCCATGCTACTCCGCTTTTCGCTTTTCTCAAGTCTAGAATCTCTAATCAGCGCAATTTCAAGCAGCGCAATCTAATTCTAGCCCATTAGCCACTCCAGTACCGCCTTGGACGTGTGCAGCCTGTTCTCCGCCTCGTCGAAGACGGCTGACTGCGGCCCGTCCATCACTTCATCGGTGATCTCCTGGCCACGGTGGGCAGGCAGACAGTGCATGGCGATTGCATCCTTGGACGCCAGCTTCAGAAGCTCGCTGTTCAACTGGTACTTTCCAAAGACTCTCAAGCGCTCTGCCTCCATAGCCTCGTCGCCCATGGACACCCAGGTATCGGTCATCAGCACGTCAGCGCCTTGGGCGGCTTCCGTCGGATCTATGACCAATTTTGGATTGCCCCCAAGCCTCTCAGCCTCCTCCAATATCGTGGCCTTGGGCTGAAAACCCTTAGGCGAAGCAGCGACGATGGACATTCCCATGATGGCCGCAGCCAGGATCATGGAGTTACAAACGTTGTTGCCGTCCCCGATCCAGGCAATCTTCAGCCCGTCCAATCGGCCGAAGCGCTGGCGCATTGTCATCAGGTCTGCCAGAATCTGCAGCGGGTGCTCCCAGTCGGACAGGGCGTTTACCACAGGCACGCTGGCATGCTTTGCAAGCCGCACAACGGTGTTGTGAGAATAAACCCTAGCGGTTATTCCGTGCACTAAGCGTGATAGAACTCGGGCAGTGTCGTCAACGGTCTCTCCCCGCCCCAATTGCAGCTCTCCTGCAGATAGGTTTAGGGCATGACCACCAAGCTCTTCGAAGGCCACCTCCAAAGAAACGCGCGTGCGCGTGGATGGCTTTTCGAAGATCATCGCCAGGCTTTTTCCTTTCAGAGGCGCTGTTCTGGTCTTGTATCGCCCTGCCTTGAAGGCATCTGCCCTGTCAAGGAGCCGAATGATGTCGTTCTTTCCGAGATCTGAAATCGATATCAGATTCATCTAAGCACCCTGGGCCTTCATCCTCTGGAATAGCTCGGATATCAGGGTAACATTCTCCACAGAGGGCGATACCTGGGCAGAGATCCTCTTGAACCCAGGAATGCTCGTCTCGCAGACGTCATCCCTAACAAGCTGGTTCGACCAGGGGCTGTTGACCATGAAGCCAAGACCGAGATGGGGGTCGTCTTCTGAGGTCTTGACTGCCACCACGATGCTTCCGACATCGTTCTTAACCAGGACATTCTGGCCGTCCTTCACTCCAAGCCCGGCCATGTCCTGCTTGTCAAGGATAATCTGAGCGCTCAGCTTCCTATAGTCCTCCGAATACTTGCTCTTTTTCTCCGCCTCATACTGGAAGATGTCCCGGAAGGTGACCACAGTCACAACTGCCTCCATATCAGATCTCCTCCTTTATCCTGGCCAGGATCTGCTCGTCAGATAGCAGATCAGACTTTATGATGGGCTCGAACTCTATTCTGACACCGTCCATTCGTATGGCGCTGCCTCCAGCCTCTAGTCCATACATGGCCGAAGGAATCACTACTCGGGCAGCGTCAGTAGTCAAAGAGCGACGCGGATCTATGGCGATCAGAGGAATCCTGGCCAGGCTCTTGGCGGTGCCAAAAGGAAGAGAAGAGAGCGGGTCAGAGCCTATCACCAGGGCAGCATCACAGCTCTTTGCCGCGGCCATGACGCCGTACTCAGGCCCATGCTTGGGCTGACCGTTCTGGAAGGAGACCCGGTTTATGAAACCCGTATCGTTAAGCAGGAGCTGGTTGAAGCCCCGCATGTTGTAGTGTCCGACCATGGGAACTACCTTGAAAGTGGTTATCTCGTTCAGTTTGGCGACGAGAGCCTCCAAAAGTTCGATCTTATCCTGGAGAGAGTAGACCAAGCCAAGCCCAGGAAAGATTACGCCGTACTCGGTCTTGCGAAGTGTGGTTCCCAGCTCGATCATGCGCTTCTTGTCCCCGTATTTGGGGATCTTTCCATCAAGAACGGCAATTACCGAGGCTATGAAATCTGCGTCGCCGCCGGGAGGCACCCGGAAGTAGTTGCTGCACAGCTTCGCCGTTGCCGACTTTCTTACGTCCACAACGAGACAGGTCCTCTCCTCCTCGTAGCTCTTCTGCCGTTTTGATCCTCTTGGATAGTAGGCAAACCGCGAGAGGAGACGTGGGTGGCTGTTGGATGGATCGGCTCCCCAGAAGACCGAGGTATCGGCGAAGTTCCTGACGTCGTCCAGGGTGCTGGTCGGGAGCTTTCCCGTCAGAACAAGCTCCATGAGTATCCCCTGACAGAAGGACGATGTGTCATCGATGGTGGCACCCAGCTTCTTGGCCAGGTCTATCCCAACGCGTTGGGCCTCCAGGGCCGAGTTCGACCACCCATAGAGCAGCGGGTGCTTTGCGTTCCGTAGGATATCCGCAGCCTTCTTAATGGCCAGGTCTATGGAGACCTCCTGGCCATCTATCTTTGGTATAGTCCTCTCGGTGAACAGGGCCTGGAAGTGGCCGTGCCCCTTCCGGCACAGGTTCTTGACCTGGGAGATGTCTCCAGTCTTCAATGCCAGCTCGATGTCATCACAGAGAAGCGAACAGCCGGTACATACCGCCATGAAAATCACCTATACAAATTCTATGGCCTTGCTCGGACAGGTTACGGTGCAGGCATTGCACAGAATCTTGTTTGGCCCGAACCTGCGGCATTCTTTGATGTTCATACACTTAACTACCCCGTCCTCCACTGCCAAAATCACCCTGTCGCCCTGGGGTCCTAGGCCAATGCCGCATCTAGTAGGCTCTGCGGCAACATTTACGGGGCAGGCCACGACGCAGTTTCCACAACCGAAGCACTTCTCAGGGTGAATGATCAGCCCTGTCTCCGAGGCCTTCTCCAGAGGCGCAAGCAACTCCTTTAATTTCTTGAATTTTTCAGCGTATTTTGGATTGAGGAGAGCAGGGCAATCCTCAAGTTTTTTCTCTCGGTTCAGAAGAGCTACGGCAAGGGCCATGCATGAGGTATATCCGCACTCCTTGCAGGCGTCCTTTGGCAATAGCTGAAAGATCTCCATGGCACCGACCATAAACCTGACACCTCTAATAGAAGGACTAGGTTACCCTAAGGACCAATCGTTATTAAGAATATTGGCCCGCTTCACGCAAACCTTTTCATACCTCCCTGCCCAATTATAAGTAATGCCTTTCAGTAACCCCTTGGGCCTTCTGGGACTGCTGAGCATAATTCCTTTGATAGTGATCTACCTAATCAGGCCAAAGCCTCGCGAGGTTCTCTTCTCATCCACCATATTCCTGACCGAGGAGAAGGCCGAGCGGTCTGCTGTACTCAGCCGCCTGATAACCGATCCTCTCTTCTGGATCCAGCTCTTGGTCCTGTGCTCCCTCTCCATAGCAGCCGCTGGTCCTTACACAACGGAGGTAGGCACTCCTACTAGCCATCTGGTCCTTGTTGTGGACCTGTCCGCCTCCATGGAGAGCAACTTCGCCGGAGCCAAGGTCCTGGCTGATCCTTATCTGGATAGGTACCAGAGGATCAGCATAGTCCTGGCAGAAAACGTGCCAATCGTGGCCCTCCAGTCGGGGTCCCCAGCGGAAGCGCGAGACGTGCTTTCCAAGCTAACACCTCGCGCAGTCTCGGCTGACCTCTCCAGCGCAATGATCCTGGCCAACGGTCTCCTGGGGTCGGAAGGCGGAAACATGCTCGTAGTCTCGGACTTCATAAGCTGGGAGGCCGATGACCCCGGAGATACCCGCAAGCTCCTGGAGTCCAGTGGAGCCGTTAGCATAGTCTTTGCCAACTCCAGAAACGAAGGAGACAATGTGGCCATCGTTGGCGGATGGACCATAGACTCTGGGCAGGGGTTCGCCAATCACACAGCTCTGGTTCACAACTTTGGCCAGGCCAGGACCGTGCCCATCTCAGTCACTGGTCCAGGCGGCACATCTTCCAGCTCAGTCTTTCTGGTTCAGGGTCAGGACTATTATTTCTCCTTCAAAGCCTATCCAGGCGTGAACAAGATCACCCTGGACCTGAAGGACGCCATCAGCGCTGACAACACTGCATACGTCTACATCCCCGAGCAGGGCCAGAGGAATATTCTCTACCTGGGAGATACGGGGTCCGCCCTGACTGCACTGCAGTCCCTTCCTAACGTCCAGGTAGAGCAGTCGGGAGACTACGTGAACTTCGATGTCGTTGTGGTCTCAAAGAACGCCTCCTTTGACGGCAAGCTCAACCGCTACATAGATGGAGGGGGCAAGGTGGTCTACATCGCCCAGAGCAAAAACGAGAGCCCTGACTACCTTCCGGTGAGAATAACCGGCGAGGCCAAAGGACCTGTGAACCTGTGGGTGAGATCCACTGAGTTTGCCTCCGACATTCACTTCGATGAGATCAGCATATCCAGCTATCTTGAGGCAAATGCCAGAAGACAGTCAGTGACTATGTTGGAGGCAAACGGAGCGCCTGTCCTGGCCTACTGGAGGCTGGGAAAAGGCACTGTAGTGTACAACGGCCTTGAGAAGGATTCTGATTTCTACTTCCGGCCGGAATATCCCATCTTCTGGAATGACATGATCAACTGGTTGAATGGCGTCCCGGACGTATCCGCGTCAAACCGGAGGACCGGGGAGATGATACCTCTGGGAGCAACGGTGAGTGCACAGACCCCCTCGGGCACGGTCACCACTACAAACCTGCTGCTGGATGAAGTCGGCTTGTACAGCTACCAAGGAAAGACCCTGTCCGCCAGCATGTACAACCCCCGTGAGTCCGACCTAGGTGATGGTGCCAGCTACCCTGCAGGCCAGTTCGTCGCCCAAGGCGGCAGAGAGACTATAGTAGAAAAGGATCTCTCCACCTGGATCATTGCCCTGGCCGCTCTGGCTGTGATCCTTGAGATGGCCATCCTCAGATGGAGACGGGAGTCATGATGGAAGGAGTTTACTTCTCAAACCCCCAGATTCTGTGGGGCATTCCCATCCTCCTGGTGGCAGGGTTTATCTACACCTTTAAAAGAGCCAAGAACAGGCTCATGGCTGCCAGCAGGCTGGCCGTGTTCTGTCTGATCTTAGCGGCAGCGGCAAACCCGTACGTTGTAGCTACTCACGTGGTGCAATCCTCTGAGCCGAGCATCACCATCCTAGCGGACAAGACCGTTTCCATGTCCGTCTTTGACCCAGACGTAGCTACCAGGCTAGGTAGCGTGCTGCCCAACTCCCAGATCAGGACCTTCTCGGGAGAGTCCACTCCCCTTGGAGACAAGATCCTTCAGTATGCAGCTCCCGGATCGACCCTGGTCCTTGTCTCCGACGGGTACAGCAATAAAGGACGGTCCCTGGATGATTCCCTGGCTCTGGCAAGGGCCTCCAATACAACTGTGTTTGCCATCCAGATGGATCCGGTGGTCACCGATGCCAGCGTTGAGATATCTGGAACAAATACTGCCGTAGCGGGAGGCGATTATCCCTTCTCGGTCATCGTCAGGGCCTCGGAAAATTATGTTGGTACCCTCTCTGTGTCAGCCGACGGCCAGTCGATCTATAACGATAGAGTCTCCACCAACAGCACTTCGTCCATCAGGATCGCTCATACGTTCTTCACCACTGGATCCCACATCCTAAGGGCTGAGATCTCCCCGGACATTCAGCCAGTGAACAACGTGTACCAAAAAGCCGTTTATGTCGTTCCCAAGGCCAACGTGCTTCTGGTCTCCAGTGCTGCTTCTCCCCTGACGACCATCCTCTCGGGGCTCTACAATCTGTCCCAATCGGAAAGTCTCCCTCCGGACCTGAGGGGATACAAGACGGTAGTTCTGGACGATCAGAGAAGCGCTCCCGAGTTGGCTAACCTCAAAATGTTCGTTCGCGATGGCGGTGGCTTGGTTGTGGTTGGCGGTACCGACTCTTACGAGCTGGGAGGTTACCTCAACTCTTCCTTTGAGGATCTGCTGCCCGTCAAATCGCTGCCGAGCACCTTCAAAGGGGGTAAGGTGGTGGTGCTGGTCCTTGATATATCCTTGAGCATGCTTGCGACCAGGACCAAAGACGGTACCACTCTTCTGGATTATGCAAAAGCCCTGGCTATAGAGCTTCTCAAATCTCCCGACTTCCAGGATTACAAAGTTGGCGTGGTTGTGTTCGGAACCAAGGCCTACGTTGTCAATAGCCCTCTGCCGCTGCCCAGGGGTCAGTCTATTATAGAAGACAAAATATCCAGCCTGTCTCCTTCAGGAAGCGAGGACACCAACCTGGACAACGGCCTCGAGCTTGCTAGAGACATGCTCAACTTCTCTCAGGGCAAGGGGGAGATCATAATCATCTCCGATGGAGACTTGAGGAGCTACCCTGAGGTCTTCTTGCACTCCTCCGAGTTGATCCGCCAGATCAACGTTACCACTCGCCTTATCCAGGTCCAGGCCTTTCCCAACGGGAACGGAATATTCGGGGATCTTGCATCCAAGTCGGGGGCGGAGTTCCTTCCCTTCACCTATCCTAGCTCGATAACCACCAATGTTCAGAACCGACCGGAGAATCTGACCCAGAAGCCCCAACAAACATCTGAGTACCCGATTTCAGTTGTGAACAAGAACCATTACATCACCTTAGATCTTGACATCAATGCTTCCGTAACCGGCTTCAATGACGTGACTCCCAAACCAGGAGCCCAGAAGCTAGTGGCCATGACCGACGGCAAACCCGTGCTAACAGCCTGGCGATACGGCCTGGGCAGAGTGGCTGCCCTTTCCACCGACGATGGATCTGGATGGGCCGGTTCTCTTTACAGTGCTCCCAGCTCAAAGTTGATATCAGCAACAGTCAACTGGGCTGTGGGCGACCCCAGGCCTGAGACGAACCGAATAGATTCGGGAGATGGTTGGCTCGGAACGCCGTTGGAGGTGACCGTCCAGAGCGAGAGCCAGCCTGTGATAGATCAAGCAAGCATACAGCGAACTGGAGAAAATCAGTACGCTGTTACATTGACACCTGATAAAACAGGGATTATGTACCTTGGAGACTACGGGATTGCAGTGAACTACCCCCTGGAGTATAGAGACTTGGGTTTTAATCCCGACTTGCCCAAAAAGATAATGGCCAATGGGGGCAGGGTCTTTACCGAGAAGGAAGCAGGCCTCAGCCTGATAGAAGAGGCCAGGATGAAGAACCAGAGGACAGTCCAGGACAGAGTGTCGAAGAGGGATTTGCTCCTGCTTGCTGCTTTGACCATATTCCTGGCGGAAGTTATTGGAAGGAGGTTAAGAGAGATAAAGATTCGCGGCCGGTCCTAGTCGAAAACTCACCATTAGATTTTAATAGCATACCATATGAGAAGATCTTATATTCTGTGGAGGTAACTGCTACACAATGAGTTCTGAAATGTGCACTGTCTGTGGCCTTCCTGGGGAGCTCTGCATCTGCGAGGAGGTTGCCAAGGAACAGCAGCGTATAGCTGTCAAGGTTCAAAAGCGCAGGTATGGAAAAGAGGTAACCGTGATCCAGGGTATAGATCCCCATGAGATCGACCTTCAGGAACTCTGCACTTACCTCAAGTCCAAGCTGGCCTGTGGTGGGACCGTAAAAGACAGCCTAATAGAGCTGCAAGGCAATCACATTCAGCGGATCAAAGAGATCCTTGTGAAGAGAGGATTCGGCTCAGAGCAAATAAGCACTTAAAAACAAGCTCAGCGGGTTTTGGCCGCTGACTCTTTAATCGAGGTCTAAGGCCGAAGGTTTAGCTTTCGTGGCCGTAATCTTCTGGTTGGTCCTTTGCCGTTATGGTTCCTTCTTTACCTATGACTATCGAGAATATCCATTCACTGAGCTTGGCACAGTGCTCTGGCTCACACTCTTCGATGCATCCTGCACAGGGCTCAAATATCAGTACAGGCATGAGAGATTTGAATCGTTTACTATTTGATTTGTCCGCATAGAACAATCTATAAGTCCTGATACCATCGATTGTCTCCAGCTGCCTGGTGATGAGGTTCTCCTTCATCAGCTTTGCCACTACGCGAGAACATTTTCTAGAATCGATCTTCAGCGCTTTCCAGAGATCACTCTGCAGAACGCCACTCTCGCTTGATTTGATGAATTCCAGAGCATCCACATCAGCAGACATCCTTACTCCTATTCAATAGGACTTATGAGGATGATGTTGTTTCCTCTTAGGATGACGGATCCCAAAGAACGCGTCTTCTCTCCGCCGATCAACTCGACTGTCTCCAGAAGATGGAGGTTTAGGTACTCGTCTACGCTATTGAGTATGCCTTCGAGGACGTACCTGGGAGAGCCTTTCATCTCGACCTGGATCTTGCTGCCTATTAAAGTCTGAACCTTTTTAGTGGGAAACATGAATCTACCTCTCAGTTATATGGTGCGATAATATTTCAAATTTTGTATGCCTAAACATGCAGAAGACAAAATCTATTTTTCTAAACAGCCTCGACGCCAGTTACACCTGAAACGTCCTTTCTAAGCTCCTTCTCGATGAAGTTCTTCAGGGTCATCTGAGAGAAGGGGCATCCGGCACAGCTGCCCTGTAGCTTCACTTTAACTACTCCGTCTTCAATATCCACCAGCTCGACGTCTCCTCCCTCAACTCGCAGGGCGTTTCGAATGCGTTCTAGGGCAGCTTCTACCTGTTCTTTGAGCTCTTGCATTTTTCATTAGTCCCCTTTAACCTTTATCGATGTGACCTTGTGCCCCATAATCGTGTACCTTATTCCTTTTAAAGCTTCCTCGAGCTGCTTTATGATCCGGTCACATTTGTCCGAGCTGACTACAGTATTCACCATGACACCGGGCTCAGAGTGGTTCCTTATCGTCTCCAGGGTCATCTTGGGGTCCTCACTCAAGCGAAAGTTCTTCCAGGTCTTTGGGGCCATCCCCTGGTACTCGACGATGTAGAAGCCGGTGATCCCGAGCTCCGTCAGGGTGTTCACGACCCGTACCAGATGCTCATAATCCACAAAGATCTTGACCATGGTCTTCATAATAAATCCCCAGAGACTAATCGGCTGGAGACCTTAAATAACTTCGCTAGATATTCTTTTATCCTTTAGGAATGTCTAGCATTATCATGGCCGATAGAGACATCCGAGAGGTCCTTAAGAGTATGGGAATAACGATAGATGAAATAGTATCTGCTGCCTTTGAACTTTACTTTCCCCACCCTGGCGTGGAGACACGAGAGAAGGCCGAAGCAGTCTTCAGGAGAGAGCTGGACCTCGCGCTTTCCGATCCAAACCTGGCCCTTTTGATCTACGCCGGTGTACTCCTTGAGTCAGAAGGGAGCAAGGCTAATCTGCCAAACCTAAGGCAGTCTGATTACGACAACGATCTCACCTGTCTGATAGCAGACGAGGTGTTGGGCATGAGCATAGCTAAGTACATAGGCGGATACAAAGGGGTCTTCGATTACGTCAGGTATGATAAGGCCAAGCCTGGGATCCTCGGGCGTTTGGGGCCCTTCATGGACGATGTGATCGGCGGCCTAATAGGAGGAGTTTCCTCCAATATGTATACAAGGGCGGTGTTGGGCTGAAGGACTTCTGTTTTGCTCTCAAGTCCGGTTTCGGATTTCTGTCCACAATACCCGTTGGCATAAGTATGGAAGGCTTGGAGGCCCTAATGAGCCATGTCTACGTATTCTCCCTCGTTGGTATAGTCCTGGGGGCAATAATGGGCGGGTCGGCCTACCTCCTTTCCAGGATATTCCCGGCCGCCCTGACTTCGGTCCTAGTTTTGGCCATAATCTACAAGCTGTGCGGGATCAATCACCTGGACGGTCTGGCCGACTTCGGGGACGGTATAGTGACCCACGGATCCCCGCAGAAGAAGGTTGCGGCCATGAAGGACGTAAGCCTGGGGACTGGCGGCGCGGCTTTCATAGTCATGATTCTGATAGCAAACTTCGCCATTATCAACTCTATGCCAGCTCTCCTCCTGCCTCTTGCACTTCTGGTTGCCGAGGTTTCGGCCAAACAGTCGATGATCGCCTTCGCGGCATTCTCCAAATCACTGCACAAGGGGTTCGGACAGATAATGATCGATAGGACCGGCCACAGAGAGTTCTTGATCGCCCTGGCCATCTCTGTAGCCGCAAGTTACGTCGCTCTCGGTACCCTTGGACTGGCCATGCTGGCGGCTTCACAATTGGTCGCCTTCTATCTCGTGATCGTTGCAAAGAGGAACTTCGGCGGAGCCACCGGAGACGGGATAGGTGCCACAAATGAGATTTGTCGCGCCATTGCTCTGGCTGCGGCGTTGACTTTGGGGGGTGTACTTCCTTGGATGCGCTGGTGATGGCTGGTGGGAAGGGTTCCCGCCTTAAGATGGGCGAGAAGCCGTTGGTGAAGCTATTCGGTAGGCCGCTGATAGACTACGTCGTGGGGGCGCTATTGGACAGCTCGGCCAACAGGATACTCGTTGCTGTCACGGAGAACGTGCCCATGACCAGAAAATGGGCGTTGGAAAGGGAATTGACAGTTGTTGACACTTCCGGAAAAGGATTTGTCGCAGACATGGTGGATGCTGTGGAGATGGCCGGAGTGGCAGAGCCCATCCTGATAGTAATGGCCGATCTGCCCCTGGTAACTCCGGACCTGATAGACGAGATCATGGAGACGTACGAAAAGCGCCCCGAACCGGCTTTGTCCACTCACACTCCGCTCGATCTGCATCGTCGCCTTGGACGTAGGCCGGATTCGCTGTTCAACTACCGTAGCCAGCTTATTGTTCCATCGGGCATAAATATCTTGGACGGAGCAGATATTAGGGAGGAGCAGGAAGACTATCATCTGATCATAGAGAGGATCGAGCTGGCTGTCAACGTGAACGTGGTCGAGGATCTCAAGCTCTGCGAATCGATAATGCAAGGTGATCTTTAGTTGAACGAGATTGACATAACAATAAAAGACGAGAGATACTCGTCTGTAGACCTGAAGCTGCTTATTGGAGAGGATGAGGTCAAGGAGCCCAAGCCGCATATCCTCCTGCTGGCCAAGATCCTGCGTAACCCCATGAGGTTGCCGTGGTTCCTGAAGGACATCTGCGCCCTATGCTTGAATGACGAGGATCTGAAAGATCTCCGGCTGGCACTTATCAGGGTTCAGGTCGACGCTGAGCTGAAAATGAACCAGGACATCCAGAGATACCAGCAGAGGCGCTACGTGGCCCAGGTTGTGGAGATACTTCAGTTCAACGAGCTGTTGCTGGCACCAAAGGAGCATTTGGAAGAAGCGGAGATGGAGTAATACGTCACTTCATCCATAAAGTCTATTTCGGCCAACCCTGGTTTGTTAGTAAGTTAGAAAAATAATTGGGCTTTGGTGTATCTAGCCCTCCTCCACATCCACAGCCGCCAACGGCTGTGCCCGCTGGTGGACCCTTGATTCTCTCATGGGGTACATGATGTTCTTGTACCCGGTCAAGTTTTTGCTTTTTTGTCCTTAGCATAACAGGACAAATCAACCACAGGCACAGCGGGGCTGGCGTATCCATCTGTTGTCGTTCATGGGTAAGTTCTTAAATGGCACTTTGCTCATCTATGAATTATTTTCGTTTATTTATCGATATGTTACTTATCGATGAGTTATTATATAATACCATAAACGATTACCGATTCAAGTGATTGCTCTCCGCTCTGATTTATAATACGATCATAATTGGGACTATAAAAGGAATCTGCTCAATAATTAGTTTGCCCCTTCATATTACAAACCGCTCTTCATTAAATGTAGGTGGCAACGTAATCTTAAAAATTATTGATGGGGCATACGTATCTAGCCTCATCCGCATCCGCAGCTGCCGCCACCGGCTGTGCCCGCTGGTGGACCCCTCGATTCTCCCATGGGGTACATGATGTTCTTGTACCCGGTCAAGTTTTTGCTTTTCCGGTCCTTGGCGTAACCGGACAAATCAACTACAGGCAGAGCGGGCGCTGGTTTATCCATCTGTTTGTCGCTCATGGATAAGTTCTTAATTGGCATTTCGCTCATCGATGAATTATTTATCGTTGAGTTATTTATCGACATATTGTTTATCGATGAGGTACCAATCGACGAGTCATTCGCCGATAATGCCTGTGAGCTGGCTAATCCAAAGCTTCCTAGATGCATCACCGACTTTGTTGGCGGTTCCGCAGCTTGTGCACCGAGGACCAAAAAGGCGAACAGTATTATCAGTACCAATGCCGCTCTGGGCTTATTCGAGAACATAGTCCGTTCCTCCTAACTCTGAATAATACAAAAAAGAATGTATAAAATAAGGTTATGTGCCCTCATCGGGCACAACATTTCTCTTACTTTGGTGGCCAGAAGTCTTTCATCCAGCCGATGATGCGTCCCGAGTCCTCTGGGCCGACCATGATCTTGGCCTTGCCACCGAAGAGGTCCTCCAGCTCGCCGCTGAACTTGGCAGCCATTCCCGGAAGGACCACTGCGGGATACTTCTGGTTCTCCCACTTGAAGTCCGCCTCCGTGAAGGCATCCTTGATCTTGGTTGGGTTCAGCTGGCCGCCGGCCACAGACGCCTGCACGCCGATGCCGTCCGTGTTGATGGACATGATGTAGGCATCGATGGCGTTGGAGGCTATGTCCGACTCGACCGTGTAGTAGGTCAGGGCGAAGTTGGTGGTCAAGAAGACTGGCGACTCCGCTCCTGGGTTGCCCACCTTGTATATTCCGGGCTTGACCTGGACAGGTTTCCTCGGGTCGGTGTAGATGTTGAACCGGAGATGCATGTCCGGCATCATGCTATAGGCCTCGATGGAGTGCTTGATCATTAAGGCTCCACCCCTTATGACGAATGCCCCTGTCAGCACAGACTCCCAGTAAGCAGCTCGCACTGGATCCGTAGTGGTTAGCCAGGCGTTGATTGGCAATGCCATGACTGGATAGGCGATATCCCTCTGTGCTTCTTCTACTGCCGCCCTTCTGAGCTTAATGAAGTTCTGAAGAGACTCCTGGAGCTTCTTGCCGTTGGGCGCAGTTCCTGGGTCAAGGATCAGGTCCTTTAGGCCCATGCCTGCGAAGGTGGCAGCCATGGACTTGAGGCCGTCCAGATCGAAGGGAACGGACAGGGCGACTGGTACCTTGAACTCGTCGGCCAGCTTCGCTACTTCCTGCCAGTTGTCCTTAGTGGCGGCATAGATAAGCGGCCTGTTCTTGGCGGCAACCTCTAATCCGGCCCTCAGGACCTTGGGGTTGAAAGAGCATAGTATGAGCGGGTAGTCCGAGGTCTCCATGACTTTCTTGACGCATGCAGCGAACTTAGCCGGGTCGTCGGTGACGGACCGGACGGCGATCATCTCCACCTGCTCCCACTTGCCGATGTAGAACTTCCTCCAGGTGGAGATCTTCTTGACGCGCTCGACGAGCTTTGCCTCTTCCATGTTGTCCGCCACATCATAGGCAAAGGGCGACTTGTTGAAGAAGGTCATCTGGTGGCGGTACATTACATCCTCGCCTCCAACCTTGACCTGCTTCTCGCCAATGCCTATTAGGACCATGGACAGCTCAGGCATCACGGTGGACTTAAGGGCCGCGAGCTTCTTGGCGTACTTCTCTTCCTTGATGAGGGGGGGGCACTCCTCCACCTTCTTGCTCCTGTCGATGAGTCCTGCAGCAAAGGCCATACAGGTCTGCTCACCGCACTCTTTGCAGTTTGTCTGGGGAAGCTGCTTGTAAAGGTTAAGCGGGCTACTTTCCTTCATGGATATCAAACCTCCATCTTGAGCCAGCTGGCAGTGTCCGGAGTCTTGGCCTCGATCAATCCCATCAGCGACTGGGTTATCTCATGCACATAAGCAACAGCCTGCGGGTGCATCATCATGAATATGTCGACTCCTGCCATGGCCAGGGTGAATCCGGTGAGAATTTCCCATATTGGGCCTCGAAGCATCCTGTCTCCCCAGTCGGAATCCTGCTTGTTGGGGGACCTTACCATCCATGCCTCTCTGACTCCCCAAGCGTTGGTGGTACCGGAGGACATCGGGAAGGTCAACTCCTCGTCGCCCTTCAGCGCGCCGAGCCTGATCCTCTCCATGTTGGTATAGGCGAAGTCCAGACCATAAGCTAGAGCCGCCGTGGTCGGGTCCATTACTATGGACTCGCGCGGGACTCCAGCCACCTTCATGAGCTTTCTGTTCAGCTCCTTCTGAGAGTTGATCTCCAGCTGAGTCCAGGAGAGGCAGACGTGCCCGTTATCAACGCAGGCCTTGCCTATCTTTTCCCAGTCCATGTTCAGGTTAGCCGAGGCGATCAGAACGCGCTCGCCTTGGGCCGCTTCAGCAGCCTTAGACAGAACAATGGGGTCCTTCTCCGGGTTGCCCGAACCGCCGATACATATTGGCACATCAACGGCCTGGAGGACCTCTTCCACTGTCTTAGCTGCGTCCTGAGGCGAGGTGTCTTTCACCAATGGGTCAGTGCTGATCAAGTGGACAGTGACTAGGTCAGCGCCGAACTGCTTGACGGCCTTCTTGGCCCACTCGCCGGGGCTGTTCATGACATCCTCATAGTGCATCTTTACAGCCTTTGCCATTCCTATAGGCATATCGAAGACGTCCATGGTGATCTTTGGATTGTTGGGCATGGGGGCATCGGGGAAGAACGGCATGGCCTTCTCGCCACCGAGCTTCATTACGCGACCCCTGCTTCCACCATCTGCCTTAGTGGCACCAATGGTAACCTCTTGAATTGGGTACTTCCAGGTCTTGTCCGATCCAACAGCGAACTTGGCACTGGTCAGGGCGCTGGCCACCCTGAAGGCTGGCACTGCGGCTGCCGCAGCGGCGAGCTCCTTTGGTGCTGGGGCTATTGCCTGGGCTAAAGCTACTGGTTGCATCAGGGCGTCTACTGGATAGCCCACAGCCTTGGCGAACTTGATAAGCTGCATTGCGATCTGAGCAGCCTCTTGACCGAAGTAGTACGCGAAGAGAGGTCCAACCCCTCCTGCACCTGCATCGATCTCTATCTCTACATCTCCCTCGATCTTTACCCCTTCGAGGGATTGAACATTTAACTCTGATAGTGTCTTGTTTAGATCAGATAAAGTGACCTTTTCTGCCATTCAAATCACCCTCACAGGCCTATCTCCTTGATCACGCTCTCCATCTCAACTACAGCAGGCGTGTCATTGGGAAGGCCTATCAATGGATCTCCCACTAAGTCAAACTTGGCTAACAACTCATCGTAGGGAATAGTACCGATAACCTTAAGGCCGACACCTCTGGCGTTTTCCAGCACCTTCTGCTTTCGCTCTGGAGTGACCTTGTTGACGACCACGTACAGCTCCTTGTACCGGAGCTCGATCTCTCCTGCCAGGTCGCGTATGCGCTCGGCGGTGGTTAGACCACGTCTGGACTCGTCCGTGACGACAACGAGTATGTCCAGATCGGGTATGGTCTTTCTGCTGAGGTGCTCAAGGCCTGCCGGAGTGTCTATGATGATCAGATCGTAATCGCTAACCGTCTTGTCCATGATGCCGCGGAGAAGGTTGTTGACAAAACAGTAGCATCCAGACCCTTCCGGCTTGCCCATGACAAGAAGATCGTACCCTTCCTCCTCGGCCAGGATCTCGAAGAGCTTCGACTCGAACAGTGCCTGTTTGTCAGTGTCAGGAGACGTGGTGTACCTGGACTGCTGCATAAACTCTCGCATGTCTCCTATGGTCTTTCCCACAGTTACGCCCATGGCGTCTGCGAGATTGGCATCCGGGTCTGCGTCGATAGCGAGTATCCTGTACTTTTTAGCTGAGCTCTTCAATAGGTGTCTGATCAGCATGGCGGTGATGGCGGTCTTGCCCGTGCCGCCCTTGCCGGTTACCGCTATTACTTTTCCCAAAGTGCAGCCTTCCTTATTATCGTTTTACGATTACTACTTCCGCAATATGGACCGATGCTCCCCGAAGCTCAATGGTGATGCCACCGGATTTTCCCGCGGCCGACATAGCAAAGGCCGGTGCGGAACCTGCTGCAGGCGAAGCTGCTGGAGCCGCGGCTGCGGGCGTCTTGGGCTTAAGTTTAAGCTGTATCTTTCCTGCCATAATATCTCCCTCACTTTGAATTAAGATTGCGTTGCTCGCTATGGACCGCCTCTCCCAGACAGAAAAAAGGGAGAAGAAGGCGGTCTCTACTTAGCGAGAACCACCTTGTCGATGGATATCTTTGCATCCTTCAGTATCAGCTTTATGCCGCCTGCGCTGCCGCCTGCAGGCATGGAAAAGGCTGGTGCTCCGCCGGTTCCAGTTGATGTCGCTGCGGCTGCTGGAGCCGCTGCTGCCGGTGCCTTGGGCTTGAGTTTAAGCTGTATCTTTCCCGCCATTTACAAAACCTCCTTAAAGAACTCCCTCGTTCTGCAGGACCTCTACCACCTGGTTGAGCTGAGTCTCTGACCATCCGAGCTTGCTGTGGACATCGTCGATGGTGAACTCTCCGCCGGTCTGCTCGATGAAGCCGATGAGCTTCTGTTTCTCATCGTCGCCGACCTCTTCGAACTTCCAGCCCTCGGTGATCTTCTGGTTATCAACGGTCCTGGTGACGCCATCTACCACGGGATGCCCAACTTTGACCAGGAAAGCCTTAAGGGACGTGATATCCTTGGCGTCATCCTCGGTGGCAATCTTGGCGAGCATATCCTCGGCGATGCCTGCCTTTACTCTCTCCTTGAGGTTCTTGGACATCCAAACAATCCTTCTCCAGCCTCCGTCTGCCTGGAGGAACTTGGAAGAGAAGTAGTACAGGATACCCATGCCCAGGAATCCGACTATCTGCTTACCGCCGCCAGTCTGGCCGGCCATGGTGGAGAAGGGCAGTCCGTTGGGGGTTGCGCCCTTGAAGTCACGGTCAGCAAGGCCAATTCCGTCAACCTCAGGCATGTAGAAGCCGATGGTCTCGAAGCATCCACAGGATGTGTGGGGTGCATCGAAGAATGTGTACAGCTTCATGACGCTGTACTCGCCGCCGGACCTCTTCGCCGCCATCTCGTTGATGGTTTCATACTCACCGGCGACTGCGTCCTTCAGTCCCGTCTTTGGTATAGCGAACTGTGGGCCCTCTGGGTCCACCTTAGCAGCAGCGCGACCGTCGAACCAGGTTATGGCACCGCACAGAGATGGCCGGTCTGGGGTGACTACGCAAGCGCTGGTGGGGGCGAAAGCCTGACACAGTGTGCATCCGTAGAAAACATCGACGTCCTCGTCGTGCAGTCCTTTGGCGCGCTCATCACGAGCCTTATAGACCTCCCTAGCCTTGGCTTCCTCTTCTTTTACCTTCTCGGGGTCAGTTAAGATGGTGATCTCCATCTTCTCGATGAAGGGCATCTCGGCCTTGTAAAGGTCGATAACCGGTTTGTATATCTGCTCAAAGGATGTTACACCCTTCTTCTGTAGGTTTTTGCCCAGCCTCATCCAGATGTCGTACCTCTGGTTGAGGTGCATCAGCCCGCTGATATAGGAAAGAAGAGCGTGGTTTCTCCTCTCGACGATGGACTCCAGGTCCTTCTCGATCTTCTCGCCGCCCACCTTGAAGATCATGCCGAAGGGTATGGTGGAACCCTCTTTGATGTCCTTGAGGTCAGGGCCTATTAGAGTCACCTTTCCATCCTGGATCTGGTCCATCGGGGTTGCCAGGGATAGCTCGAACCCGTATGCCTTGGGGCCGGCGAGCTCTACCCAAAGATCCTCTTTCCTGATGCGTTCCCCTTCATACATAGGGGATATGTCCAACTTGATTTCATCTGCCATTAATACACCTCTTCTGTTATGAGATGAACTTCATTTCTTCAGTGCTGCTATAACTTCGTCCACAGCCGCGTGGTAGTCGTCGGTTCTGAATGCCATGTTCCCGAAGGTCATGTTCGCGTTGACATGGTAGTACCTGTCGATTGAGACGCGCTTGATGTCCCTGTTGAAGTTCTTCAGGGTTGCGAACATGGCGTTGGCGAACTTGTAGAAGATGCCCATGAATATAACGGTATCATACTGGCCCTGTCCGTCCAGTCCCTTCCAATCCGGAAAACGGAGGTAGTTGGTCAGGGGGTGCAGGCCGATCTGGTAGACGTTATTCAGGTAGCCTCGGTCAACAAAGCCCTTAACCGAGTGGGCAGTGGCCGCGATGGGTATTCCGGCCTTGCCGATCTCGATCATCTTGTCGAACATGATGGGGTCATCGAAGAGCTCTGCACCCACAACGAGCAGAGGCCTCTTGGATTTCTTGATTATAGCGGCGATGACCTTAGGCATGTACATCTTGGCCATCTCCGGCCCGGGGATCTGGGCCATCTCAAAAGGCGTCGCATCCTTGGTGGTGTCAATACCAACAGCCTTGGGTTTTACTTCTGCTGCCATTTTATGTCCTCCTTGTCCTCACTTCTTGACCCTTATCTTCCTGGGGATGTTCGTCGGATCGAAGCTTACATCTGCCGGTCTGAGCGGACCTGACATGATCTTCTTCTGCTTCCAGTCGATCTTCCAGCCGTGCTTCGACTCAAGCTCCTTCATCATGGCATCTTTGTAGACGAGGGGAAGATCTTTGGTGTCTCGGACGAAGATGTGCCAGTCATCCGGAAGCTTGCCGCAGTACTTCATGGAGAGATCGCACCAGTGGGTCAGCTTGATAGATCTGCCGATGCTGTTATCCGATGGTCGCAGGCAGAGCTTGGCCATCTCTATCATGGCCTCTTCCTTGGACTCGGCTATGTATAGCATGGCTTCAGGTGCAGGCTCAATCTGCTGCATCTTGCCGTCCCTGGCATCGATGACCATCCAGTCCTCGGGCTTGTCCGCCCTGCCCATGAACGAGCGGCGGTACATGACCGAGTGAGGCTGGACTACTACCGGTATTCCTAGGCGGTTGCATCCTGTCGCGATGGACGCGGCCTTTTGAGAATAGGCTCCCCAGGCCACGCCGCAAGCTCCCACTTTGTTCAAGATGTAGTCTGCGATATCGTCGAAGTTGCCCCTGTGGTTACGGTGAGCGAAGATGGTGGCCACCTTGATAGCAGCGTCGGCGATGTTGGCGTTGGAGACGCATGAGCCGGTGTTGCAGATGTTGCGACCGTCAAAGCCTCCAGGATACTGCTCCCAGATGGTCTTGCCGTCGACATCAGTGTACAGGGACATGTCCATGGCCATGCATCCCGAGGTAACTACGATGTAGCCGCGGTCCACGAACTCCTTGGCTATGTCGTAGCACTCTTTGGTGCCCTTGGGGTAGTTGGAGCATCCGACCAGGGCAATGACTCCGGGAATTGTGCCCAGCACGATGGGTGCACCTACCGACCTGATCTCTGTGTCTCGGGCGGGTCCACGGCCTGCTCTCATCTTGAACTTCTGGTTCTTAACGTACTGGCGGTTAGCATACTCGTAGAGGTCCATGATGGGGATGTTCTGCGGGCAAACCTGCTCGCATCTGTTGCATCCTACGCAGGTCTCGTACAGCGAGGAGAACGGCTCCAGGTTGCCCTTCTTGGCCTCTGCCATCAGCTCGCTTATGGTGGTGTGGGGCGGGCAGACGAAGGCACACTCGTTGCATCCTGTGCACTTCTCGATTGCTTCCTTGAACTGCGCTTCTGTGATGAGGCTCTGGGTCTTGGCCTCGGCACGCTTGGGCTTGACGGCTATGGCGACCCTGATTCCGACCTCTCCAGCCTTGGTGGGATCGAGAATGGCTACGCCCGGCATCTTGAAGCTGACCAAGTCCTCCACTATAGCATCAACGGGGTCGTTGGTCCTGTCCGGCAGGCCCATCATGATCTTGTCCGTGGTGGCAATGACTGGGATCTTGCGCTTCTGGGAGTCTTCAAGGACATCGCAGTATACGCACTGCTCGTCCACCATGATGCAGTCCATGACTCCGGAGCGAACCATCTTTCTCCACCAGCCCATTGCTCCAGCAACCTTGGGCCGCAGGCCAATGTCCCTGGGCACTTTCAGCTCGCCTTTTCCTAGGCCAATCCTGTTCAGGTCATGAGCTGTGCAGCAAACGCCGCCGATGTCAACCTTGTCCCACAGGTTGTTGTTCTCGGCGAAAATCATGGCCTCAGCACCTGCAGCCAGGTTGTGGCCGTAAGCGATGAGAACGCCCTTGTTCTGGTCCAGGGTTCCCATGCCTATCTCGATCAGAGGGGCATCAGCTGCGCCTCGGGGCATGTCGTATGCCACGATCTGCAGCATGTCGCAGATCTCCATGCCCAGGAGGTCAAGCATGCCAGCGTGCAGAGCCTTGGATTCGAAGTCTATGAAAGCGCTCTCCTGGCCGGTGTGAGTCGCAGCTAGAAGCTGGACTACTTGCTCCTCAAGGTAATAGAGCCCCTCATTGAAGCCCTTGAGGGTCGTGGGCTTGGTGCCCATTATGGTCTGGTATATGGGAGAATCTACCAGTATCTCGTCACCCATGTCGAACTTCATGTCTCCGAACTTGTCCAGGCACCAGTGGTAGAGATGTCTGCCGTGGGCAGCGTGTGCGCAGCAGCCCATTAGGCAGGCGATAAGGACGATCTTGCCGCAGGCACCGGCCTGATCGATGCCGCAAGCTCCGCGCTTGTTACCTGTGAGGTCACATGGTCCGTAAGTACACAGTGTACAAGTATCGTCGGCAGGCGTGTACATAATCTTGTACCTGTTCGCTATCTTGAAATCCCAGTCACGGAGCGTTGCCACACCGGGCTTGGGGAAAGGACCCATGGGTTGGTCCCACTCTTCCTCTTCCTTAACGACAGCTCCGATGTTGATCTGGACGTTCTTCATGTCCTCAACAGCAAAACTGCCCTCGGTTCTTACCATTGGGTTCTTGGCCTCCTCTTTCCTTATATATACGGCCGTCCTGTTCGTTGAAATTACATAAAACCCTTTCGGATAGATTATTTTATAAAACGCGGTTCATGGGAATAAATTTTGGGCCTAGCACCTCGAATAATTTTTATACACGGGTTGTTCTTCGACTTAAATCAACGATTATTGATGGATAATGCCATATCCCGCTAGGTTGAAATGCAAAAAGGCTGCACGAGAAGAGGACCTATGATTGAGCGCATAAGGAAAAGCTTCGCGGAATCGGGAGAGTGCCATCACGGAGGCAGAGTTAGAGAGGCTGCTGCCTGCTTTGGCTTCGAGCCGCTGGACTTTTCCGCAAATATCAATCCCCTGGGCAGCCCGCCGCTCAAGGATGTCTTATCTTTGGAGATGGAAAAGCTCGGGCAGTATCCTGATAACAGATACACGGAGTTTCGAGAGGCTGCAGCGGCCTTTGTTGGCGTGGATGTCAGCAACATAGTTCCTGGTAACGGTTCTTCAGAGATCATCAGGCTCTTCGCGGAGACAACTCTGGAGGAGGGGGATTTGGCCATCATCCCTTTTCCAACCTTCGGCGAGTACGTGAACCAGTCAAGGCTCTTTGGTGCTGAGATTCATACGACAAACCTGGGCCCAACCGGGCAGGTGGAAATAGACAATTCTGTTCTGCTGGATGCCAAGGCATTTTTCCTTTGCAATCCCAACAACCCCACTGGAAGTCTTTTGCCGAAGCGTCAAATTGTAGATCTGGTGAAGCGGTGTGAACGCTGCGAGACTTTTCTCCTTGTGGACGAGGCGTTCATTGAGCTATCCGACCCGAAACAGAGCGTTGTCTGCTTGGCTCCAGAGACGGAGTATCTAGTAGTGATGAGATCCCTGACCAAATCCTTCGGAGTCCCTGGCCTTCGCCTGGGCTTTGGAGTTTGCAACAACCTTCTGACGGATATCATGAACAGAGCGAGGTTACCCTGGTCCATCAGCTCGATTGCCTCGGCTGCAGGAGTTGAGCTTTTTAAGCACACAGATCATCTGGAGAAAGCCAGGAATTTGATCCGGACCGAGCTTGCCTGGCTGACGTGCCAGCTCGAAAGCCTAGGCCTGAGGCCAATGGAAAGCAGCGTCAACTTCATCCTCGTCGATGTGATGCCTTCAGGCCTTTCCTCTGGAGAACTCGTCCGGCGCATGATGGCCGAGGGCATACTCATCAGGGACTGCCAATCCTTTGGCCTGGGTGAGGGCTACATAAGAGTTGCCGTTAGGAACAGGGACGAGAACACGCGCCTAGTGGACGCATTGGAGAGGGTAGGATGCGCAGGATAAACTGCGAGAGGTACCCCTGTCATTTTCCGGAGCAGGATTGTTCACTGTGTTTCTGCCCCTTCTACCCATGCATGGACGAGAGGACAAATGGGCGAGTAGGCAAAAGTGGAGATTGGTCCTGCCAGGATTGCTTAGTTGTCCATTGTCCAGATGCAGCCGTCATGGTTGTCGATGCCTTGATGATCGGCGAGACAGTCTCCGAGGCGTGGAAGAAGGTGGAGAGTCTTCTGTGAGCCAGGAAATTTCCACAAGCTTGATCGTATTTCTTTTGGCGGCCGCTTTCGATATCTTCATAGGCGAACCGTCGGTCGGGATTCATCCCGTGGTGTGGATAGGCCGCTTCATATCCTTTCTGCGAAAGCGAGCACGACCTACTAAACTAGGCGGTCTACTGGTAGCAGCCCTCGTTATAGCTACGACAGTATCCTTTGGCCATCTTCTGATTTGGGTTGCGGGCCAGATTCCGAGCGTAGGCTATGCGGCGGCGGTCGCCGTCTCGGCCTACCTGCTGAAATCCACCTTTGCAGTGAGGTGCCTTCTCCAGACATCCCTGGACATAGCTAAGACGATAGACGACGATATCTCCCAGGCCAAAGGCATGCTTCCTGCCCTCGTGGGCAGGGAGACGAAAGACCTTACTAGATCCCAGGCAACCTCCGCGGTCATCGAATCCCTGTCGGAAAACTACGTAGACGGTATACTGTCCCCCATCTTCTATTTCCTGATCTTCGAACCTTTCGGCTTGGGCATTGAGGCTGCCCTGGCATTCAAGGCCATCAGCACCATGGACAGCATGCTGGGTTACAAGACAAAAGGCCTAAAAGATCTGGGGTTTGTGCCGGCCAGGTTGGATGATATTGCAAACTTCATTCCGGCAAGACTGAGCATACTCTTCTTGGCGGCAGCTAATCCAAAAAGGGCCAAGAACACAATAATGGCTGCCTTTCGATACCATCAGGCAACCCCAAGTCCCAACTCCGGCTGGCCAATGTCCGCTGCGGCCGGGGCGTTGAGCATAAGGCTGGAGAAGCCAGGGTTCTATGTCCTCCTTGACGAAGGCAAAGAGCCGGAGACTCATGATATACCCTTAGCAGTGAGGTTGGTGGGAACAACAATCGCCACTACCCTACTTACATCTATCTTGATTCTGTACGCTATTTAATTTCTGTATACGGAGCCATCGCCGCTACTCTTCTTTTTCATATCTGCCATCCTGTTTGCCGATGAGTTATTCAGCGCCTGAGATGTTCTCCAATACCTCGGAAGAGCTGGCTAATTTAAGCTTCCGAGATGCTCCACCATCTTACCGGTAACGATGCTACATTGGAACTAATGACGAAAAGGGCAAGCAGCGTCAAGACCAATGCCACTTTAGGGCTTGTTCGAGAACACTATCCCATTTATCCGGCTATAAATTGACGTTTCTGATGTCATTGTCTTCGCTTATAGAGGATATTGGAAGACTTATGGAGGAATTATAGAGGGATATAGGAGGACATCAAGAGATTTTCCATCCGGTCCAATATAGGGCTGCAATCATCCTCACAAATATAACTGCATTAACTGTTATGCAAATCAAATACGCCTGTACAGGGCCGTATATCCGTAACATCCATTGAACTCCCAACGGCCCTGCTTCAGTCCATCTCGTGCAGCATGATAAACTCCATAATCAGGATCTCTGCCATTCCTGACGTCATTCCAGTCGTGGAGAAGGATGAAACCGCCGGACAAAATCACTGCATCGAGTTCCTTACAAACATTATAGACTGGTTCATATGAGTAGGAAAGATCTACAAATGCAAGAGCAAATCTATTTCGCTGGGCTTCCAGATCTTTGATTACTTCTTCAGCCTTCCTTCCCCCAGATAAGATTAACATTTAGACCTCTGAGATTTTTCCGGGCAACTGCCAGGGCATCTAGGGATAGATCCACGCTGGTTATGGATTTTTCGTAAGGAGAGTTTTGGGCGACTTGGGCCATTATGTAGGTACTCAGGCCGTGATAGGTCCCTAGCTCTAGGATCGCCTTCTGGCAGAAGTAGGCCATCTCGTAAAGCTTAAGGGCATCCTCCCTAATGAGCCAGCCATCTATTTGAAGATCGATGTTTTTCCCATTAAGCTTGCAATGAGCCAATGATTCGTGAAAAGCATCAATATAACCCGAAAAGGGATAAGTGGGACAGTATTCAGATATTCTTTTGCCCAGCTCCTCAATTTTTATAAATGTATAAGGTTGCTGGATCATGTCCCGCGATAGGTACTCCTTGAATATATCCGTTTGGTTTAGAACATATTTCCAAGATTCTTCCTGTTATTTACGTCATTCTGCAAGATCGCCTTTTATCCTATGCTGTAACCAGCTAGGGTTTCCTGGGCAGTCGTCGGGATCCCTAGCTATTTCGGTCTTTTACTGTTCTTGCTACCGGCATATGGGCATAGCTGTATTTTCAATTCGGAGTAATGGATGCTAATGGGCTTACGTGCGAGCAGCCCTGGTATATTTCAACTGCCTTGAGGATATACATCATCCCGAGAATGATGGCATCTTCAGCTAAGTTATTTTTGCAACTTTGTTTTCTCGGACCTTTCTTTAAACTTGGCTGGAACTTCTGCTACAATCAGCTTACCATTTTCATAGGCCTTCCTGAATATCTCTAGGCCTTTTGCTGTCTGTAAATATATAAGTGCATGTACCTTTTTCATTCCAGGACGATTGTACGATCAAGATTATTGGCTATCTTTTTCTTGCCAAGTCAAGGCAGAGCTGCTAGGGGAAAAAATCCTCAAATGGAATGCCATCGCGATATCCATATAGAATGTGGTAAACCCAGATACGATTTCACGATTAAGGATGAGATTCGTTAGCGATGCCCGTTCCATTAAACCTTCTCAGGCCACTGTGGTCACGATCGATATGCAGCCGTTATTATGGCAAATGGTCAAAAGACAAAAGTTATGCTTTAAAAATTCAGATAGTCCTGCTTGCCTAGAACATTCCGCTCTACCTGAAGAGTTCTTTCACCACTTCTGTGAGTATAGGACCAGACTGGTCGATCACATTGGCCTCGTATAGCCATCCCTTATGCTCCGGGAGAACTCCGTTAACCATGATGGCTTTGCCCTCGTATTCAGCCAAACTTATCTCATGGGAAGCCACCAGTTCCTCAGCTATAGATGCCGGCTTGGCTATACGGGTCAACTTGACTGTGCAACATTGAGGGCGTGGCATTAAAATTGAGAACCTTCCACCCTGCACTACACCCAGAAATTTATCCATCTCAGAACACTCCTTAGAATGCATATACGCATTTTGACTATGTAATAGCTGCTAGTATCAATTAAATATCTTTTGATGTTCGAGAGATTCAGGGGACAGGTTAATCAATATATAATCAACGCTGCCGATGACGAGATTCTCTCAATTAGAGAGGTTGGCATCCCTGAGCCGGAGAAGGCTCGGATCTATCCTTCACTCAAATGCCAGGAATGTGGTGAAAGCTTCATGGAAATCTGCGGCAGAACTGTGAATGGAAAGGTGGTCTGCAAGGAGTGCTTCCAGAGGATGGCAGGCTAGATCAATGTCAATTCAATTTTTGGCTACCCCTTTATGTACCATATACGAAAGCAGCATAAATAGATTTTAGACAAGTCTTGATTACAAACCAGTAAGAGCTGAGGGCAGAAACCCATTTAGTAAACAATCCTACTTTACTTATTGCTTGTAAGTTGGCATTTATGCAAAACTTCTTAAGCTCCTACGACGGCATAGGCGAGCCTAGAGGACTAGGCATGGAGGAGATCATAGAGAAGATCGCTGACCCAGAGATGCGTTCTCAGATAGAGAAGGTTGCTTCCTTCCACGGGTATCTGAGCACGGGTGCCTTTGTGGGAATCCAGATGCTCAATTTAGCCAAAAGAGTACTGGATGCATCAAACAAAGACCGGCTATTCGTGACCTGCGAGACCTCTAACTGCCTTCCTGATCCCTTTCAGGTTCTGGCAGGCTGCACCGTTGGCAACAAGGGGCTGAAGATCCTAGACCACGGCAAGATGGCGGTCACAGTGACCAGGCGTGCGCCGGCGGGCTCCATGGTAAAAGGCGTCAGGGTAATGTTAGACCCAGCAAAGACGGTCAGGTATCCCCGGCTTCATGCTTGGTTCATGAAAACGAAGAAGATTCCTCATCCTGAGGCCATTTCTATACTCCTTTCAGCAGGTGAGAGCGTCTATACCTACAAGATCCTAGATTTAGAGGTCCCTGAGAAGCCCAGAAAGGAGATAGCGATCTGTGGATGCTGCAAAGAGAGCTTCGTCCAGAGAGGCGAGGAAATGCTCTGTGTCGCCTGCCTGGAACATTCGCTATAAGGATTTGGAAATGTAGGTATATTATATGTTAGGTAGAAATGAATTAAGAATAACTAAGACTACTCTGAGTTAAGACAAATAAAGTTTGGGGGGTAGAATTACCCAATTACCATAATAATTGTTTGGGGCTACGAAGTAGCGAAAAATGAGAAGAGGTATTGCATGTTGTATGTACTTACAAGAGGGCAGAACTAGCTCGTGTACCTCAGCTTTTTGGCCTTGACGAAGGCTGCTTCGGAGGTACGACCCAGCGCCTTGAGAGCAATTTCTATGACATCTTCAAACGAAATTCTGTTATTACTCCAATAGAAATACTTATTATCAAGTAATACTATCGTTGATTGAAGAGCGACAGCAGGAAGATACGCCTCCTTTACCGTTGAAGACTCCTGTTGCAATGCCCTGGAAGTCTGCCAATCCAGGGCGCTCCTCTTCTGATAGCATGTCTGGAATCATCCTCAACCATAGGGTAGTGCGTAATTCCTCCTTATTTTGTTAGCATTAGTCGACAGAATATTCTTACTTAGTATTCCTTATCGAAACGATCTTATAATTTGATGTGACATTAGCTCTTGGTGACTTTATGCATATTCCAGATGGCTACCTTGGTCCGTATACTTATGTTGCGTTTTGGATCATAATGATACCTATTTGGTATTACGCTGGAAAGAAGCTGAGTGCAGAGCTAAAGTCTAGGCAAGTCCCTCTGCTTGCGCTCTCAGCAGCCTTCTCCTTCGTAATAATGATGTTCAACGTCCCAATCCCAGGAGGAAGCACAGGTCATGCAGTGGGCGGAGCAATCATCGGCATAGTCATGGGTCCCTGGGCCGGAGTGATAGCCATATCCGTTGCACTCGTACTGCAGGCTCTGATGTTTGGAGATGGAGGGATAACCGCTATTGCTGCAAACTGCTTCAACATGGGAGTTGTGATGCCCTTCGTGGGTTATTACATCTACAAAATCATCGGCGGTAATACAGAGATAACTTCCTCAAGACGAATCATCGCTGCTGCAATTGCGGGCTATTTGGCTCTTACTATTGCTGCTGGGTTTACTGGCTTTGAGTTCGGAATACAGCCCATTTTGCATCACGATGCCAATGGATTACCGCTCTACATGCCCTATCCTCTGAGTGTAACTGTACCTGCCATGGTACTTGAACACGCTTTGGGATTCAGCATCCTTGAGGCGCTCATTACCGCACTGATCTTTGCCTATATCCAAAGAACGGATACAACTGTACTCTATGGAGAAAAATCTGAATTGCGGAAGAACAAGATAAAGAAAGCAGTAATCGATTGAGGTGAGACAAAATGGATAAACTATACAGAAATCTTGCCATTGGTCTAATATTGCTAATTATTCTTGCACCCATAGGGCTCTTTGCTGTCGGAGAGACCTTCGGCGAATGGGGGTCAGAAGAACTCAAGGAGAAACTCGGCTTCGTTCCTAAGGGACTAGGGAAACTCACTGGAATTTGGAATGCGCCTATGCCGGATTATGCCTTCCCAGGTGGCAAAGGCAGTGAGTCCATGACGCTATCAGCGGCGGCATACATCCTATCTGCAGTAATAGGCGTAGTCGTATGCGGAGGCCTACTGTATTTCTTGGGCAATAGGGTTGCCAAAGACTAACGCCTTTTTTTCCCTTTTTTACTTGCGGTAACTAACGTTTCTGGTTCCGATGATGAATGTCATATAACATCAAAGCAATTGAATATCTCTGGTCAAAACGGCGATGGCAGCAACCATGACCATATACCCTATAACGACAAAAATTGCCCTCGGCTCTGCTTTACCGGACCGCTCCATGAGATCGATCTTGCCATCGTAACAGCGAGCGTCCATGGCTACGATGAGCCTCTCGCCCTGCTCCCACGCTCTCAAAAATAGAACGCTCGAAAGCATGGAGAAGGAGTTCAGAGAATTTTTGACTCCTGCATCACCCAACCGCATCACCTGGGCGCTGTGGATCACGGCAGCCTGATCCACAAAGACAAAGATGTACCTGTACATCAACATGGAAAGCTCGACCAAGAAGTCCGGCAGACCCAGGGACTTCAGGATCGAGAAGATTTCGATCATAGGCGTGGTCAGAGTAATGAAGAATAGAGAGCACATGCCCCCAAAGGTCCTGGCGATCAGGAGCAGGGCCAGGTTGGCCCCTCCTTCTCTTAAGCCTAAGCTGATCCCGAAGACACTAAAGGCAAATAATTGATCGCCTCCGCCATGCATGAAAGCCACCACTGCAGCGCTCAGCAGGGAGAAGGAGATGGGTATTAGCAGCAGTGTGGAGTAAAAACGCCCTGGAATTTTGGCCAACCTTACAGTTATGAGACTCATGGTAGCGGTTATGAATAAAGGCGCTACCGGCGTAGCTGAGGAAACGCAAATGAGGATGGCCCCGAGACCGAGCAGCAACTTTAGCCTTGGACTCGTGTTTCTCAGAGCATTGGAATGTGCGCAGTCATCTAGCAGGTCGTGCATTCAAATTTCCTTCTTGATCCTCGGAAGGTGCAGCAACTCTAGCCTTAGCCAAGCCGCGATAGTAACCCAGGAAATAGCCGATGATGATAGCGCCGAAGGCCGCCTGCAAGGCGAAAAGCAAGCTCTCTATCTCAGGGCTAGGCGGCGTCCATACACTATTAAACCAGGGGTGGTAGGATCCGTGAGTCAGGTCATTGATGACATTCGCCGGCTGATCATCTGCGCCACTCCATTCGTGATTTCCTGTTGAGCTGACATAAGCGAAGGCACCGATGAATACTACAAGGACTGCAACAACAATGAGTTCCAGCTTCATAACGACGCCTCCTTCAGTTTCTTAATAATTCTAGGGGATGCCACATTGAGCCTTAACAGGACGTCACTCCTGAGCTGGACGATGTACTTGAACATGAGCGCACTTACAGCGCCCTCAACGATGGCCAAGGGGACCTGTGTTATGGCAAAAACAGCCAGGAAGGCCTGGAAAGATGCCAACACTCCTCCAGAGGCTGCCGGGAAGGCCAGAGCAAGCTCGATGGATGTAACTATATATGTGAACCAATCTGCGAGCAACGCCGCTAGAAATACGGCGATGTACATATTCACACCCCACTTCATGGCCCCTTTATAGACTAGATAGCCCACGATTGGACCAACTATGCCCATGGAAAAGGTGTTGGCTCCCAAGGTGGTCAGGCCACCGTGAGCCAGGAATATGGCCTGGTAGATCAGGACTATGGTTGATAACACCGCAGTTATCCATGGCCCGAAGAGTATCGCACCTATGCCAGTACCCGTAGGATGAGAACAGCTTCCCGTAACGGATGGCATTTTCAGAGAGGAGAGGACGAAGATGAAGGCGCCGGATACGGCCAGCAAGGGCAGGACATCGCGATTAGCTTTCATCAATTTGCGCATTTTGTAAGCTCCGTAAGCCACCACTGGTAGCGAGAGTGCAAACCAAAACGCGCACCAGGGCAGAGGCAAGAATCCCTCCATTATATGCATTACATCACCACCGAAGCAATCCCAGTCTTAGCATATAAAGTTTACTTGATTAAAGACAAAATAAGTTTACTTCTCTTATGGTCACGATTGCTTGTGTTCAATCCAGTACAATACGCTGGTCATGTAGACCTAGAGAGCAAACAAGGCCACATAGACATCAAGCTGAGAGCTGACCACGAAGAAGATCCACTTATTTCGAGGTGGTACAGGTCGTAAGCCCGACAGTCAGCCGTCCAGCTTGGCAACATTATGATTTCTAGAGCTTCAAACTGCATGAGATAAATATCACTCTCAGCCGCATCGAAAGGTCAAACTCGTGAAACCTTGGAGTCCTATATACCAGGTCTAAGCTATGAGATCTGAGGGAACATAAGACCGAGATCTATTTATCTCTGCGGCTGGTGATTGTCCTGATTCATGTTCGCCATCCGTAGGGAACAACATTACCCTCTAATTACTGTCATGCGATCAGGTGGAAAAATGATATGCGTCTGCTAATATTTGCCTCAATTTTTGCGCTTATGGCCGTTGTAATCCCAGCTTCATGCAGCCCTCAGGTTGTATCTCTTGGCAGTCATAACATCTCCCTGGATTTCGGAGGGCAAAACATCACCGTTATGCCAACGGAATCAAGTTATGAGGATTGTCTTGGTGTAGCTACAAATTACACAAAAATGGTAGACAACAACACTAATAGTTCGAGTTTTGCGTATCTATTCAGATATGATAGCCCACGCCCTGTCAGCGATTCCGAAAAGGAGTTGAAGAGCATCATGGATGTTATGTGCGATAGGATGTCCATTCGGCCCTATGAAAATGGATATATCTCGACAGGGTCAGATCGTCTCGGAGGCCAGGCGCTCTGGGGCATCATAACACCTCTAAACGTCAGAGATAATAATTACACGATCAGCGTTGAGGTTATTGCCTCGTTCAAGAACGGAACATTGAATGAACATATAGTGAAGACGGCCCAGTTATAACGTGCGGGTTTCTCATCCATGCACGTGAACATAGTCTCAAGATCGCTAAGCTTTGACAGCGAAAAGTTAGGCGCACTTGGAGTTTACTAGTAAGACCTGCATCGGCATCCAAATCTTTTTTGCTTAAGCAATTCCAATACTATTTAGGATATTAGTGTTGAAGGATGCACATAATCATTTCTGAGAAGGCTAATCTAATTTGAGAATTATTACTGACAGCAAGATCAAGGAGCTTTTTGCAGGCGATAGCAAGTGAAAATAGAGATGGTGGGTGGATTGTATGAGTGAGATCAGAAACGGTGTAGATGTGGACAAATTAAAAGAGATAATTAACGCTATGAAAGCAGATCCAGTTAAGGCTCAAGTCAAGTTTCAGGCTGAGACCAAATGGATTAACTGTGCATACTCTAAAACAAAGATCAGAAATTTTACAGTGGAGGGAGATGAACCTATCTCCTACCTTGGAAGTAACAAAGTTCCCAACCCCGTGGAGACTATTCTAGCTGCCTTAGGCTCTTGTCTCGCAATTGGTTTCGCATATAATGCTGCAGCCAGAGGAATTAACTTAGAATCGCTAGATATCTCATTGGAAGGTAACTTAGACCTCCAGGGCTTCCTGGGCATATCCGACAACGTTAGGCCAGGTTATCAGAACATCAA
>JBGQAL010000017.1:0-25165 GCA_041494285.1 Methanotrichaceae archaeon
AAGATCTTGGGCACGCTGCGCAATGAAAAAGGGACCTCGATCCATGAGCGAATCATGACGATGCTGGCAACCTGGGGACAGAAAGGACTGGATTGTCTCCAAATGCTAACGGCAAAGCTAGCCAGCTAAACACATACGAAGTATGCATGGGTTTTTCCTTAGGTTATTAATTGCTTTGTACTTTCATACCGCATCAGGTTTCCTAATAAGATTAGTAATTAGATAATTATTGTTTATTGCCGTCATACCTGACAAATTGTTCCGGGATAACGCCGCCGCTCAAGAATGCGCGAATGGCTTCGGCGCAGAGTTGCGGATATTGGATTGGCCAAGCATGTTTTCTACCTTTAACCTTATAAGCGGTTGAATTCGGCAGCGTCTGGTTCAGATCGACTGCTGATTTTTTAACCGCATCCAATTCTTTTTCACCAAAGGCGATGATCGTGTGTGTTGCAATTCCCTTCAACTCCTTAGGAATTATGAAGGATTGGCTTTCGGCAACTATGCGGGCAAGGCTCGCCGGAACCATCAAACGAGTATCTTTCGCAAAATCGTTTTCGTATGCCTCTGGCACTCCCATGGCGCGGGCGTTCATCCGGACCAGCCAGCGTATGTTCCGGAATGGCGCGTAGGCGCTGAATAATGCTCTCAAGAAATAATAATTGCCGACTATCGGAATCGGCCGCACGGAACATCCGCTCACAAAAGCGCTTTTAATGATTTCCGGATTCGTGGCCAGCAATTGGATTTTCACCTGCGCGCCAAGCGAAAGCCCGACGACATGCGCGCCTCCAGAAGTTCGCTCATTAATAATTTTTGAAACCTCATTGGCAGCCAGTTTCATAGTGAATGGCCCGATTCCAATACTTTGCCCGTGTCCAGGCAAATCAACAATCAGGCTTTCATATTCTGTCAAAAGCTCGGCCACCGGACGCCATGACCAGCCGCTTATTCCGCCGCCATGCAAAAATACTATGGTACCCCGATCCGATGAGTTGGCATTCAGTTGTTGAGCGAAAAGCGACATACTAAGAACTCCTTTGGTTCCCTACTAACGGCAAGATTGAATATTAAAGAGCACTAGATTAACCTGAGATGGAGCTAGGATAATGGGTGCTTCTAAGACCATTGAATGCGTTTATGAAGGTGGCGTCCTCAAACCTCTGGAAAAGGTGGATTTCAAAGAAGGAGAGCGGCTGAGGCTAAAGGTGGAAAGGTTTGATATCTCAAAATTCTGCGGTGCCTTCGGAGAAGGGTCCGGAGAGGAGTTCGAAAGGTTCGAAGAAGAGGCCCAGATGTGATATTCGTAGATACGAATGTATTTTACAGCGTTCGGCTTGGCCGCTCGAAATATTATCATGATGCCCTCCAAGCTGGCTTCATCAGCAACCGTGCTGAATGAGCTGGTCTTCATATCCCTCAAGCTCTGCAAGGAGCGATATGGAACTAATAGCTACTCCGAATTTCGCAAAATCATTGCCAGAAAAGGCTATGAGCCATCCAGAGCGGATATAGACCTGGTATTTGGGCTTGTAGAAGAGAGGGAGATTATAGTGCTGCCGGTCAATGACGATCTCGAAGACTGGAAGAAAGTCATGATCAAGTACAAGCTTCTGCCTAACGATGCGATGATTGTCTCAACCTGCCTCTTGCACGAGATCAAAGAAATTGCCACTTTCGAAATGATTTCATTAGAGTCGAACCACTGAAGATAATTCGGACCTGACACAATAAGAGCGTAAGCAACCCCAAAAAAATCTAGCCATTGATCTCTCTCAACTCATCCTTTAGGGATTGAGAGTCGATCTTCCATCCTTTCAGAAGACCGAAGAGGTTCTTTTTCTTCAATTCGATGTCCACATCTTCGCCTTCCTTGAGGTCCAGCTTAAGAACATTGTTTTCGTATCTAGCCTTTACGATCATCCTGACACCAAGATCTATTTACATCTAGAGTTTATATATTAGCCCGAGGCTCCGAGCAGCGAATCGCTTGCAGCCAACACCGCCAGCCGATGCCTGAGCCCGCGTGCACGTACGAGCCTGGGAGCGCGTGCCTCGCGGCCAGAGGGGATGCTCAAAACCCGGCTGTGGTATGCCTGTTTCTGGCAGAGTATCCCCTCGGTGGTGAACTACTGAAGAGTCACCTTGTCGCCCTGAATGTCTCGATGCTGCCTGAAAGCATCGCTAAACCTTCTTGTCCAACTTTTCTTTTATCCTATTTCCAGTAGAGCCAAAACTGATACCCAGGATGCATAGGAATGGTGAAGTTTCATTTTGGCCTGCCCAAGAACTTGCACAACATAGATCTGCTCCGCCCTGGTTTCCGAGAGAACCGCGTCTATAGGTAATGGGCTCATATGAATATTGTGTGAAGCTAAAGGTAGAGGATGAGATCCTCGTACGCCTTTACAAAATTGCCATCAGCACAAGCTTTTTGATCAGTTGTATCCATTCGGCCAAGTGAGGTTGAAAGATGGGTTTCTTTGATAAGCTGCTTAATCAAGATCCAAGGTGTTCTGAAGATATAGAGAAAATGAAAAGCAAAAAAAACGTTAAAGGATTGATCAAAGCTCTTAGTGATGAAGACGAAAGCGTGCGATCTTCAGCAGCAAAGGCGCTCGAAGAAATAGGGGATATATCTGAAGTTGATCCATTAATTGTTCTTTTGAAGGATAATAGCAAAGCAGTTCGTATGAATGCTGTGAAAGCTCTTGGAAAAATGAGAGCTGCTAGGTCAGTAGATCCTTTAATCCAGACTCTTAAGGATGAAGATAAAGATGTTCGTTTCTGCATTATGGATGCTATAGATAAGATTGATGGCACAAAATTGATTCAGGCTTTGAAAAGTTTAGATCCAAATATAAGAACTCCTGTAGCGAAATCTCTTGAGGAAACAGGATGGCAGCCAAAGGATGAGGTTACAAAAGCTTATTTCATGCTTGCAACGAAAAGGTTCGAGAACATATTGGATTTGAAATTACCTCCAGAATACGTTATACAGGTTTTACTTCAAGATTTGAGTAACGAAAGGTCTGCATATTATGGAGAAAAAGCTGTGCAAGCGCTCGGTTCAATCGGCGAAAATAAAAAAGATCCACAGATTACTGATTGTTTAATCAAAATGTTGAGTGCTAAAAGATATGAGGTCCGAGAAGCAGCAGCTCAAGCACTTGGAAAAATAAAAGATCCCAGTGCGATAGGTCCTTTAATTCCTCTCCTCAGAGACCCAGGCGATAGTAGGACGGAAATAATTGGAACGATAACGGTTCCTGGAAAAACCAGCTATGACTGGGATTTTGAAGAGACAATCGAAGAGACAGAGATTGTGGGTAAAATGGAAGTTCGCAGAGCGGCGGCATGTGCTCTTGCCGAGATCCTCGGGAAGCTTGATGTAGAACCATTAATCCAGGCTCTCAAAGATAAACGCATTCGAATAGAAGCCATAGAAACTCTCGTAAAAATCGGAAAACCTGCTGTAGAACCATTGATCCAGGGTCTCAAGGATGGACATGAAAGCGTCCGAGCGGGAGCTGCAGAGGCTCTTGGAAAAAGTGAAGACTCACGAGCCGTAAAACCTTTGATTCAAGCTCTCAAGGATGAAGACGCATATGTCAGAAGTATAGCTGCAGATGCTCTTGGACGGATTAGAGACTCATCATCGATAGAGCCTCTGATCTATCGGGCTCGAAAGGACGAAGATAAGGGCGTACGAATAGAGGCTATAAAGGCTCTCGTAAAGATCGGAGACTCCCGAGTCGCAGAACCTTTGATCCAGGCGCTCAATGATGAAGATGCGGATGTCAGAAGAATAGCTGCAGGAGCACTTGGAAAGCTTGGAGACTCTCAAGCTATAGATCCTCTAATCCAGGCTCTCAAGGACGAAGGTAAAGGCGTCCGAATAGAGGCTATAGAGGCTCTCGTAGAGATCGGGGACTCCCAAGCCGTAGAACCTTTGATTCAAGCTCTCCAGGATGAAGACGCATATACCAGAAGAAAAGCTGTTGAGGCTCTTGCAAAGATCGGGGACTCCCGAGCCGTAGGACCTCTGATTCAGGCACGCAAGGATGAAGACACAGATGTCAGAAGTATAGCTGCAGATGCTCTCATAAAAGTTCTCAGAAACAATACACTGGCTGTAGAACCACTAATCCAGGCTCTTGAGGATGAACATGTGGGCATTCGAATAGTAGTCATAGAGGCTCTCGGAAAGATCAGAGAGGCCCAAGCTGTAGAAACTCTAATTCAGGTTCTTAAAGATAAAGACGAATACACCAGAAGAAAAGCAGGAGACGCTCTTGCAAAGATAGGAAAACCTGCTGTAGAATCATTAATCCAGGCTCTAAAGGACGGAAGTGCAGATTTCAGAGGAGAGACTGTAAAGGTTCTTGGCAGGCTTGGAGACACCAGAGCGGTAGAACCATTGACCCAAGCTCTAAAAGATGAAGATAAAAATGTCAGAAAAGAAGCAAAAGATGCTCTTATAAAGATCGGAAGCCCCCTAGCTACAGAACCTTTCGTTCAGACTCTCGATGAGGAAGATGTAGACAATAGGAGAGAAGCTGTAGAGGCTCTTGGAAAGCTTGGAGACTCTCATGCTTTAGAACCATTGATCCAGGCTCTAAAGGATGAGAGCACCCGAGGAAGTGCCGCAAAAGCTCTTATTAGCTTTGGAAAACTCGCAGTAGAACCTCTGATCCATGTCCTCAAGGATGGAGATGAAGATACCAAAAGAAAAGCTGTAGAGGCTCTTGGGAAGATCAGAGACCCCCAAGTCATAGAACCATTGATCAGGGCACTTAAGGATGAAAGCATCCGAATGGAAGCCGCAGAGGCTCTAGTAGAGATCGGAAGACCATCTGTAGAACCTCTCATCCAAGCTCTCGGGGACGGAGATGCAGATATCAGAAGAAAAGCCGTAGAGGCACTTGGTAAGATTAGAGACTCTCGCTCTGTAGAACCAATAATTCAGGTTCTCAAGGACGAAGATGCGGACATCAGAAGAAAAGCTGCAGAAGCTCTTGGAAAGCTTGGAGACTTAAGAGCCGTAGAACCTCTCAACCAGGTTTTAAGGGATGAAGATGAATATGTCCGAAGAAAGGCCGCAGAGGCTCTTAACAAACTAGGAAGCCGATAGGATCGTCATAGTATCGGCACTGAGTCGGCCCTGCCAAAACCCAAGAGCTCGAAAGAATGAGGTCTGACCTCCGTTTCTTTTTATTAGCGCCGAAGAGTCTTTACTATCCAGCAGAGTCCAACAAGACATGCCCATGAAAATTGAGGAATTGCTGAAATCCAAGCGCCAGGAGATTCTGGCCATAGCCGCCAAGCATGGTGCCCGTAACCTTCGGGTCTTCGGCTCTGTGGCCAGAGGAGAAGACAGGCCTGAAAGCGATCTTGACATCCTTGTAGAGATGGAGCCTGGGCGCAGCTTGATGGATCATGTGGCCCTTATGCAGGATCTTGAAGACCTTCTGCAACGAAAGGTGGATGTGGTCAGCGAAAGGGCACTGCACTGGTACATCCGGGACCGAGTGCTTGCCGAGGCAACTCCATTATGAAGGACGATCGGCTCTACTTGATTCATATCTGGGAATGCATTCAACGCATCGAGTCTTATGCTGTAGAAGGCAAAACGGCCTTTCTGGCATCTAATATGATGCAAATGCGATATCTTACGATACTGGTATCCAATCGGAAGATTGAAGAATCAAACTCTCATATAATCCATAGTTATCCTGAGATGGTAGTATGAGCATATCCAAAGCCAAAGTCGCCAGAAGATCTTCCTCAAGCGACGCAGAATCCTTTTCCCCTCAGACTCCGCGCGGACGCCGCCTCCTGGCATTGCGGCAGAAGGTAATAGCCGCCAGCATACCGCTCCTGACCCCAAAAGAGATCGAAGAAGAGGTCCGGGAAAGGAGAGGCGAAGATGAATGAAACCGAGGACTTTTTTTGACTCAGGTGTTCACATAGTTGCTGCACCTGGGCCCGATGAAACAGGCCTAGGGCAAAACCAGTTACACTGGCGCAGCTTTGCTTTTATTCCACTCATCTACTAGAGACTTTATTAATTCACGATATTCGGGAATAATTCTATAATCATTTTTCATTTGTCCACCACCGTCTGATGTAAACTCAATTACTTGCCGCAGATGCGAATTTGATTTCTTTGTCAAGAATTGAGAGAGATTACTGAGATATCTTCCTGTTTGGCCTATATCAGAGCCGACATGTTTTTCAAATAACTTCTGTTTAATATCTTCGCGGTCCCATTTCTTATCTTCAGAGAGTAGAATCTCAAAAAGGCTGACCAATCTAGGTGTTAGATTCCCTGGTCGATTCAATGTTGCTTTTAATCTATTTTCTAGTTCAGGATTTCCAAAATTGCCTCGATCAAAGAATGAGCTGGTTATCGAGCGTACCTCTGATGCTTCCTTTTGCTCAACCCCAATGACATAATCTATCGCTTCAGGAAGTGGTATTATTATTCTCGGTACTAAGATAATTTGAGACGATTTTGGCAGGCGATAGGGCGTGAGTTCGACACAAGAGATATCAACTCCAAAAGTGCGTAGCCAAAGAACGCAACTGGTCAATTCAGGATCATCCAAAGATCCAGCGGCAAGAATAATTCTTGGATGGTTTCCTAAATTCGGAAGGTCATCAACTCCTAAAAATTCGCATATTCTGTTAGAAGCATCCTCAGAAGTTACGTTGAGTCGCTTCGCGAGTAATGCAACAATATCCTCCATCTTTATTGTTGAGCAAAATGCCGCGTATCTAATTGCTTGTTGATCTGCTAAGGACCGATTTGCATCCAATTTCAATTCGATTACAGCAAGAATCCCTTTTGAATCTGAAGATAAATTTGAATCCAATGCCAGTATATCCAGCCTGCGATGGGTCTTATCAAATCTATCAAATTCGGAAGTTATGACCAAGAGGTCCTCTCCGAGAAGCTCTGGATGATCGATAACCCACTGTTCTAGGTCATCCCTTTCTTTTATTCCAATTTCTGCAAAGGATACCGGTTCTACCTTGAGAGGCTCCTTTGTCTCTTGATCGATAAGAAATATAAGATCAGCCATTCCTACTTCCTCCTAGAACCTTCAATCCAGCATTTTCCTGAGAAGCAGCTAAGGATGTTCTCGAATCCTTATCCTCTTCTTCCGATTACCTCCACAACACCCTTCCTTGCCAGATGCAGCTCGTCCAGATTGTCGAATATGCCATGCTCCACTAGGCCAGGAATCCCGCGCATCCTTGCCGCCAGCGCCGCCGGATCAACGATTGCCCCGAAGTCCACGTCCATCACGAAGTTCCCGTTGTCCGTGATCACCGGCCCGTCCTTCATCTTGCCGAGGCGCAGCACCGGCACGCCGCCCAGCTCCTGCAGCCGCCGCTCCACAAGCCTGGCAGCAAAGGGCAGCACCTCCACCGGCACCGGGTGGCTCAGCTTTTCTACATACTTAGATTCATCTGCCACCACCACAAACTTCCTTGCCGAGCAGGCGACGACTTTCTCTCGCGTGTGGGCCGCCCCACCGCCTTTTATGGCAAAAAGATCGGCATCCACCTGGTCGGCTCCATCGATGGCCAGGTCAAGAACCGGGTGCTGGCTCAGAGTCGTGAGCCTTATGCCCGACTCAATGGCCAGGGCCTCAGCCTGGTAAGACGTAGCCACTCCCAGGATATCCAGCCCGGCTTCGACCATCTCTCCGACCTTGCGAATAGTCCAGGCCACTGTCGATCCTGTGCCTAGGCCAACAACCATGCCGTCTTTGATCAGACGGGCAGCAGACTCGCCTGCAGCTTTCTTGTCTTCAAGGTTAGAAGATGCTATCTTCACTGCTGAGCCCCCCCACGAATTACCTCTATTTACTCTACTATCTTGCTGCGAACTGTAACGAAGACCGGCCCGCGTAGATCCATCTTGTGTTTGTGGCTTGTGATGTACCGCTCAAGGGCCGGATCGATCTTCAGGTTTATCTCTCCCGGCGTCCGAACTATCTTCACTCTCGTCTCAGAATCCTTTCCGTTCAGCGTGGTAACCTCCACTTCGGAGGCGGCCAGCTCTGCAAAGGCATCTATGTACCTTATGCCGGTGGTCACTCCTTCTGCGAAAGCATCGTCCCAGCGAGAGGTCCTGGGAATACCCATCACATTCTGCTTGTAGACTACTACTTCGTTCAGGTAGGCAGGGCCGCACAGCTTTGTGTTCTCTTCTGGCTCAACCACCGACACCTTCACGTTTCTGCCGTAAAGCTGGCCCTCCCAGGCCAGGAACTCGCAAGGTGACGGCGTATCGCCGTTCTCGATGCAAGTCTGGACGATGGCCTCAGAGATGGTCTGACCGGTTTCTGTGGAAGGCGACCTATCCACTCTGATCATCTGGACCATCTCCCTAGGCGTCAGCTCCCAATCGGTCTGGAACTGGGGGTAGGACAGAGCACGGAGGTCCTTGGAGTTATGCAGAATCATGGCTATTCGCTCCACACCTAGGCCAAGGTTCATAACCGGATAGGGTATGTCGTACTGTGCCAGTGCAGTGGGCGAGTATACGCCGAAGGTGGCGACCTCCACCCAGCCGCTGCCGTACTTAGTGGCCGAGCCTACAAGTGCTGGATGAAAGGCATACACCTCGATCTGAGTTCCAGGAGTGTAGTACTTGCTCCTCTTATCGTCAGGCTGGAACCTGAACTTCTGGAATCCGAACTGGCTCAGTAGTCCATCGGCTATGGCCTTGCCATCCTCCACAGAAACTTCCTCGTCCATGATCACACAACTGGCCGAGTGATAGCTCATGAGCCTGGCTGCATCCTCCGCCTGTTCCCTGCGAAAACACCTGTCTATGGAGAACAATTGTACCGGCAGCTTCTGGCGGTATTGGAGGTTGGACAACGTCAAGAACCAGCCTGAGGTCATGTGGCTACGCAGCGTCCTGGTGGTTGCCTCGGCTTTAAGTTCTTTGAACTCAGGAAAGACTTCTTCCAGGATTGTGGAGACAAGAGCATCGTTGGCATTTACGGCGCTAGCGATCTCCCCAACCAGGTCGTCGCCCTCAACCTTGCCTTTCTTGTAGCCGTGGAGGATCTGACGGACAGCCTCGACTTCGTCTCCAGAAAGCTCTCTATTGAGAATCCTGTTGATCTGGGCAATTCTGTCATCCGAGATACCAATATCTGGCCTAGGCAGACCCGCCAGGTAGAAGCATCTGTCCAAGACCGCCAAAGCTTCCGATCCAAACTGACGATATACGTCCAAAGCGTCGACCATCACCGGGTTCATGGCTTCAGAAAAGCCCAGCCTCAGGTAGGCCTCTCGCAGTTTATGAATTGTGTCAAAGATGGGGTGAGGCACGCCGTAGTTACAGTTACGCCTGGGGTATCTATCGTTGATCTTTGGATGTCCGAGATACGCACCGCCCTGCCGCCAGGCTTTGTCGAAGTCCTGCTTGGCGTCATCTCTGATCTGGGCTGGATCGAATTTCATGGCTTAGACTCCTAAACCGGATTCTTTAAGCTTATCCTCCAGAGAGCGAAGGGACGTCTCGACCTTTCCCATCTCGATGGCGTTGGTCAGGTCACCCCTGGTTCGTTCGATCATGGACCTGGCGAGATCGCTCTTTCTTCGCAGACCCCGGGTGATGGCATCAGGGTAATCGAAGAGCATCAGCAGGTAGAATATCTCCTCCATAGTCTCAAGGTAATACTCCCCAACCTCGGGCTCGCCCTTGCGAATGAGGTCCAGGATGTGACGCCGTAGCTCTCCTGTGACGTCGCCCAATCCCGATAGATAATTGACAAACCCCACGCCGGTCTTCTCCGGCGTCAGGATCTCGTGATCCACAACGATCGAGTAGACGTTCCTGGCCTCCGCGTACTCTTGCTCTGCATCGTCGTAGAAGCCCGCATAGCGAACATCAGGATGATCCTTCAAAAGCTCTCTGACCCTGGTCAGAGTTGCTTGTGCCTTGGCCATGACCTTTTCAGACTCCTCAAGCTGGCCACGGTGAACGGATCTTATCGCCGCCGAACAACTCCTTATGGCAGCCCTGCAGAGCCGTAAAGACTCCTCTCTGGCTGTATTCTTTTCATCGAACCAGGCGAGCATTTCTACTGCGATGCCGTCGAATGAAGACATGAGAGCTACCTGTTCACTCCTTCTTCATCAGCTTTTTGAGACGCTTGAGAGATCTCTTGCCTTCAGTAAGGGACCTGGACTCCGTGACCATTCTGCCGCTGTAACCTTCGAAGGCTGCAGCGACACGGTCCCATGGTACTGTGCCAAAACCAACAGGAAGATGTTCATCCCTCTCTCCGTGGTTGTCGTGGATGTGAGCGTGGATGACCAGATCCTTAAGCTTCAGGAACTGATTCACGTTCCCATTGGTGTTGGCGTGACCCACATCAAAGATGAACCCAGCATTGTCCCTGTTCACCGTCTCTAGAATACCCACTATCTCCTCTGGCATTCGGCCTAAGAGGGCCGGCATGTTGACCATGTTCTCCACAGCGATTTTCATATCCAGCTCTGCAGCGTGGTCGCAGATCTCCTGGATGCCTAGAATGTTCTGGGACCAGGCCTTGTCTGGCATCTGCATTCCAAGGGGGGATAAGTGTCCAGGATGAACCACTGCAAGCCGGCAAAAATCGCACGACAGGCTCAGGCATCTCTTCATCTGCCTGATCGTCTCCTCCCAGATGGGTTGGTTCATGCTTGCCAGGTTCAGGTCCGAATAGGGAAGATGAACAGTTATAACAAGTCCAGTCGTCTGGGCTATATTTTTAGCCTCCTGGACATTCTCCTTTGTCAGCCTCTGCTTTCCTTCATTGACTATCTCCCAGCCGGTGTAGCCCAGATCCTCAAGCTGGTACGCCCAGTCGAAGGGCCTCTCCACCATGGCGCTTGAGGAGAAGCTAAACATCTTCCTCCCTGGGAGAGGCCTCTGTTAAATGTGTCTCCTGTAAATCGATTCCTTGGGATCCAAGCTCCGGGAGCTCGATCTCTTTAACAGGAATACCGTTCTCTGTCATGGGGCTAAGCCAGTCAATCACCAGGTCATCCCCTGTGATCTGGACGTGAATGGAACCCAGCGGCTCCTCTTCAGGCGGAAAATTTACCTTGCCCATAAAAGCTGCCTGTTTATTCAATCTGAACTGTATCGTATTCCCATCACGCCCTTGGAGCATGACCGATCTGGCAGTGTCCAGGATCTCCTGCACTCTCAGTAACTTATGGAGTGTCCGGAGGGTGCTTGGGCCGCCGTAAGCCTCTATTCGATCCCCTCTGATGTCCATCATCAGGCCAGGGAAGATCTTCTCCACGGCAGAGGCAACCTTCTCCACCCGCTCTGTGGGCCTGATTAGAACATAAACAGAGACTTCAATCGTCGTCATCGTCAACTGTCTCGAAATCCACGGTTGATTATCTGTGTCTAGCTGTTGTCCGGAGATTCATTCGTCTACAGGTGGCTTGTCTTGTATCTCAGAATCGCTGCAATCCCGCCAAAGGCTTGGTAGAGCTGGGCTCCTTCCTCCGAATCGGTGGAGATTATCTTGACCGCAGAGCCGCTTGCATCCGCCAGCTTGGAGAGGTCTGAGACTATGTCCTCTTCTTCTGTTATGCCCAGGGAGCTGCCGCACTTAAAGCAATTCCCGACAGGCTGAGAGGACGAAGTCCTGGTCTGATTCTCGGCGAAATCGCAGCTCTTGTTGGTGCAGACGATCTTGGCCCTGGTCTTACGCAGGTCCTCCGACAGGAGCAGAGTTTCAACCGAGCCAAGCTCAAGGTTGTGCCTGACCTCTTTTTCGCCATAGGCAGCCAGGCCGTTGTCGCTCACAAGCTCCCTCAAGAATCGTCTCATGACCAGCTTATCTTGGGTGAGCTCCAGGTCGATCAGCCTTTCCTGTGCAGCTTCGACCAGCTCGTGCAGGCCGGATTCATCTGTGTAGGAAATATCAAGAGCATCGAGGATCTTCTTTTGCAGCTCATGGTGAAGGAACTCCCCCTCCACGAACTCTTCCTTGGTGGGCGACGGGCCGCCGATGATAATGCCTTCAAAATCCTTCTGGTCTATGGGGAGGAAGGCCTCAGTCGCGCTGTCTCCTATCCTCTTGTAGAAGTCGTGGATGGCAATAAGCCTTAGTTGCTGGAACCTGTGACTGGACTGACCTCCTTTCCTCTGTTTGCCTGGTACTGTGGAGGTCATGTGTTTCATGGTAACTATTTGCTTGCCTTTGAGGAGTCCAATGGTTGCCTCGCGCCTGTCTAGGACTATCAAGCCGAAGGTCTTCTTATCGGCCAGCATCTCCTCCAGTGGAGCCAGAAGAAATGAGGAATCGCAGTGATACTTGTAGGTTGTAATGGGATCGGGAGGCTCCAGAGCCAAGCTGTACATATCAGTCTTGTTGCTGCCTATGTCTATGGATCCAATGAATATTACCACACCGTTTTCAGGAACCTTGTTGATGAGGCGGACCTTGGACATAGCCGAATCGAGGGCGCTTTGAACATTGAGGCGCGTCACTCTGGACTTGATGTTGGCAGCCTGGCCGTTCTCCTCACGAAGCTGAGCCATCACATCAGATATCTGCTTGTCGTGAGGTATATAAAGAGAAATTAGCTCGGTGCCTCTGCCAACCTTGGACCGGAGGTTGTCGAGCATCCGTTTGAATTCGTACTTCTCTTGGGCAGTAAACTCCATCTGGGGATCTCCTAAATTGGGTCGCGGCCATGATATAAAAGACTTCTTGAGTTAGAAGACTTATTTTTTGGCTAAAAGACAATAGACAAGAAAGATTTAATGGCCTAGAGAGAAGCATTTGTCCGAGAGGCTTAATTTTCATGGAGGCCCTGATGGATGCAAGGATTGCGGTAATAGGCGGAGTTGGCTTTTGCCTTGATGGGTCGCCAGCGCCAGACACGATAGAGACGCCCTATGGGAGCGTGGAAGTCCAATCAACAAGGCTCGAAGGCAAGAAGGTTGTCTTCGTTGCGCGTCACGGAGATGATCACCTTCCGCCCCACAAAGTAAACTACAGGGCAATCCTATGTGCGGTCAAGAGCATCGGGGCTACAAGAGCTATTTCCATCAACACCGTAGGCACAATGTCCTACCATCCGGTTGGCAGCTTTTTCCTGCCCCTAGACTTCGTTGAGTTCACCAAAGCCAGAACTAACACCTTCTTTGATGACAGAGCAGTGCACGTCGATATGAACCAGCCCTATTGCCCCGAGCTGCTGACGTGTCTAGGGGATGCCATGTTGGAAATGAGCATACAGCCCTTCGAGGGAGTCTACGTGTGTGCAGAGGGGCCTCATCTGGAGTCTCCTGCCCAGATCAGGATGATGAGGCAGTTCGGGGATGTTGTGGGAATGACGGGATATCCGGAGGTTGTGCTGGCCAAGGAGCTGGGGCTGTGCTACGCTTCGCTATGCATCGTGACCAACGAGGCTTGCGGGATGAAAACGGGGGAAGGCAAACTAAGTCTCTCAGAAATTACAGAGCAGATGGACCAGCTGAGCGGTTGTGTAAAAGAGATAATCTCCCGAACAGCCGAAAAAATTCCAGGCAAAAGGTCGTGCTCCTGCGCCCAGGAAGGATCGTCCTCAACTTGAGAACAATCTCAGTAGACACGTGGCCTCAGTGGTATTGCCTGAAGCATCGGTAACTCTGAGCATGAGTTCTGAGTCTCCTCTCTACCGACTACGAAGGGTAATATTCTGGGGGAGAACCACAAAGCCGATATACATCTTTGTCTTTTAAGCGCAATCAGCAAGGCGATTGATATATGTTGATTGGAATTGATGTCGGCGGAACTACCACCGATGCAGTGCTAGTAGTTGGCGGCAGAGTGTTCAGGTCGGCCTATGTCCCGACAGACCACGACAACCTGCTTGGATGCCTTCTTTCCGCCCTGGACAAGCTCACCGAGGGCGTCTCGCCCGACAAGATCGAGAGGGTCGTGCTCAGCACCACCCTGATAACCAACATGATAGCCGAGGGCAAGACGGATCCGGTAGCCCTCGTGCTCATTCCAGGCCCCGGTACCAACCCAAAAGACTACCACCTGGGCCAGGACGTCTTCATCCTTGATGGAGCTGTAGACTACCGGGGCCGGGAGATCCAGAAGCTGAACGAATCCCAGGTAAAGTCAACTGCTCTGGAGCTAGGCAATAAAGGATTCAAGAAAATCGCCGTGGTTGGCAAGTTCGGCCAGAGGAACCACGTTCATGAGCTGAAAGCTGGCGAGATCGTGGCAAGCGTCGTCCCGGGCGTTCAGGTCGAGCTAGGCCATCGGGTCTCAGGCCAGCTAAACTTCCCCAGACGTGCGGCAACGACAAGGCTTACGGTTGCCACTAAGGATAAGTATCGAGAATTTGCAGACCAGATCAATGCTGCCTTGAAGAATCGCAAGATCTCTGCCCCGGTCTTCATCCTGAAGGCAGACGGAGGAACCCTGCCCCTGGACAAATCGGTCAATATGCCAGTGGAGACCATCTTCTCCGGACCGGCTGCCAGCATAATGGGCGTAATGGCCCTGATGCCGACTACACAGACATCCGTAGTGGTCGACATCGGCGGAACAACAACAGACCTAGCCTTGATACTGTCGGGCAAGCCCCTGCTGTCATCAAAAGGCGCGAGGGTCAACTCCCTTCTTACTCACGTCCGGGCTTTTGCCGTCAAGTCGGTAGCCATTGGAGGAGACAGCGCCGTTAGTGTGGACGATGACTGCATCGCCGTAGGACCTCATAGAGAAGGGCCAGCCCTCTGTATGGGAGGTTCATGCGCCACTCCGACGGACGCCCTGCGGGTTCTTGGTATGTCCAATATCGGAGATGTTGCGGCTGCCGAGAAGGCAATGGCCGATATTGCGAAGCGGTTGGGCTGCACCCCGAAAGAGGTGGCCCAGAAAGTAATCGATTCTGTCGTGGATAAGATAGTGAGTCACGTCAACGAGATGTTCCGGGAGTGGGAGCAAGAGCCTGCCTACCGCGTCTGGGAGATCATGAAGAAAGAGAAACTCCAGGCTCAGAATGTTGTCGGAGTTGGGGGAGCGGCGCAGCCTTTGGTTCCTCTTGTTGCCCAAAGGCTGGGTGCAAAGGCCGTCATCCCTGAATATGCCCCCGTGGCCAATGCCATTGGCGCAGCAGTAGCTCGGCCCACGCTTACCCTGAATCTTCGGATCGATACCGAAAGAGGGGAGTACATCGTGGCTGAGGAAGGACTTACCGGCAAGGCGAATGGCAAGAACATGAACCTGGAGCAAGCAGAGCAGATGGCCAGAAAACTGATGACCGATAGGGCGAACAAAATGGGAATCGGCGAGTATGCAAATGAGGCCGAGGTAACCTACAGCGAGATCTTCAACATGGTCAGAGGCTGGTCAACCGTCGGCAGGCTCCTGGATGTAAGGATGGAGATTCCGGCGGGAATTATTCCGGCTTGGGGGAGGTGCTAAAATGGCAGCCAAAGACACATCGAATAAGACAGGCAAGACAGGCCTGATATTCTTCCCGGCATTCGACTGGGCCATCTCGCCTACACATCCTGAAAGGGAGGAGCGCCTTCTATACACCAGAGACCAGATCTTCGAGGAAGGGTTGATGGACCTTCCAGAGATCGAGGAGTACAAGCCCCGTCTGGCCACGTCAAAGGACATATCCAGGGTACACTTTTGCGTTCCGAACGTAGAGGCCCAGGTGACAGAGGCCCACTTGATCGCAGCCGGGAGCGTGCTTACCCTGGCCGATGCCAAAGAAAGTGGGGCGATTCGTAACGGCTTCGCCCTTGTTCGTCCGCCCGGCCACCATTCCATGATGGTTGTCCATGGAAACAGAGGCTTCTGCAACATCAACAACATGGCAATCATGGTGGAGTACTTCCGGACAAGGTACGGCCACAAGAAGATCGCCATAGTCGACACCGACGTCCACCACGGTGATGGAACCCAGGACATCTTCTGGCACGACCCTGATGTGCTCTTCATATCCTTCCACCAGGATGGCCGAACCCTTTATCCAGGATCGGGATTCCCTAACGAGATGGGCGGCCCCCAGGCGTTAGGAAGAACCCTCAATATACCGCTCCCGCCAGGAACGACTGACGAGGGAATCCACTACGTTCTGGACAACTTCATACTGCCGGTCCTGAAGGATTTTCAGCCGGACCTTGTGCTGAACTCGGCTGGCCAGGACAACCACTACACAGATCCCCTGGCCAACATGCGGTTCTCTGCGAACGGTTACGCTCGCCTCAACGAAAAGCTGGCGCCAGACCTATGCGTCCTGGAGGGTGGCTACGCTATTGAGACAGCTCTGCCTTACGTCAACACCGGCATAATCCAGGCCATGGCCGGACTCGACTATTCTCACGTCAGGGAGCCGGATTACGTGCCAGGCGAGTTCGTTCAGTCTGTAGAGATGAAGAGTGAGATAGAGGCGACGATAAAACAGCTTCAAGAGATCTGGGATAACCGCGATCGTCTTGTTGAGGATGCCCTGGCAGAGCATGGGCAGTTCTACCGCAGGCGTAAGCGCATCTTCTACGACACCGACATGATCAACGAGAGCCAGGAAGAAACAGTCAGGCTCTGTGACAGATGCCACGGATACATGACCATCGCCTCTCAGGCCCAGAAGGGTTACGGTATACTGAACAGCGCCTTCTGTGTATCCCTGCCACGCAACGCCTGCTCTAGCTGCCGGGAGGATGCCAGAGAGGAGTTCGAAGAGCACAAGGAGGACAGCAAGTTCAATTATGTCTACCTCCAGGACAAGCAGAAGGACACCTACCATTGTTACGAAACCAGAACGAGAAACCAGAGGGACTATTGATGTATTGACGTACTATCATTTTTTATTTTGGATTAGGAATCCTAATGGACAAATGCGAGTACGAGTTTCCTTAGACAACGTCGAACAAGGCAACTCGATTCAAAGAGATCGTTTTCTCCATCTGAACAAAAGCTATAACCCTTGAGCAAAGACCTGAATTCATGAAGCCCAGGACCCTATCCCAGAATGAATGCTCCTCAATTCTCTCCTCTGCGAAATTCGGCAGGCTCGGACTCTCCTCAGATGACAATCCTTATGTGATACCAATGTCCTTCGTTTATTGCGATGGTAAAATTTACCTCCACTCCCGTGGCATAGGGAGGAAGATAGAGATGGCCGTCAAGAATTCGAGGGTCTGCTTCGAGGTTGACCTACTCAATAAAGATCGCTGGTCAAGCGTGCTTGCTTTTGGAAAAGCCAAACTCTCCTCTGACATCGAAGCCAAAACCAGGATGTTCGACGCCTTCATTAAGAAAGACATCGGAGGTCACGGTGACAAGAAGTTCCAGAGGGAAGAGCTAGAGCGGATGGAGATGACCATCTGGGAGATCGAGGTAGTTGAATTGACCGGTCGAGAGGGAATCTGGTAGAATGGCATCGGTTACCGCCACCGCTAAGTGGACAGAGAAGTATCGTCCAAACTCACTCCAGGAGGTCCTGGGAAACGGCAAGGCTATTTCGGAGCTTAAGGAGTGGGCGGAAGCCTGGGAGCAAGATAGACCTGTAACTAGGGCAGCCATTCTCTATGGACCCGCAGGGACAGGCAAGACCTCTGCAGCGTTGGCCCTGGCTAGGGAGATGGACTGGGAAGAAGTCGAAATGAACGCCAGCGATGTGCGTACAGCGGGAATGATAGACAGGATCGCCGGTCCTGCATCGAGGACCAGCACATTCTCCGGCAGCAGACGCCTTGTGATTCTGGACGAGGCCGACAACCTGCACGGCACCGCAGACCGTGGGGGCGCTGCGGCCATGCTCAAGCTGGTTAGAGGAGCCAGTCAGCCAGTCCTTCTAATCGCCAACGAGTACTACGAGATAGAGAAGCCACTGAGGGATGCTGCCAAAGGAATTGCGTTCCGGTCGGTGAGATCGGTCACCATCGCCTCAACCATGAGGGCGATATGTAAAGCTGAGGCGATCGGTTGCGATCCGGATGCCATTGAGCTGATCGCCGAGCGGGCCGGAGGCGACCTGCGGTCCGCTATAAATGACCTTCAGGCTGCCGCACAGGGCCAGTCGGAGCTCCGGCTGGAGGATGTGGCCACAGCAGAGCGCGATGTAAAGGAGTCCATCTTCAAGGTTCTGGAGGTCATATTCCGGGGCAGCAATCCATCGGAGGCCCTGCAGGCGTCTTATACTCTTGACGAGAGCCCAGAGGATCTTGTTCACTGGATAGACGAGAACCTTCCTGTTGCCTATCAGGGAGCTGACCTCCTCAGCGGATTTGACACTCTCGCCAGGGCCGACGTGTTCCTGGGAAGGGTAAGACGCCGGCAGAACTACGGGCTCTGGAGGTACGCTGGCTTTCTCATGACCGGAGGCGTCCAGGCCTCCAGGACAGCACGCAGGTCAGGATACATAGCGTTCAGGCCTCCGGCCCTATGGCGAAGGATGGGACAATCAAGAAAGGCCCGCAATGTCCGAGACTCGGCCGCCAAGAAGATAGGAGCGCGCTGCCACGTATCCGCTGGATTCGCCCGCTCGGAGCTGATGGACTTCTTTGGACTGCTTCTCAAGAGCAAGAAGCTGGCTCAGGCGGTAGCAGCCGAGCTGGACCTGAATCCGGATGAGATCGCCCTGTTGATGGTGACTACTCCAACCACCAAGAAAGTCCAGACGATATTCGAGGAGGCTCAGAAGATCAGGGAGGCGGAGCTTGCCGAGGAGATAGATCTGGGATGGCAAGGAACAGCCCAGAGGTCACTGGAGAGGACGCCGGAGGAGACCGAGGTTAAGCCGGTGATGAACGCAAAATCTGAGCCTTCCAAGCTAGATGCGAAGAACGTTGAATCCCAGCCTGAGACCAAACCCAGCAAGGCACAAGCCATTAAGAGGCAAAGATCCCTCTTGGATTTCTAATTTTATAAAAATACAAGAACAAGATAGTTGCATTTACTTAAATTTAATGGCTAAAAAATTTTTTTCTTAGATTGTGCAGCAAATTACCATCCTCTAAGGAATACTATCGCAGTCAGACTGCCATATGTATCGGCCTCATAGATTACAAACGACTCTAAACTTCCTTTAATTCATCTTCCCGCCCAATGCATTCTGACTGACACCTGCTACGTTCTGGTTTATATTTTGATCAATCTGGTTATTCTGGCCATTGGCATTTGCTGTGTTGCCAGCATTCTGAGGCAGCAAGATATAACTATTGGGACCTCTTCCATAGCCGCCCACAGCTAATACGTTCTGATTGATATTTTGGTTTATTTGATTATTTCTGATGCTCGCATTTGGGTTTTTGGGTGGAATGATAACCTTGATCTTTTCTTTTATTGCCTCTTCGAGTTCGTTATAAGTGGGAATCATCCTCACCCAACCATTATTAGCAGGATATGGCGGCGCAATCATTCCTGGTTGCGGCCATACTATATTATCCCTGATCCAATTCCTAAATGTGGTAATACTACCGATAAATTCGCATGTAATTCTGTCCTCATTAGGTGTCAATTTTAATTTGTTGATTAGATAATTTCTCGCTGCAACACTGTCGGATTTAGCATTACAAATAATACTAAATTTCCCGCAATAACTAGGACTTGCGCAACATACATTTGGGTCACCATCAGTGATTATATTAATCACTTGCTTCAAATTAGGATCAAAATTCGGAGATAGGAACATGGTATCGGCAAGGAGATTGAGGCCGCAAGATAAGGGTGTATTCCCTCCCCCCTGGGTTATTGTTTTAACAGAACTTGCAATTTGTAGGTAATTATTTGCTGTAATAATTGTAGGTGTAATTTCTACATTACTTCCAAACCCGGCAGGACAATTTACACCAAACTGTACAATAGTAAGTTCAACAGTACCATCTTTTGGGAAGGCATTACTCGTAATAACATTTGCTAATCCAGTTAACTGTGTAGACCAATCCGCGCCGGCAATGCTACCAGATCCATCCAAAGCAAATCCTAGCTGTACTTCCACTTTTGCTTGACACTCCTCTGAAAATACGATTGCATCAAATATTATAAAGAATAGCAATGCGCACCTTAGATCTCTTATTCTCATATTCTTTTCACCCTATATTAATTAATCTAAATATTTTAATATACCGATCTGCTGTTTAACTACTTAAATTTTTTGCCATTTGCATAAAATGTGCCGATTTGATCACATATGTTAATTAAAATAAAATTTAAGAAATATAAATAGGCCTAAATTGTCTTATTGTCGTGATAGGTATATCCTTGCGGCCAGGCGGAGGGTTTCTCATCTCTCATTTAACTTTTTGTGCTTAAAATGAGTCCTAAGCGGCCGGGCTAGATAGTCTGACGTTATTTATTGATACAATCCCAAAGGATGAAGATCCTGGGAAGGATACATCCAAATACACATCATCCGGGGAATCGTATAGTCCATTACCATTTGCGTCGTAAACTCTGATGCATGCATAATCATCGGACTTTCTTGGGAAGCTGACTAGGACCGGCAAGGCAACCACCTTGCTTAGATCTATATCGAAATTGCGCACCTTGGTTCCTGACTCTAGCCCTTGGACAAAGGTTAATCTAACATCATTGGTCCGAATTGAATCTGAATTGGCATTTACACGGCTTAAGGCATCTATCAATTTGTTGACGCCCTCTTTATTTATGTCATATCCTCCCGTTTCTCTGATATTTTCAGGATTGTTGCCCATATTGGGGACATTCTGGCTTGAAGCTGATTGTATAACCAAGGTTTTCTGTTTTGGAACCGATTTTACAAATAATGTCCCTAGTATATGGTAATAATCTGCATTATTGCACCGAATTACCTCAATTGGGCGTCCATTATTGTCTAATCCAACCAACGATGGAGTATTATCGATTCGATAATCGGATACAGGCCATATGAAACTATCTGAATATATTAAGCATGTTGTTCCTTGAGGAAGGTTGTCGCAATAGCCTGTATACGAAAGCCTCACCCAAAATCCTTCTTTTGCTATAGGACTATCTTGGTTTTCGCTCGGAGCAGTCTCCCCGCTACTAGTTTCATATGTCTTTGCAGCATTAGCAGTTGGATAAGCAATATTAGATGTTGTGGCATTAGCTGGATAAGTTAGATTTGTAGAGTCAGCATTTGCAATATTTGCTGCTGTACTGGAATACGATATTGAAGGGTCGGCTGCTGCAGGGTAAACAATTGGGTCGTTAACATTTTCTGTTTTTATATCACTTAGATTTATATCATTGGGTTGATGTATATATAAAGGGTCATGGATTTCATAAGATTGACTGCCGTTCAAGTTTAAGAAACGTATTTCTGCAGGTAGAGGTTTAAGCGGTGCATTCATATCTTCATCATTTGGTCTTACTTTAGTGCCAGCGCGGTGATCTCCCAGCGGGGTAAGCCGTATATCGTTTGCGTTAACAATACCAATTGGAGGCGTATCCAAATAGACGACGTCGCCAGCATCATAGATCCCTAGGTTAGTTCCAATATCCCAAAAACTTATAATTGTTCCGTCGGGCATATTTTTAAGAGGCCTACCCAAATCATTATCTTGTGAGGACACTTTAGTCCCAAAAGCATAATCTGAAGCCACAGAAAGACTAACTATTATACAAATAGTGGACGCCAAAACTATCGCAATTAGTACCATCCCCTTCATTCTCGTCGCCCTCCAGAACTCTCTTTATCGAATATAACGGCAGTGCTAATAGTATAAATACTTTTTTATTATATAACTTAAGACATATTATTAATAATAATCGGCCCGTACAGAAACAGATCAAGAATTTTGTTGATATGAAAAAGACATTTTATATATTCTTATTTAAATCTACTATTAAATTGCCTTATCACCAATTATCCAAGCGCTATTTGCTTCAAAAGTTGAAGATTCTCCTTCTGCTCCATTTCTTGAATGCCCCTCTTCTCAGCTAACCGCTTCAAGGCATTTTTCAGATCTTGAGGGTTGCAATTACGGTCGGCTCCAATCAAACTCTCTAAAGGCCGCTTTTCAAAGAGGTCTCCATAATTTATATTGAAAAAATTAATTGTATATGAATTTCCATTGTATCCAAATCTATAATTAGGATTTTCGCCCACGGATAGACTTCCAAACTTCGTCCCAGAACTTAAGGCATCTACATTGTAATTCTCCACCGAGCTGGCATCGTTTGTGTTTGCCAGGTTAAATCCAGTTTGCTGTGGCTGGGTGGATCTCAAAGAACCGGAATCTTTCAATGAAACCAAGGATCTCTGGTTTAAATCCTGAATTCTCCCAGCACTACCATAAAGATGCTCTCCAAATGAATTACCGTTGTCATGGTTTGCTTCAGACATGTTATGACTAATTTGCGGCATTTCAGGAAAGACTTCGCCCGATGAAATAAAAATCAACGACAAAATGCAGATCAAAATAACAGCAGGCTTTCGTATCATAGTCTCTCCTCATCCGCGTTTATCGTTCCTTTGATTGACGTAATCATCCCTTTCGAATCGACGACAGATACAGCATCTTGAATCGATCGGTCATTCCTCAGACACCAAATCCATTCTGGTTTAGTCCCTGGTTTATATGATTGCTCTCGCCATTAGCATTGGCTATGTTGATTCCGTTTTGAGGTATCCAGACAAAGCCCCCGGATCCTGTTCCTGGCCCACCAAAACCGCTAAAGCCCAAAGCATTCTGATTTAGATTCTGATTTATCGTGTTGCCATTACCATTAGCATTGGCTATGTTGATTCCGTTTTGAGGTATCCAGATTGCTCCACAAGAAGCAATCGAGATTGACGATAGCAAACAAATCAATAAGCACATTGTCTTTCGTCTCATGATGCAGAACCTCCTTAATACTTGAGATCAAGATTACTATGAAACACATCTTAGTTTTTCTATTCCAAGCGTTATCATCACTTCTGATGACCGTATGACTACTAATCTTACTACTAATCAAGGTGTTATCGCGATCTTGTATAAATAGTTTTTATCTTATTGTGTGTATCATAATAGACGAGAAATTCTAATTGAATTAATCTCGATAAAAATTAATTACTCTTTCACAATATAAGTTCATATTAAACCGAAGATATAACGTATCAGGAACAAAGTATTATGAGACTTTCAAAAATAGAGTTCAGACATCCATCCAAACCATTCTTGCACATCACGGAATAACCTAAAATCAATTTTTATAAATTATCAAAACCTCGGCAGATTTTGAATAACATTTAAATCCAAATTGAATAAATCTAAATAAACCCACATATATTTCTAAAATTATACCTGCGCGAACAAACTTCAAAATGTTATCGAAGCCTCAAAACCAGGTCGGTAGCCCTTGTCCATTCTCTCTTTGAGGCGCAATGAATATGCGCAGTCCCTCAGAAGATCAAGTCGATTGATCTTCGCCAAGGCTATCAAGGGCGTGGAGTTGCAGACGGCGATCATCGGCCCAGTACTGCTTCCAGCGTCCGCAGGTCATTTTCCGCATCTTTGCTGTATAGTCCAGCGGCACTCCTCTCTCGCTGAGGAGCACCCGCATCTCCCACTTGCTCTTGGCTCCAGCCAGCTCGGCGGCTTTGCCCAGGGAGAGCCTGCCTTCCCGGTAAAGCTCCACTGCCAGAGAGTGTTTTATGAAAGGGCCTAGCTGGTCTTTGTCGACTCTTATGAGCGCCAGAACTAAAGCCCGGAAGATCCACTTCAGTCAGAACTATTTTCATCACCTGAGTTATGGTTAGACTTCAAACCAGATATTATTATCTTCGTTCTCGATTTGCGATGCTCTCGCCTGTGGGCCGTGCCTCCCCAGAGCCGGTAATGTTCCGCGCAGGCGCGCTGACAGATGGCCGAGGTCGGGGTTTGCGTGATCGCCTTGGGGGCTGGAGGAGTGACCGACTGGCGTGATGCTGCCTAGGGGCGGGATGATAAATGGGCACTTCAAGGTGGCCAGCAGCCCGGTGGGCATGGATATCGATGGTTCAGGTTCATCTCTCCCGAAGGAAGTCAAGATAACTATCTAGTGCTGGGCATTGATTCGGTTGCGACCATCGAGGAGTCACTAATTATTACCGTCAGGCCTAGCTATTTGATTCTTACTATATGAATCAAAGTCTCTTAATCAATTGAGCAAATATTTATGCACTTCGCTTATAAAATTCCATAAAGGCTTAGTATCATCAATGGGAATTTCAGGTATTTTCGTAAGAGCAGTGGTAATCCAATTAGATTTCCTACAATTGCTGTCAAGCCCATACGGCTTTAGCCATGATTCTAATTCGCCATATGGAACTATAAATACTCCATATTTAGTGCAAATATTTTTTAATTTTAAAAAATCACTTTGTAGCCCATTAGGTAGTGCTAAGTACCCTTCATTTTTATATAGGCGCCATAATGACGCATCATCTCTAATGTTGCTTAATTTCTTCCTCATATCAAAAATATCCTTTTTTGGATCACCGGAATTATATTTATTCTTTATTTGATTAACAAAAGTATTTAATGAAGTAATCAACTTTTCTCTTTGTCCAACTGGTTCATCAAATTCAACAAAGCTAGCTATTTTATTCCTTAGAATAATTGATTCATTAATATCTTCCATAGTCATCCCGATTTTGCTAATTAGATTTTTAAATTCTCCTTTTTCACTTAGGATATCGAAATCAACAATTACAGCAAATTTTAATCCTAAGTTTTTATATGGTTCAGCTATTTTATGTACTGTCTGCTTATTATGTGCATGAGCATAATGAATATCATCCGATGGCCTTATTCTCCTTGAAACACGTTGGTAAAATACTGAATCGCTATCAGCTTCTACGATGACCGCAGCCTTATAAAAAAGTGCTTCCATAATTCGCGATGAGCTTAATAATGGATCGCTAAAAAGCTCTGTTAAATTACTGGGATTGAGACTGTTTATACTATTAAGATCTCCATATCTATCAATTCGTATCACAAGGACATCTCGCCGCTTACTGATAATGCCTCTTAATAAATCAGAGCTATGAGTAACTATTGCCCTTTCATAGAAAGTTTACTCGATTTTCTATGGGCTTTACAATTTTATCCTCATGATTTTTATTTCTCCAGATGATATAACGTCGGATTGCACTTGCTAATTCTTCGTGGCTCTGGTAATTCGAGTTTCGAATGGTA
>JBGQAL010000151.1:0-6565 GCA_041494285.1 Methanotrichaceae archaeon
AACGTCAAAGATTTAACGGGGAGTGCATCATGGGATCGTTTGAGAAAATAAGCTATGCAGCATCATTATTTGCAATCGTCATCTTGGCGACCAGTTTTGTAGGTTGCTCTAATGCATCAGGAGCCGGACATTCTGTGGGATCGGGAAATAATACTTGGTGGACTACATACCCTGCCCAGTCACCAGGTTTTGGCTCCGAGGTTAAACATCCTCAGTGGGTCTTGGATGCTCTCACAAACAAGCCTGTAGTGGTCTACGTCCACAAAGGTTGTGATTACTGCAAGCCCCAGACCGATGCCATGGCCGAAGTCGTGAAGGAATACGGAGATAAGTTCACCTACTACGATATACCAGCCGACGGAAGCGACGCCAGAGCAGAGCAAGCCCTCCAGGCATACGATCCAAACGGCGGCATCACCTATGTGCCTATGACCATAATAGTAACGTTAGCGCCTGATTCAAGTGGAAAAGTTGAGGTGGTATGGCACAGCACTGAGGAGGTCACGGGTAAAGCGTGGATTGAGGATTATGTCACGGATGCAATAAGCTACTACAACGAGAATTCTGCAAACTGGAATAAATGACAGCGGCCCGGATAAGGGAAATACAATGTCACTAAAAGCCTACAGATCCCCAATCACAGGGTCAATCTATTTTTTTGTCATCTTAAGCTCAATAATTTTCTGCAATTCTTTTCCAGGCTCGTCACAGGAGGCTACCTTAGCGCCCGATTTTCATGCAGTTGACGTAAATGGAAAGGCTCTGTCTCTGAGCGATTACCGGGGAGAAGTCGTACTTCTCCACATAACTAACATAGAAAATCCATTGTGCAGGGAGTGCGAGCACGCTCTTTACTCTCAGACCCTGGAGCTGGAGAAGCTGAAGCAGAAGGGTGCGAAGATCATAACCCTGAACGTAAGGAAGAATCCTTACTCAAAGGACGGCAAATCTCTAGCCGAGTCCTGGTGGCGCATCAACGTGAGCTGGCCATGGGTTGAGGATTTTGAGCCTTATCCCCTAACTGGCAAGTACATCGACTACTCGACCTTAGAAGGAGGTTTCGCCAATCCCACGCTGCTTTTGATTGATAAGCAAGGGCAGATAGCGAGCGTGTATCACGTCTACCAGCTTGGCAAAGGAGAGATAGACGGCATCCAGAGCGCCGATACCCTATACGATAAAATAGAAAACATAGAGCGAGGCGAAGCGTCAGGAGCCGGTTTTAAGGGCACGGCATCCCGACAGAGCGTAACCTACCTGGGAATGTTCTTTTTGGGCGTCGTGACCTCGCTTTCACCCTGTTCGGTGGCTTTGCTTCTGGCCATGTTCTCGTACATCATGACCTCGCGCAGGAAAGAGGATTATCTGAAAAAGAGCACCTCGGCCTCCAAAGAAGGTTTCATGATAGGCGTGGCCTTCACCCTGGGGATGGCTCTGGTCTTCTTCGTGGTGGGACTCTTCCTCTCGGACCTGGGCGTCTTCATCCGCCAGGCCAGATTTTTCGACCTGGCAGCCGGACTTCTGATGATTGTGCTGGGGATAAATAACCTCAAGCCAGTAGGCGAGATCATTGAGCCGGTGCGGTCCCGCATATCTTTCCGAAAGGCTGATTCAGATGATGCTCCCGCTGATAAAAAGGGCTTAATGGAAAGGGTCGTCAGCTTTTCGATGAGTCTCTTCGAGTATTCGGCCTTCATCGGTGCCTTTTCCCTGGGCATCTTTTTCGCCCTAGGCTGGGCACCATGCGCTGTATCGCTGGTATTTCCCGTGCTGATATGGCTCATTTCCCAGAATGTTACGCCCCTGGCAGGAGGATTGATGCTCTTCGTCTTCGGCGTGGGCCATGGAGTGCCGGTAATTCCCATCGCCACATTCTCACGAGCGGTAGGCGGGGAGATCGGCGAGAAGTATATCTCAGTGGGAAAATACGTCACCAAGATCTTCGGCCTTTTGGTGATACTGATCGGCCTCGTCTACGCGGTGAGGTACTTCGGGTTCAAGATCTGGTGATCGGGTAAGCGGGAGGATGGACGAATTCGACAAAAGAGACTGGCCTAAAGGAACTTAAGTCCTCCCGCCTAATCTTTTCCCAATCTCAGGCCACCATGGTCTCTGGAGGTTAGCTCAAATTATGCCTTCTCTATCCGGGAGGCATGCGCTCTATTCAATTTTCGCCTTTTCCAGGTTTTCTCTGACCCGATCTCTTAATCGTTCCAAAGCTCCTTTGGCAAGCTGGACACTGTCACATTGGGAGAGGTCCTTGGGGCTGCAATAGGCCAGGAGGTTCATCATTTTATCTGCCAGCAGATCACATCCCTCGTCCTCTAGCCTTTGCAGCAGCCGGGCAGAACGGCGGTTGAACTCTCTGCACTCCGCGGATTGGGAGACCCTCGCGTGGATAGTGCAAAGAGCCTCTACCTCCTGCATGATCTCCTTCCATCTCTGCTTATCCATCGCTCGAAGAATGTAATTTTATTGCAGGTGCTTTTCAGGCAGAGTCCTGACAGCCGCAGCCTCCTGCGGTGCGCTTTTTAGCCTTCAGCTTGCCTTCCTCTTCCAGCTGCTTCTTGACCTTGGGCCAGATCTTCTCTCTCTTGTAGATCTCGCGTACTGCCTGAATGTCTGGGAAAGTGATGGCGTTCCCCATGCAGAGGTTGGCGCAGGTCGTGCAGCCTACGATGCACTGGTTGGGACTGGCCACCACCGGGCCTTCCTCCGTCCAGTCGTAGACATTTCTGCCGCAGTTCATGCACATGCCGCATTTCACACACTTCTCTGCATCGACCGTGGGATGCCAGTTGATATTCTCTCTAGGGTATCCAATTAGCCAGGGCATTTTCATCACTCATTTCTTCAGCATCTTCTTGATCTCTTCCACAACTGGAATTCTTCCTACCGCTTTCTGCTCTCCATCGATGAAAAGGGCTGGAGTCATCATTACCCCTCGGTTCATGATCTCCTGGAGGCTGTCCACCTTCACGATCTCGGCCTGGATGCCAAGCTCCTGCACAGCCTTCTCCACATTCTTAGTCAAGCCTTTGCATTTCGCACAGCCTGTTCCCAGAACTTCTATCTTCACCATATTTTCACCTCATATCAGGACACTCTCTTTTATCAATCTTTCATGTGACCTATCCAACGATTGCACCGTATATCATACCAACGAATGTTGAGATGATCACGACCAGTCCTATATAGACGCCTCCCTTTTTTGTGCCTATTATTCTCATGATCACTATCATGCTGGGCAAGCTCAGGGATGGACCGGCCAGGAGGAGCGACAGTGCTGGGCCAGGAGCAGTTACTCCGGTGCTATAGCCGAAGAGGGTGCCCACGATAGGGACCTCTAGCAAAGTGGGCATGTAGAGCAGAGCGCCCACGACAGAAGCAATAAAGCATGACAGGAAGCTGTTCGAGCCGAAGAGTGCCCTTAGCAGCTCGACAGGCATGAAGTAACCAATCACGCCCGTTATGAAGGTTCCAACCACCAGTAGGGGAAAGATCTTCTTGGTCAGAGACCAGGTTTCGCTGAAGAAGGCGCTCTTCTCCTCGGAAGTGAAATATCTTATCAGGACAAAAGCAGCAGCAGCTATGAATGCAGCGACTATCGTCCATTTCAGCACGGACTCCAGTTGCGAGGTGGCAGATAGCAGCACTCCTATTAGAAGCGCCAGGAATAAAACCGAAACACGCTCAGTCTGGCCGCCTTTATGGGGCTCGGCTGTCGCTTGGGCAGCCTTGGCAGGTGCATTGCCTGGTGAAATCTCACACTTCTTAGGGCTTCTCTCGAATATGGCAGCCATGATCAGGCCGATGACAACCGCCATGGACACTGCGGCAATCGCCCTGGCAATTCCTATATCCAAGCCCAGAACTCTGGCAGTGAGAACTATGGCCAGGAGATTTATGGCCGGACCCGAGAAAAGGAAAGCGGTTGCAGGACCGATTCCTGCACCCTTCTTCTCTATTCCTGCGAACATGGGCAAGATGGTGCAACTGCAGACCGCCAGTATTGTTCCGGATGTAGCTGCTACGCTATAGCACAGCCACTTGGGAGCATCTTTTCCGAAGTACTTCAGCACCATTTCCGTCTTGAGAAGTGCTGCTATGGCCCCCGCTATGAAGAATGCTGGCACCAGGCAGGTCAAAACGTGCGCTGAGAGATATCCCAGCAAAGTTATGAGCCCGGCGTTTAAGGACGCCATTAACATTTCTGTTATCAAATTTATCACAGCCAAGTCATATTATATATTAAAAATCAATTATTGTCCTTCGGCGTCTGGAAACAGCCTATGCAGGCTCATTTTATTGATGCCTCCAAAATCTTCCCTGCATTTGTCAGCTCTGAGATCTGGTCAAATGCAATGGAGTCTACTTCCTTTAGAAGGCTGAATATCTTGGGATTACTCACATGATACAGAGTCCTCTGGCCATCGACTCGTCGATCCAGGATTCCCGCCTCATAGAGGATGTTCAGGTGCTTGGAGATGGTGGATTGGGATCTCTGGAAAGCCGGGATGATCTCGCACACGCACTTTTCGCCTTCAGAGAGAAATTCGACGATCTCCAGACGAGTGGTATCTGATAGAGCATTGAGGATCTTTGCCCGCAAATCTGAGACCGATTTTTGAGACATGACATTCTGATGTAGTTATATAATAGAATATAAACATATCGCAATGAGACGATGTATTGGTGTGTATATCCTGTATTGGTAGTAAATAGAAAGACTTTGTATACCTTCAATTTGCCGTATTGCATTATTGATAAAATGAGCAAAAGGTTGAGCTAAATGGCATCCGAATCCGAAGGTTCAGGCAAAAGGAAGGTGCTCTTTCTATGCTTCCATAACTCGGCAAGGTCTCAGATGGCAGAGGGACTGCTCAGGGCCATGTATGGAGATAGAAATGAAGTCCATAGCGCCGGAGTTGAAGCATCGAGAGTAGATCCTCGTGCCGTGAAGGTCATGAGTGAAATTGGCATCGATATCTCCGGGCAGCGCTCAAAAGCGATGAAGGAGTATAGAGGCACTTTATTCGATCTGGCTGTGACTGTATGTGATAAGGCCAAGGAGATGTGTCCTATCTGTGGAGTAAGCCTTAAGGCTCCTGCCATGGCTCCAGCTGCTAAAGAGACCATCCATAGGAATTTCAAAGATCCGGCTGCTGCAGAAGGTTCAGAAGAAGATCAGCTCAATGCCTTTAGGCAAGTTAGAGATGAGATTAAGAATTGGATAGAACAGACATTTAGGTGAGTTCGATCAAGATAATTTTCAATCCCGCATATCATTTTTTCTCGTTTGGGTTTTTCTTTATTTCAACATTTTAACAATGCCAGACACGTTATCTGAAGCAATCGTGAGTTGACTTGTTCGTTAGTCAAAGTGTAGTATCCATTATCAGCATATTCAGATTTATCAGAAAGGACTAAATACTCAGATAGCACAGTAGTAGCCTGAGGTTTGTTCGTGACATCCGAAGGTAAGAAGGAACCCTGCTGCGCATCTGATATGATGAGCTGCTGCAAGGTGGAATCAATCGTAAGCGTGGATGAGAGAGGCCAGATGGTGCTTCCGAAAGAGATCCGAGAGAGGGCAAAGATAGGACCGGGAGATAAGCTGGCTGTGGTTAGCATGGAAAAGGATGGAGAGATCTGTTGTCTCTCCTTGATCAAGGTCGAGAAGCTTGAGAGCATGGTGAAGTCTATGCTTGGTCCCGTCATGGATGAAGTTCTTAAGAGATAGGAATATTTTAATCGGTTATTTTGATAAAGGTGAATATATGAAAGATCAAGAAGCAAAGAAGGTTGTAAGAGAAAGGTACGCTCGAGTTGCAGAACAGAACGGCTCTTGCTGCTCGTCGATTTGCTGCGGAACGACAAAGCCCAAGGAGATAAGCAAGAAAATCGGTTATACAGAAGAAGAGCTGGGGGCTGTGCCCTCGGGATCTAACCTGGGATTAGGCTGCGGCAATCCTACCGCCCTTGCATCGATAAAAGCTGGGGAGACTGTTTTGGATCTCGGCTCTGGTGCAGGCTTCGATTGTTTCCTCGCTTCAAATAAGGTTGGGCCAGAGGGCAGAGTCATAGGTGTAGATATGACTGAGGAGATGATAGCGCGGGCAAGAGAAAACGCCTTCAAGGGTGGCTATAAAAATGTTGAGTTCAGACAAGGGGAGATCGAGAACCTGCCGGTCGAAGATAATACCATTGATGTAATCATCTCAAACTGCGTCATCAACCTTGTGCCAAATAAGGAGAAGGCCTTCGAGGAGGCATTTAGAGTACTTAAGTCGGGTGGCAGGCTGATGGTCTCGGATATAGTCCTTCTCAAGAAACTTCCGGATTTCGTGAAGGATTCGATCGAAGCCTACGTTGGCTGTGTCTCGGGTGCTGCAACTAAGGACAGATACCTGGGTGCAATAAAATCTGCTGGTTTCGGGGATGTGACTGTGATCGACGAATCGTTTTTCCCCTTAGATTGTATGACCAATGATCCTACTGGCCAGGCAATCTTGAAAAGCTTGAAGGTAACTCCTGAGCAATTGAAAGATGTTCAGAATTCGAT
>JBGQAL010000201.1:0-4022 GCA_041494285.1 Methanotrichaceae archaeon
CTTCTTTCCGTAATCCGGACAACCTTCGTGCCAGCACCAGAATGCTGATGCATCTAGATCCGATTGCGTAACTACTCCCCCATGAGGGGGAATCAAACTCAAGATATATAAATCCTATCAATTATAGACATACACGACCTATTTTCTGAAGACGGGATGTAAGTGGGAAGATGCGCCTAGACACTATGTATCTTATGTCAGCTCTTTGACCTTCAATCCTGGAAGTGACTGGTTCTCTGGCTCGATAGTTAAAAACGCCTTGCATTGATTAGGAGGGGGCAAAAGTCTTAATCATAGGAGGGGGGAACGAAATGAGATTAGACTTCTGCCAACACTATATACGGCAATCGTCGAGATATAAAGCTTTCGATTTCGGCAAGAAAAATGGTCAACAAACGCACAATCACCCGTGAAGGAGGATTTTGTGGCCGACGGGAACGGCCCTTCGGCGATAACTCTTGGCTCTTCGAACACAGTAATTTGCATTTGGTGTCGGAAATGTATATACAGCTTGTGAAACTAAAGAATGAAAAGAGTTGAGCTAATATGGCCATAGATCCAGTATGTAAGATGTCCGTGGATGAGAAAATTACGAAGCTCAAAAGCGAGTATAAGGGAAAGACATACTACTTCTGCGCGCATGGATGCAAGAAGGCGTTTGAAGTAAACTGAATAGATTCGAGGGTACGACCCTTTCGAACCTTGGGCGCTTTATATTTTCACGAAATACTGTTTACGTAATAATGCAGATACGGATCCGTAATCTTTAAGGAGGCAATTCATGACGAAAGTAGTGATAGACCGCGACGGCTGCATAAGCTGCGGTGCATGCTGGGAGAGCTGTCCAGAATTTTTTGAGCAAAACCCGGACGACAACTTCAGCGAAATTGTGGAGAAATACAGGTCAGGGGAATTGGGTGAAGGCGAGGCGTCTGATGATCTGATAGATTGCGTGATAAAGGCTGATGACTGCCCGGTCGAGGTAATCCATGTTTCCTGAGATTTTTCCTATAAGATTTGTAATAGCATTAAGAAAAGTTTTTAAATCTTGTACATCATATACATACATTACATATACGATACGGAGGTGAATTATGTTATTTGTCCTATGGTTCGAGTGGAAGCCGGAGAATACGGCGAAACTACTGGCACTCTGGAAACAATTTAAGTTCCCAAAAGAAGTGAAATTGATTGGCAGATATCTCCTGATAGGCAGACACATCTCTGTGGCAATATTCGAAGCCCCGAGTGAAGAATCGATCCTTAAGATAACACACCCGTTCAGAGAAATAGGAGTAGCTCATGTAGCCCCTGCATTGCCTCTCGAAGATGCCCTAAAATTGATGGAAAAAATGTAAACCACGTCATATTTTCAAATAATTCATTTTTAAAAAGAAACCACTTTGGAGAGATCACTCGGGGGAAAAATGACCTAGCTTCCAATGGCTTAACTTAGCGAAAGAAATTCCTGAGGCTTGATGACATTTTCCCCTTCTCAACAATTATTAAATCTAGCATTTTTATCGCTACATCTTGAGCAACCTCGCATTTACGGCCACGATCACTGTGCTCACGCTCATGAGGATTGCACCGGCGGCAGGGCTAAGGATAATGCCGTAGTTGTAGAGGATTCCGGCCGCCAAGGGAATAGCAAAAGCGTTGTACCCTGTAGCCCACAGCAGATTCTGGAACATCTTTCTGTAAGTCTTTCTCGCAAGGCCGATGATGTTTACCACGTCTCTGGGATCGTTCCTGACGAGGACTATGTCGGCAGCCTCGACGGCTACATCCGTTCCTGCGCCAATGGCAATCCCCACATCCGCTTGTACGAGAGCAGGAGCATCATTGACCCCATCTCCCACCATGGCGACGATGTATTGTTGCTGAACCTTCTTTATTGCCTCTGCCTTTTCATGAGGCAATATTTCGGCAAAAAATTTGTCCATACCGAGCTCTTCCGCGACCCATTTGGCCACGAACCTGTTGTCTCCCGTCAGCATCATGCACTTTATGTTCATCGATTTCAGTTTGTCGATGGCCTCCCTGGATTCCTTTCTGATGATGTCAGTCAAGGCTACGGCTCCGACGGGAATGTTTTCATCGAGCAAGAAAACGACTGTTTTTCCCTGCTGTGCCAGCTTATCTATTCGCGCATCCTTGAGATCGATCCTGCTTTCCCGCAGGTATCCAGGGCTAACAACGCTCCATCTTCGTCCTCTGATCTGGCCCTCTACGCCTTTTCCTGGAATTGCTTTGAACTCGTGGACATGGACAAGCTCGATATCTTTCTCCTTCGAGCCTTCGACAATTCCAGCAGCAATGGGATGTTCAGAGTTTGCCTCCAGGGATGCGATCAGTTTCAGAACCTCATTCTCATTCAGTTCCGCGAGGGGCACTACGTCGGTAATGCCGAACCTGCCCTCGGTTAGAGTCCCAGTCTTGTCGAATACTACAGCCTGAAGGTCTTTGGCCCTCTCGAAAGCCTGTCTGTCCCTGATCAGTAGCCCTGATTTCGCTGCTAAAGAGGTCGAGACTGCAACCACCAGAGGTACAGCCAGACCTAGGGCGTGTGGGCAGGAAATGACCATTACAGTTACTGCCCTCTCAACGGCGAAGGCTGAGCCTCTCCCGGAGATTAGCCATGCAACCAAGGTTATGGCACCAACGCCGAGGGATATAATTGTAAGCAGGCGAGCAGCATTATCAGCCAGATCCTGAGTCTTTGACTTGCTCTCCTGAGCCAGCCTGACCAGTTCGATGACCTGATTGAGGTAAGTGTCGGATCCTATTTTCCTTACCACCACGGATATTGCTCCCTCGCCGTTGATGGAGCCACCAATCACATTGTCCTCTGCCTTTTTCGTAACCGGCCTGGATTCGCCTGTGAGCATCGACTCATTGACGCTCGTCTCGCCTTCAATCACAGCTCCGTCGACGGGTATCTTCTCTCCGGGCTTGACCAGGACTTTGTCTTCGGGCAACAGAGCCTCTACTTTGACATCTACCGTTTGCCCATCTTTTATCAGATGAGCCTCGGAGGGCATTATTTTGACCAGCTCCTCAAGTGCCCTTGAGGCCCCCAGGACGGAGCGCATCTCGATCCAGTGGCCGAGGAGCATGATGTCTATCAGAGTGGCAAGCTCCCAGAAGAAGACCTCACCTTGCAGGCCGAAGGCCACCGCCGAGCTGTAAAAGTAGGCGGAACTTATGGCCGTGGCGATCAGAGTCATCATTCCGATGTTGTTGTCCCTGATCTCATTCAAGAAACCCTTCAGGAATGGATAGCCGCCATAGAAATAGACGAACGTGGAAAGCAGGAACAGGGCATAAATAGAGCCCGGAAACTCTAATTTAAATCTCAATAAGCCCTGAATAAACGGAGAGAGGGCGAGGATGGGAAAGGTCAAAATTAAAGATATAACAAATCTTCTTTTGAAGTCCGCAGTGATGTGCCCTTCGTGTCTCCCTCGGTGAGTCTCATGGGGTTTGCTAGGCTCGCCCAATCCTTTCGTCTTGTGTCCTACTCCTGCATCGTGTGCCACATGGTGCATCTCATGATGACCAGTCGATTTGTCGATGTGATCTGCCATCACATGCGTTTTATGCGGTGAGCCCACTCCCGATGGGTTTGTTATCTCTTTTTCTTCTGCCATCTCGACCACTCCAGAACTCACATTACCCACTTTGCTATCATATTTGATTTCCAAAATTTATAATTATCTTCGATTGTTCATGCGTGTCGGTGCCGAATTTTATGAATGAACACCTGTGATATCATTGAACTACATAGAAAAAACATCCGCCCCCAGCTCCTCGATATCAACTAACTTCTCATGGAAATCCTCAAAATTATCCTGGAGATCGGCCCAGTCTCAGCACTAAAGAGGATTTCGAATATCGTTTGATCTGCAATCTTTGAAGGGCACTTCGTTAACATTTTCGATTTAGACGCTTCTCAATTCGTTCAATCCTCCTTTGTTCGGCAATTTCTTGCCATTTTCTTTTTATAATTTCTTATTTTC
>JBGQAL010000082.1:0-11701 GCA_041494285.1 Methanotrichaceae archaeon
AACCTTCGTGCCAGCACCAGAATGCTGATGCATCTAGATCCGATTGCGTAACTACTCCCTCATAGAAGGGAATCAAACTCAAGATATATAAATCCTATCAATTATAGACATACACGACCTGACCTTCTTGATTCTCGATATCAAGACTCTCATTATGATCAAGGATAGGCACATCCAAGCACTGTTCAACGATTGGAAGAAACTGAAAGGAGAGAAATATGTCTGAATTCTGATGGGGATACCAGCCTTGCCAGTCCGACTAAGAGAATTCCAAAAAAAGTAGACATTTCCCCGTATAATATATTCATGGGGGATTTGTAGACTTTTGCGGATTTCATCCTAAAAGTAGAAAGGGTCACGGACAAATCTTACATCACATACAGCAATGGCTTGAGCAGACTTGCACAAACCGATCATCCAGTTAAGAATGAGGGTTACGAAGAAGATTGCTGTGCTGCATGCGAATGATTTCTCGGCCAATGAGGGTATAAATCGCTCTATAACTCACGAACACATATCACTTTATAACTATTTCAAATACGGCTGTTGCAAGAAAGACTCAAAAGACTCTCGTTACAGCTTTTGCATCCGGTATTGGGTTCATGGCTGAAGGGGTTCGAAGATTATATAATCTTAGAACATCTATTTAGTAGTGATTAGCTAATGGCTGGGGTGTTCTTCGCAATGGAAATATGTAAATCTTTTTCAGTTAGGGCTCTGTCAGTTCTTTTAGCAATCTATACACGATTTGACGCTGACGGGTCACAATTGCAAAATATGGCAAATATTAGATACATTAGATACTTATCTCTTCAGGGAGTATCATGAGCCCATCTAAGATTTTTGTCTATTCGTTGATATCTACTATTATCTTATTCATCGGGGCTAATTTAGCTTTTTGTGAAGGAGACTGGACCGTTCACAAAGATCCGCTTGGTTTTCAGGTTTCTCATCCAAACGGATGGTCGGTTGAAACCCCTGGTAAAGAGTTTATAGAGATAAAGAACCAAAATGGATCCGCTTTTGTAATAATCTATCCATTCATTACAGACCAGCAGATCACAGCCATGAATTACTTAAACAAAACGCCATCGATGTTCGCCTCACAATACCCTGATGCAAGGATCCAAAGCTTCCAGAGGCTTCTCGAAAGGCCTGAAGAGGTCGTCATGGCCATGAACTATTTAGATGACGGGGTCCAGGGTTCGGCTGCCATTCTATGCGTGCTCGATAATCGCTCAGGCATGCTTTTTGCCATTGCAGCTCCTACCTTGAAGTTTAACGCTACAAGCACTACATTAATACGAATTTTAAAAAGTTTTTCTTTCATCAAGCCGGAAAGCTCACAGAGCCAGAATGTTCAGTACGTCGTCTGGAAAGACCCTGAAAAAGATGCCTTCAGCCTAGATGTGCCTTCGGGCTGGAACATAACAGGCGGACTCTTAGAGCCTAATCCTGGGGACCTGAGGCTAGACGTGGAGATTGACTCACCGGATAACAAAGTGGGCGTAATTTATGGAGATACGAGAATACCCCTATACATCTCAATGAGCGGAAAGCCAGACAGTCTGGGACTGGTAGACGGCACAGAATACTATCCGGAGTACAATCTATACCTCAAAGCAAAACAATACATGACGGGCAAAGAGTTTGCAAAAGCTTATGCGGATTTCGTACTGAAAGACATACCCGGAGTCGTCTACAATGGCGATCAGGATCGGCAGGATCTTTCTCAAGCCATCAACGAGGTTTATAGACAGTCTGGTTTGCCTTTGGAGGCCAACGCTGGAGAGACCACGTTCACTATAGAGGTTAACGAAGAGCGTTGGCAAGGATACTGCTTGGCGGTAACTGAAAAGAGAGATCTAGGCTCGGGCAGCTACCTCTGGCAGGTATCGAAATTGATAGGCTACATAGCTCCAGACTCCAGAGAGCTGTTGGCTCGCTCTATCTTGGAAAGAACGGTAAGCTCCTTCCAGTACAACAGTGAGTGGACACAGAACCAGAAGGCTCAGAATTATCAGGGTCAATATCCAAGCACTATGGTCAATCAAAGCGTGTATCCAGGTACTGCATCCCAAGGCCAATATCCTGGTGTTTCTTCCGGCCAGGGCCCATACACGGGCTCGATTAATCCTGTTCCATACCCCATCAGTCCGGCTTATTCCTCGCCCTATGCCGGAAGCAGCATCGATGCTAGCTCAGACGTCAGCAACATTATAACTGAGACCTACAACAACCGGGAGAAGACTATGGATGATCTATCCAACAAGTGGTCCAACACCATCTTGGGAACAACGGATTTGAGAGATCCAAATACTGGAGAGGTCACCAGTGTTGAATCCGGAAGCAACTATTACTGGAAAGACAATCACGACACCGTCTGGGGAACTCAAACAGCAGAGAGCCCTTCACCAAGTGTGGATTTTACTCCCCTTCAGGAGGTAACGTATTCCTCTTCGGAGACCACTACTGAATCCTAATCTTTTATTTACGCTCAGATGCGACTTGCTGATGCGAGAGGACCGTGGTTGAGGCCAGCCTGGCGCATCGGACAACTCGTGGGAGATTTATTATTAAGCAAGAAATGAACGACTAGAAAGCAATTTGAATCTGCGTGATGTTGACGCCAAAGGTTGCATTATCCAATATCTCACTTCAAGGATTCCGCTGAAGCTCTCAGTGCCTCCATCATGCTCTTGGCCACCGGCTTCTTTGGACTCTTCTCCTGTACCTTTGCAACCTTTCCTTTCATCTCGGCCTGATCAGGGCCTTGCTCCTTCTTGTAGCCATCATTGTATACTCTGAGGTCCAGGTCCGTAGTCAATCTAATGATTTGATAATTGAAGTTTACTTGTCTTAAACAATATTTGTTGCAAACGTTGCCCGAGAGACGGCTCCGTGTTGTAGCCAAATCTATTTCATCATGTATCAAGTAGGTTTAGCCATGTTCGAACCAAAAGAGGAATCCCTAATCTTAGAGATTGTCCGTAGTTTCTTTGATGTCACATCCGATGAGATGATGCATATCGGCGATCTGACCAAGAACTTGCTTTTCGGTCCAGGAGTTGATAGCGAGGAGGCAGCGATCGAACAACTCAAGGCTGCGTTGAAAGACATGCCGAAAGAGCATGCATTGATCGCAGGCATGTTCATCTCTGGCCTTCTCAGGTGCAACCTGGACCAGCAAGCACAACAGTGTATGCAAGAGATGGCAGAAGGCGGCCAGGAGCCTGACTGAAGCTCCAGGGCAGAATGTGCCTGAGACTGCGATTCATGAGCAATGGTAGAAGCATCAACGACCTTCATGCAGTTCATGATATGATCCAGAAACTGTCAGAGGATAGGTGCTGACTTCTTTGGCGTTCTTGGCGTGGTGACTCGCTCCGGCCCGCGCAGCCATCGTACGCAGGACGGCCCCCGAGCTGGCTCCACATCCTGGGCATTAGGGGAGAAGGAACGCATTTGGATCTTCGACTCTTACTACAAGGGCTGCGTAGAACTCTGGAATCGTCAAAGAAGACTGTCCAGAGCCAACGCCACTTATCTGCACTTTTACCTGAAAGGCCTCATGCCTATGGGAAAAGATCTAAGGCCCTGAGAGCAGTTCACCCATTGCAATTTCCCTCTTCATCACATTGATGCGAGCAGCAATCATTGTCATTACATACAACGCATTCATTTCCGCCAATCGGGGGGATACAAATATTACGATGTTGAGGATTAAATTGTACAGAATTAAACGCCTCTAGAAGCAGGGGAGCATCTGTATTAAATTGGTCTGCCGGAGCATAGATTCCGAAAAGACCATCTATCTCTGTCCCATAACCCAATAGATCTTTCGTTCTTACTACGAAGGAACCCTCGGCTGGAATGCCATCAACTTTGAAAGAGCAACGCATGGCTTTTGTTATAGTGGGCATGCTGGTAAGAGACACTCCGCTCAATAGAGCTGATACGTCTTGATTGTTATAGAAAGACGGATCTTCGTAACTGATGAGTCTCATATCCGAAACCGTGTTGCCTCCTAAGCTGAAATCTTGAGCCATATAGTTCTCTAGGTAGGACTCAGGTGTTACGCCAGAAGGTAGCATAAAAACACCCTCGTGTAGCTTGCTCAAATACGATATTCCTCTGGCTGGGTTTGAAGTATCTTGAGCGGTTATCCCGTTGCATTTGAAACCATCAACGTTCCAGTCCTGAGGCAAAGATACCGTATAATACCCGTCCGGGGAAGAATAGCTGTTCAGGTATCCAACAACGTTCTGCCCGGTACATTCGTTAAGAAAAACTACTATAGTAACAAAAGCAAATAGCCCGCGCACAATCCAGTTCAAGGCCATCAAATCCTCCACCAATAGAGTATAAAAGCCAGTGGATTACTTAATCACTTATAATCTTTGCCAAGGTCATGAAACGGGTTGGTCTGTCGGTGAAAAGATCACTTTCTTGATTGCTGTGCTACTGCTTTGTCTAGCAGGAGCCGATGCCGTATTAAACGCTGATTTGAAAAAGAGCCAGTCTCTACATGATGGTTGCTCCATGATCCGATGGCCGTGGAGACGAAATACCAGGCCCCTTGAACCAGGCAGGTGGTCAACCCAAGCTCATGGCTGGACACAGCAACGGAGATCCCTGCAAACTAGCATCCACGCTCATCGGCAGCGGCCTCAGGACGTGAGAATGTCTTGAAACTGGCTGTTCGCCTTCATCGCTTAATAATGCGACCGTGCCATCGTGATTCACTTTTTCCTGAGAATTACAGCGTAATGATATGGTCCCATTTCCTGGGCGCTATCCTTTGAGAATCCGTAACCTCGCGCTAAAGCTTCCACATCATCGGGACTGAGCCTTATGGAGAGGGGTGGCCCCCTAGGTGAATCCTGTTTCTTGAACTCCACTACAGCCAGCCTTCCGTTTTGTGACGTCACTCTGGCGATCTCCTTAAGAGTACTATCTGCCTCGTCGTTTTCCACAAGACCGTGCAGCACATTAGACATAAAAGCCAGGCTTATGCTTTCGTCCGCGAGAGGAAGCATCTTCGTGATGTCTACAACAGATGCCTCGATGTTGGCTAATTTCCTCTCCGCCATCTCGCTTTTTAGTTGGGCGATAGACTCCTCATCCACGTCGAAAGCATAGACTATGCCGTCCTTCCCGACAACCTGGGAAGCAGCAATAGAAAAATAGCCATCGCCACACCCCAGATCCAGGAATTGGTCACCCTCGTTGATGCCGATATATCTTAGAACCTTCCCAGCATCCAGGAAACCCTTGCTAGACTTGCCGTGATGCTCGTGCCTTTTCTCAGCTTTTTCTGACATCATCGTTCCTGGGTCGCGATTCTCTAATAAGTTGTCGCTGAAATTTTCTCAAGAAAATTCTAGACATGAATTTCGCGCTCGTTCAGCACACTCCAGTACTCAATACCGGCAAAACGATAGCGTCAGAAGGTATGGGTTCTTTTAACGATGAAGCGCATCTTGATATTATGGAAATTCGAGATGCACAAGAGGTAAGAGCATTGCTTCACGGAAGACGGAGAGAAGATTGTCTGCCCAGTCTGCGGAATCGACGCCCAAATCTGCATTAAATGAGGGGGAACAAATTAATACTCGGGATGGATTATACCTGTTAATCATTAAATAGGAGGCTAATCTTGATCGGCATTTTCAAGAAAAGCACGGGAAATCCACGAGAGGCGGAAAGGAGAGCAAAGCAGGAGGAGAGACGGCAAAAGGCTCAGGCGAGGGGGCAGAGTGCTATTAAGTGAACCCTGCCCCTTGATTTTAACAGCTTTCGGCATTAGCCTGAGTTTTTTTCTTATCTATTTTTCTCTATGATAGTCTCCTAGGGTTTTAGTCACCGGCGGGCGGCTTCTGGTTCTAATCTAGTCTATAAACAGCGTCTGCTCTCGACCGGGGCCGACCGACACTCCTGTTATGTCCACTCCCAGCAGATCTTCCAACTTTTCGACATAGGACTTGGCATTTGTGGGCAGATCTTTGTAAGACTCTATCCCAGTGATGTCTTCGCTCCATCCAGGCAAATTCTCGTAGATGGGCTGGCATCTTGCCAGTTGTGCAGTGCTCTCCGGGGGATAGCCAAGCTCCTCGCCGTCGAGATTATATCCAACGCACATCTTTAACGGGTTTAGCCCCGCGAGGACATCCAGCTTGGTCAGGGCCAATTCGGTATAGCCGTTTAGGTAGCAGGACTTCAAAGCCAGAACTGCATCGAACCATCCGCACCGTCTTGGCCGTCCAGTAGTTGTCCCATACTCACCACCCATCTCCCTCATCCGCGCGCCCGTATCGTCTTTCAGCTCGGTTGGCATCGGTCCTTCGCCTACTCTTGTGATATAGGCCTTGATAACTCCGACAACGTTGTCCACCATCACCGGACCTACGCCCAGGTTGGCACAGGCGCTGCCAGCCGTTGTGAAGCTGGAGGTGACGAACTTCTGGGTTCCGTGAATTACGTCAAGGAACGTTCCCTGAGCTCCTTCAGCAAGGACAGTCTTGTCCTCGTCCAGAGCAGCGTTGATCTCTCTCGAGACATCAACTACCATGTCCTTCAGCTTCTTTCCGATCTCCAGGTACTCGTCGATGAAGGGACCGTACTTAACGATGGTCGGATCGCCGCCCATCTCCGCTATGGCTTTCTCTTTGGCTGGCCCTATCTCATTCAACTTGGCTTCCAGAAGTGCGGGGTCTGTCAGGTCATCCATCTGCACCTCCTCGCGAGCGATCTTGTCCACATAAGCAAAGCCGATCCCCCGGTTGGTGGTACCGATCTTCTCTGTCCTGGCTTTCTCACGGAGTCCGTCCAGCTCGATGTGATAGGGCATGATAATGCTGGTCTTGGCGTCGATGCCCAGGTCCAGCTTCAACCCCTCTGCTTCCAGGGCTTCAATCTCACTCCATAGGACGCGGGGATTCAGTACCACTCCCGGACCAACCAGAAGCCTCTTCTCGAAGAGGGCTCCGCTCGGTACCAAGTGAAGCTTGTAGGTCTTTCCTCCTACGACTACTGTGTGGCCGGCGTTATCTCCACCCTGGAAGCGTACAACTATATCGTAATTCTCGGCCAGAAGATCGATTATCTTGCCCTTTCCCTCGTCTCCGAACTGTGCCCCCGTGAGTATGGTGAACATATGGCCTCCAAGGTGTGCCGCAACGTAGATAACTATTTTGATGGCTGAGATCTGAATATAGCTAAAGGGCGATGATATGGTTGGTTATGGCTTCGGTCACATCCACTCCCAAGGCATCGTAGATGCCCTTTCCTGAGGGAGTCCCGTTTACCTCTATGACTTTTAGGCCCTCTGACGTCTCCAGCAGGTCAACCCCGCTGTAGACTGCGCCTACAGCTCGGCATGCTCTGATCGCCAGATATCTTAGCTCGTCCGTAACCGGACAGGGCTCCCCCTTGCCACCCTTGGCCAGGTTGCTGATCCAAGCACCGACGGGAGCCACTCTGTAGATGGCCCCCAGAACTTCGCCGTTCACCACAAAGGCCCTGATATCCCTTGGGTTTGCAAGATGGATGAACTCCTGAAGGTAAACAATTCCCTGTGATTCGAGGGTCGTTTTCAGGATAGTCTCATCTTCTTCTGTCAGAAGGACAATTCCACGGCCTTTGTAACCGAAGAGGGGCTTAGAGACCACCTTCTTGTATTTCGCCAAGAATTCCAGGGCCGCCTTCAAGCTGGATGTAGTAGCCGTTGCGGGTGTGGGAACTCCTGCCCGCTCAAGGGCTAGTGTAGTGCCTAGTTTGTTCGCGGCCCTGGCTATTGCCTCTGGTGGGTTGATTACTGGTATACCCCGCTCCTCCAAGGCATACAGCATCTCGAACCTGAAGGCGACATCGACGGGCTTGCCACGGCCCATGTCTCTGACCACCAGCCCGTCAATATCAGTCAGGCTTACGCCACAGCTGGTTAGCCGGACTTCCGTCCCGATGAAAGCAGAAAGCTCAGAGAAGTTCAGGAAATCCGCGTCAGAGCCCCGTTTTAGGAAAGCCTTTCGGAGCGACTTTGCCGTCCAGTCGTCGGGATCGGAGACGGTTATTCCAAAGTGCATGAGTCGAGATTGGATCTGTGGTATTTCACCTTTCCTTCCGCAGGTAGTGACGACAAAAATTGAAGGATAAAAAAGGCTAAGGAACTCTCCTCCTTTTCTCATTAATACTCATTCGGATATAATTATGTCAAACGTCCTCTCATCTGCTGCAATGTTCTCCCAGGGTCGTTTGTAGATCGCGGATACCGTTGTCTTGCCAACGTGAACTGGAGTGAAGGCAAAGACCTGCTGACCTCCACCGCCTATGAGTCCCGGCTGGCTTGGCACGTAGCCTTCTTTTGTTTTATTCAGGAAGCGGGAATCGAAGTCTACTGTCCAGATGTATCCCGTTGTCGGGTTTGAATCAAAGGATATGTTGAAAGGCCTGTTCAGCTTCGTCTGAATTACGTTCTCGACCTCAAGCTTCTCTCCTTTGATCACATAGCTCTCAGATGGCTTCATCAGGGGATGGTAATCGACGTTGTTAGCATCTATGACCTTTGGCTGGTCGCCTATCCCGTCGCCATCTTTGTCGGAGCCAGCATAATCGCTCCAGTAGTTGCCCATGCGCTCGCTGAAAATCTTGCTGTTGTACTGATAGTTTATCGCCTGGCTAGAGTTCCAGGAACTCGATCCATTGGAGCATATTCCTCTGCTGTCGGCAAAGTCGTTGAGGTAGATTGAATTTTCTTGAGAATCAACAACCAGGATGCTGCAATCCTTTGCCCCATCACTGGCGTTGGCCAGTCTCTGAGAGTTCACAAAGCTAAATCCGAAGAGGTTGATGCCGTCAGCCGATAGGATTGCTACGCTGTCGTTATCCGCTTCCAGGACGGGTCGTTGACCATTGGCAATCAAACCGTGAATCGTCAAAGACTTGTTCACTAACAGGTTTTCTCTGAAGGCCGGACCGTGCACCGTTACAGAGTCGCCAGGCTTGGCAGCGTCGACGGCTGCCTGGATGCTATTGTAGCTGCAGCCGTCAGGGCATACGGTCTCATCCGCTTGAGATAAACCCATGAGAATTACGGAGACGGCGAAAATCATCGCCACGATTAGCATCCTTTCAGAGTAAACCATTGAATCCTCCATTATGTAAAGACGCTGAAACCTCAAAAACTTTGTGTTTGCCACAATTTTGTTTCGACCACTAGCAGACGTCGAATCTGAAATAATCGACCAAGGATATAGGTCCGACTCTAAGCTCTAAAAATGCAGCACTCTTGGGCTGTAAGACGACAAGGCGAGCATAATTTAAAGCCAGAATGTGCAATCTATACTCAATCTATATTCCCTTATATTACCTTATTAGACCAGAAAGGTTGGGATCATGGCTCAATGCAACCACGTCGGCGAGCGCCAGCTCATCCGGAGGATCTCGGAGATCCTGGGAGGTATTGTCAACGACGACTGTGCAGTGGTGGACGCAGGCGATCGGTTTATGGTCGCGACTACTGATATGCTCCATCGAAAGTCGGACTTTCCCGACATCATGACCCCCTGGCAGATCGGCTGGATGACCGTGGCCGTCAACCTCAGCGATGTGGCAGCCATGGGGGCCGAGCCTTCAGGGGTTTTAATCGCGGCAGGAATACCGCAGGACACTGACCTGTACTTCATCGACGAGATGTTCTCAGGCTTTGGGGAGTGCGCCAACATCTATGGGACCAAGATCCTAGGCGGCGACCTGGACTCAACTGATGAGCTGACGCTGGTAGGGTCCGCCTTCGGGTTTGTGGATAAGGATCAGATCCTGCGGCGGAGCGGAGCTCGATCCGGCGACCTGCTCTGCACGACCGGCGCCCTTGGGGGAGCAGGCGCTGGCCTGTTGGCCTGGAAGCAGGGCGATCTGAAGAACGAATTTGTTGAGAACTTGCTCGAACCCCAGCCCAGGTTGAAGGAGGGTCGGGCCCTGGCTCAATCGAGATCTGTCACTGCCATGATGGACAACAGCGACGGCCTGGCTCTATCGATGTCCGATCTGGCGGAGGTCAGCGGCGTTGGGTTCATTGTGAGAGAGGAAGCTTTGCCCATTGCAGAGGGCATCGAGGAGATGGTTGGGCATAAGGAGGCGGTGGATCTTGTGCTGAGGGCGGGAGGGGACTTCGAGCTAGTGTTCACAGTGAAGCCGGATATGCTGGATGCGGCCAAGAAGGCTTGCGTCCTGACAGTTATAGGGTCCGTGGTCGAAGAGGGCGTCTGGATGGAATCAAGGGGCGAGAGGCGAAGGCTGGAGCCGAAGGGATACGAGCATATGATTGTCAGTTGTGAGGCTAAAGAGAATATAACAACGCGGCTTGGCGAATAGGCATAATGAATTTCTTTGGGGGTAGGGGATAGAGAATATTACCTAGTTAGCTTTGGTTTACTGATTGCGAAATCAAGATCGATTAACACTGTGGGGATGTGATCCCGCACGAGAGTCTATTCAAGGATGTCGAAAATTAATTTCAGATGTATATGCTTATTTAAGTTAAGGAATAAGAGGAGAGTATCATGGCATCAATGAAAGCAATTCAAATAAGTTCACCTGGGAATGACTTTGAGTTGGTTCATAAAGAAGTTCCCAAACCAAAAGAAAACGAAGTACTCATCAAAGTAGAAGCTTGTGGGGTTTGTCATGGAGATGCGATCGTCAAAGAGGGTCGGTTTCCTGGGCTGCAATATCCCAGAATTCCTGGGCATGAAGTTGTTGGGATTATAGATCAACTGGGGTCCAAGTCAAAGAATTGGAAGGTGGGACAGAGAGTTGGCGTAGGCTGGCACGGAGGACATTGCTTCCAATGTCCCGCCTGTCGAAGTGGCGAGTTCGGAGCCTGCGAGGATTCATCAACGACCGGCATCACAACGGACGGGGGCTATGCGGAGTTCATGGTTGCTCGCATGGAGGCTCTGAATTCCGTTCCCGACAATCTTGACCCTGTAGAAGCCGCACCACTTCTATGCGCGGGAAGGACAACCATTGGAGCCCTGCAAAACAGCGTGGCAAAAGGCGGCGATCTCGTGGCAATCCACGGTCTCGGAGGGCTGGGCCATCTGGGCTTACAGTTCGCCATCAAGCTAGGTTTCGAGACCGCAGTCTTATCACGTGGTATGGAAAAGGAGGCATTGGCTCGTAAGCTGGGCGCTCACCATTTCATCGATACCGATACAGCGGACGCTGCAAAAGAGTTGATGAATCTCGGAGGAGCAAAGGTTATCCTCTGTACGGCACCCAACGGCAAGGCCATCTCAGAGCTTGTCTCTGGCATATGCCGAAATGGGCAGATGATCATAGTCACCTACGTCAACGAGATGCTCCAGTTATCTCCTGCAAATCTGATGCGTGGCGGTCGGTCCATCAGCGGCTGGGTCGGAGGCGATCCAGAAGACGCGTTACGCTTCAGCGTCCTCACGGGAGTCAGACCGATGGTCGAGGTATTTCCGTTGGAGCAGGCCGCTCTTGCTTATGAAAAAATGATGTCTGGAAAGGTTCATTTCCGTGCGGTTCTTAAAATGGGGTCGTGTATGTCTATAATTGATAGGATTTATATATCTTGAGTTTGATTCCCCCTCATGGGGGAGTAGTTACGCAATCGGATCTAGATGCATCAGCATTCTGGTGCTGGCACGAAGGTTGTCCGGATTACGGAAAGAAG
>JBGQAL010000197.1:0-4090 GCA_041494285.1 Methanotrichaceae archaeon
AAGCTGAAATAGTAAAATGCATTGACGCTTTAAATCCAAATAAAGGGTTTTTGCTTCCAATAGATCGATGGACTTCGGCTGTAAACTCCGGGGCCTTGAGACGTTTCAAGGTTAATGAAGTCGATAAGCTAAGTGGGGCATATTATGAGATTCAAGGTTACAATTACGAGGCAAAAAGGACCAGGGATCTTGGAGAGGTTTATCGTCAATCTCCTGCATCGTCGGGGTCACGAGGATTTAACCTTAAAAATTGGCAAGATTCATCACAAAATCTAGAGCTGACTGGTAACAAGTTAACAAATCATTTACAAAAACTACTAAGTGAAGAATGGCTAAACCCTGCGACTATGGCTAAACACCGTTGGCAGTTCTGGAAGATGAGGTAAAATAGATTTTATGGGATGCTTGGCGGTGCAGCTCCTACTCTTGGATTACATCGAATGCTATTGGCTCAACTTTCGACACCGATCTGCTGCTTGGATTTCCCTCAGCCCTTAACGGGCCACTGATTTTCTCATTCGTTTCGGCAAGCTTCGTTGCGATCCGAAAATCCGGTGCTAATATGTACAGTGATGATTGCTTGAGGTAGCATCACCGGACCACTCGTATGTTGCTTTATAGAGTCTCATGTCTTCGTCTCAGTCTGTATAAATTTAAAATAATTAACGTGAAGAACGCTGCTAATTTCGTAGGATCAAAGAGATTAAAATGATCTTTACGGCCATGATCTCTTCCATTGATGAATCATTGGACCTGGCCACTGATAGATTTGAAAGGCTTCTCTCCCAGAATATGAAGCAGAAAGCTAGCAAAGATTCCCAACTTCTGTCTTAATATTCCAGCCAAAGGCTATTTCTTTTTGCCATGTCAATAATATCATGGTGTTGCGATGGATTTACTCTGGCTATCCGAGGACGATGTTAAATCCTTACTGAACATGGACGATGCTATAGCGGCTGTAGAAAAAGCCTTTCGAGACCACGGTATGGGAAAGACGCAGATGCCGCCGAAGTCCTATCTGTACTTTTCCAAGTACGATGGAGATCTGAGGACTATGCCGGCTTACCTGGAAGGACTGGATTCGGCTGGAGTGAAGATCGTCAACGTCCACCCCAAAAATCGAGACATCGGGATGCCAACTGTCATGGCTGTGTTTGTCCTTAACTCACCAGAGACGGGCGCTCCGCTCGCGGTCATGGGAGCAACCTATCTTACCAGCATGAGAACGGGAGCTTCCGGTGGCATTGCTGCCAAACACCTCGCCAGACCCGAATCCAGAGTGGTGGGAATGGTAGGTGCAGGGGCCCAGTCCAGGACTCAGCTCATGGCTCTGAGCAGGTTCTTCGAGATAGATCTGGTGATAGTTTACGACCGCTCCATCGAGGGCTGTCGGGCTTTCGAGAGGGATGCCAGGGCTTTTCTGGACTGCGAATACAAGCTGACCACAAATCCTCAAGATGCCTGCGACTGCGATATTTTAGTTACGACGACACCCGTGCGTTCGCCCATCGTAAAGGATGCCTGGGTCAAACCGGGAACACATATAAACGCAATAGGAGCAGACGCGAAAGGAAAGCAGGAGCTAGAGACCGCACTGGCCAGAAGGGCAAAGATCGTAGTCGACGATGCGGCCCAGGCGATCCACTCCGGAGAGGTCAACGTGCCAATATCCGAGGGCAAGCTTAAGCCCGAGGAGATCTATGCCCAGATTGGAGAAATCGTAGCAGGAAAAGTCACAGGCAGGACCAGTAAGGATGAGATCACAATCTTTGACTCCACAGGGCTTGCTATTCAAGACGTGGCCACTGGACGGATGGTATACGAGACGGCTCTCAAATCTAGCAAGGGGTTAAGGCTGAAACTGATGTGACTCGCATTCAAGAGATGGATCTTCAAAGCCCGAGGATCACAGATATATCTGATAGATGCCTAAGTGAAGCTAAAGAATGTACGCGATCATTGCCTGCGGCGTTTTCCAGAAAGAGCTCGAGCGGATAGCGGGAGATCTTGGATTTCCCTTCGAAGCGCACTATTTGGGAGCGGGACTCCATGTCGACTTCGATGAGCTGGCGGATGCCTTGAAGGCCGAACTGGAGAAGTGCAAAGGCTGCGAGGGCATAATTGTGGCGTACGGTGAGTGCCATCCCAAGATCGCTGAAATCCTCGAACCTTACCATGCGGCTCTGATCAACTGCCAGAACTGCATAGACGCCTTCATCACCAGGAAGGCCGTTGAGAACATAGCCAGGAAGGGGCTTTACTTTTATCTCTCACCAGGCTGGATGGAGTGCTGGAGGGAGATCCTCGCCAGACTGAACTGGGGCCAGGAGGAGGCCAGGCTGCAGCTAGGATCATTCAAGGGCTCGGTCTTCATGGACACCTTGAAGAACGCTGCAGACTACGAGCAGGATCTGATAGAGTTTCTGGATTTCACCTTGCTCCCTTACGAGATCATGCCCACCGACCTGGAACACTTCAAATCGCTTATCCTAGAGGCCAAGAACCGACTGGAGGAGTAAGCTTGGACGAACTTGATGAGATAAGAAAAAAGAAAATGGAGAAGATAATGAGCGAACAGAACAAGCCTTCTATGCCCAAGGTCGAGTATCCCAGCAAGCCTGTCATCGTTACCGACAGCACTCTGGATGCAGCACTGAATCAATATCCATTGCTGATTGTGGACTGCTGGGCTGAGTGGTGTGGTCCTTGCCGGATGATAGGTCCGATAATCGATGAACTGGCCAAGGAATTGAGTGGCAGGGCCGTCTTCGGGAAGCTGAACGTGGACGAGAACATGCAGACGTCTAACAAGTACAGGATATCTGCTATACCTTCTCTGCTGGTCTTCAAGGATGGAAAGCTCCTGGACAAGCTGGTAGGGGCCTACCCTAAGGCCACACTGGCCGGAAAAATTCAGAAGTATCTCTGAGGGAGTCCTCAGAGATATCGATTCTTTATGCGGGGATTTTTTTTAGTTCAAGCGGCGCTGCCGGGCACCTTGACCCGAGAGTAGCCCTCTAGGTTGATGACCGGCTTGCTACTGTTGTAGCTTGAAAGATCGGTGACCTGGTTGGCTGCAGAGTAGCTAGAACTGTAAAATGGCTTGGTCGGGTTGCTGTTCTCTACACTGACCAGAGGCTTAACAACGCTCGTAACCGTCTGTAGCGGCTTGGGGTGAGAGTAAGCGCTCACATTGTAGGTGGGCTTGGTGTTGGAGTAAGCACTGATGTTGTAACTGGACTTGTTTCCGTACATGTCTACGTTGTTGACAGGTTTGGTTGTTAGACCCACAGTATCGACAGCCTTGGTGGAAGTCGTTCCTACATGGACTGCAGGCCGGGAAACCGTCTGGTTCAACTCTGGGGTGTTGTTTGTCGGCATGGTATTGTTCAACAGAGTAGAATTGTTCTCAGGGACTGGGTTGCTCACAAGTGAGGTGTTGTTTATCTGAATCGTCTGGTTCGTCAAGGCTGTAGGAGCTACGCGAGCAGTATTGTTAACAAGTGATGTGTTGTTCGAAGGGGTGGTATTGTTTCCCATTATGATCTGATTCGCCGAAGCGGTCGTATTTTCCTGTGCGGTGGCTAGCAGCATTAGGGTAGCCAGTAACAAGGAACACACTAAGTAAGCTATTTTTGTACTCATATTGATCCTCGGCTGGGACAGTTGTAGCTATGTGCTTATCAATTTTAGGTACGGAAAGTTGGCGATGGGGCCGACAGATCAATCGAGTTATTGATGTCGGCAACAGGAGCATAGTTTATCGCAACTTTTTCTGGCCAGGTGGTACCCGAATGCAATTTCTAACGGAGAAGCTCATAACCGAGCTAACCTGCGCCTCCAACAGATTAGAGGGATGTTAGATATGATCGAGAGGGATCATGGTATCCAACTTGAACTCATCGATATGAGGACTGAAGAAGGTAGCACATTTCCCATCCATCAAAAAATGGGTCGTGTATGTCTATAATTGATAGGATTTATATATCTTGAGTTTGATTCCCCCTCATGGGGGAGTAGTTACGCAATCGGATCTAGATGCATCAGCATTCTGGTGCTGGCACGAAGGTTGTCCGGATTACGGAAAGAA
>JBGQAL010000239.1:0-2667 GCA_041494285.1 Methanotrichaceae archaeon
CTCCGTCATTGTCGTCCGGGCAGGACATGTATCCGACATCCTTTCTCCCTCTGAAGGCCTGGCTAGTCTTGTCCGTAACTCTGAAGCTCCTTATGGCATTGTTGGACCATCCTGGGCCAGAGTTGGTTTAGAGGTTGCGGGGTTGCATGTACCCTCGGCAGGGGATCTTGGCTCGCCTTTGGTAAAGGAACCATGTCATCCTGGAATCGAAGTGAATTCGGACATAACTGGCAACTCCACCTGTGTGGGTGAATACGAAGACTTTGTAAGGTACTTCCGCGACAGATACTCGAAGATCAGAGAGATTCTCTCCAGGAGGCTGAACGCCCGTCCCATTGAAAGCCTGGGGAAGAGCATGGCGGGCCGTGAGGTCTCATTGATCGGAATGGTCATGGATGTTCGTACAACAGCCAAAGGCCACCGCGTTTTGGAGCTCGAGGACCCAACGGGAATGGTGGTCGCCATAATCCAGAAGGACTCTGAGCTGTTCGAGCAGTCCAGCTATATAGTTCCCGATGAGGTCTTGGGTATCACGGCTGTTTCGGACGGAAATGGAAGGGTCTTCGTCAAATCGCTCCTTTGGCCGGACATGCCCAATCAGAGTAAGACTCTAGAGGCTGGAACCGGCTTTACAGTGCTAACATCCGACCTCCACGTGGGCAGCAAGTACTTTATGGAAGATGCATGGGAGCGTTTTGTGGCTTGGATAAACGGCGATGTAGAAGACCCTTCGGGTTTGGCATCTCAGGTGAAATATATCGTGATCGCAGGGGATTTAGTAGACGGTATAGGAATATACCCTGGACAAGAAAGTGACCTAGCAATTAAGGACATCTACGAACAGTACGAAGCTGCGGCCCAATGCCTGAACAGCATCAGGAAGGATGTCGAGATGGTGCTCTCTCCAGGGAATCACGATATTGTGAGACAGGCGGAGCCCCAGCCGGCCCTTCCAATGTCGGTTCAGAGGTTCTTCTCCGGACCGATACATTTTGTTGGCGACCCGGCGTGGGTAACCCTCGAAGGAGCCTCTCTTCTGGTCTATCACGGCAGGAGCATAGACGATCTGGTCATGAGAGTTCCTGGAATGTCGTACAGCGAACCGGAAAAGGCCATGGTGGAGATGCTCAGGAAACGGCACCTATCCCCAATATACGGAGGCAGAGTCTCCATTGCTCCAGAGCATCAGGACCATTACGTAATCCACAAACCTCCCAATATCCTTCACTGCGGCCATGGTCATACTGTTGGAATAGCTAGGTACAAGGGCGTAGCAGCAATAAACAGCGGAACCTGGCAGTCCCAGACCGAATTTCAGAAGAAGATGAACATACAGCCTACTCCTGCGGCGGTTCCCATAGTCGATATGGCAACCATGAAAGTGAAGAAACTCCTTTTTGCTTAGAAGGTTTTATTAATAAGTTCAGCAGTAATTCTAAGCGGGTAATAATTGAGTAGCAAAGAAGGGGCATAAATGGGTAGGTTTCCTTGCCCATTATGTGTTTAAGAGTTTACGCGAAATGCTCCACTAGTTCAGAGCAAACAGTGTTAACTTTATTACTATTATCTATAATTATATTTTTTAAAAGTTTATTAAAAATCAACTCACTACATGGAATATTAATCTCGATATTGTTTCAATACACAGCAATTTTTAGGCGGTATAATAAGTGTATTGGAAAATTACTCAGTTTAAATATCATAGGACCTGATTTCAGGTCTTGTATTCCATACCAAAAAATATAAGTATAATAAATGCGAACACAATTGTAAAATAAAGGATGTATGGGGTGAGATTATCGAAAAAGTAGCAATAATCGCTATGCTGGCGTTGGCTATCGTTGCCGTTCCAGTCATGGCGCAGGACGTATCCGCAATGGGCGGAAAAGGTACAGACATCTTGGGCAATGGGATATTCGAGTCTTCGGATGGGCTCAAGTTCCCCGTTGTCGCGGACACCAACTTCGACAGCATAACGGTTGGAAACGACAATGCTCGTGCGATTGGATGGGGTGGGTTCTTCCCGTTCGACAACGGCCCAGCCAAGGCTGTTAACAACTTAGAGGTCAAGAAGAACCAGCAGGTTGGGGCGTGCGAGTGTTGTAAGGGCGATAACGCAACACCTTGTCAGGACTGTTGCACTACAGTGAACATAGATCAGGTCCACGTAGGGGACAGAAATGCGCAGGCCTTTGGCAATGCCGAAGCCGTGAACAACGTCAAGCTAGTCCTCAACCAGGCGCCTTAGGGTTCCATTCGGACCTCCGATGAGCTTATATGAATAAGATGCTAAAACCCACCGGTGTAATGCTGGTGGGTTTGGCTATCCTTTTATTCTGCTTGTTCTCACAGCAGGTTTTAGCAGAACCCTCAAAGACCATCTATCCCGAGTCTCTCGATGGGATAAAGGATTTTCATAATCAATTTACGAGTCCCTCTTATTCATCTTTAGGCCTAGCTCGGTCGAAGTTGCCAGAGATGGCTGAAACATCTCGATTGGCTGACGAGAAGATTTTCATGAATGGCTCTTCTCAATCATTGGAAGGTCTAATCTCCGTCAATGGAGGGAAACACAGGAGTGTGGCGTATGACGGCCTCCTTGAATCGACCAACTGCAAAATGAATGCCATGGACATCTCTGTCACAGGGATAACTGTAATAGCCATA
>JBGQAL010000242.1:0-2468 GCA_041494285.1 Methanotrichaceae archaeon
CCCACGACGCAGGTACCGGTTCAGCTCGTCTCGGTCTTCCTCTTTCAATTTCACACAGAATATTGTTTTTCGTGACACAATTTTATTTTATAACATATTATGAGATTTAAAACTTGTGTTATAGAGCACTAGTAGAATCATTGATTATATTGGCTAAGAGCAAACGAGGCGAGATATGACATGTCAAGACGATCTAATCGAGTTCAGAGAAGCAATGCAGAATCTCAAAAAAGAGAAAGGCAGAAATGAGTGGCAGTCAGAGGCCGAGAAGTTGAAAACGATGGCCGAATTGATTCGCTCAAGATAGGTTGTTCCTGATTGACTCGTTGCCTCTGAACGCATTCCTTGAGGATACATTAACCCAGAGGTGGAGGTCCCGGTAGGCGCTGTAAAGTTGTACTCCTTATAAAGTAAAAATTCCAGCTTCTGATTGTCGCCAACACGATGCAACTTATAGACGACCGGGCTCTCCCAGGTCTGATTGTGATCCAGTCGTAAATATCTGCTCGATAATTTGGAGTTTTGAATGGCCATCCGCATGGTGCAATTTACAGTGACATACTCATGGTTGACTATCCCCACTATCACTGTGCTGTTCTGGCCAGAAGCCACTGATGTGGGATAATCGTAAGCCTTCCCATTTGGGCCGAGAATATAGAACTCTGTGAACTTATCGCCCTGTTTGGGAGTCACGACAACGTAAACCAGGGCGGACAAGATTATGGTTGCAACCAGAATTACGGTCAATGCCATTCTATTCGGCTGGCCCGATCTTTATTAGCTCACTACGGACTGCTTTTAACCCTTGCCTGAACTCTATCGAAAACCTGACCACCTGTTCCAGGGCAGAACGGCGGAGATGTGCTACAACCGACATCATCACCGTGAACAGGCAAATGGAGATGACCACAGGCACAAGCCGGATTCCCCAGGAAGTGTAGTTCAGCCCAAGACCTATCAGAGGCACAACGGCAATAGAAGGCCGAAGCTCATGGATACTCGCTCTATGCCGTCAAGGTCGTCCTTTTGCGGGAAAGAGCCACAGCTATGAGGGCGTATCCAGGCAGAAAGAGGACCATGTCCAGTCCTAGGGGTATCCTGACCAGCAGAGAAGCAAGCGGTGGCACTAGGGTGAAGATCGGAGTTAGAACGGACAGCGTTGCTGTCGCCAGAAGATCTAGTAGAGTGTAATTGTTGTAGTTCTATGCCAGCGAAGCGACTTATTTTATATCATCAAAATGCTAATATAGCTAGCGGAATTATGAATAGCGCTATTCTATTGATTGATTTTGCTGTCTGCCATGGTCCCAAAATGTTCATGAAGCCGCAGATCTAAGATACTTCTTGTATGGATCGAAAGCTGGCGATAACCGGTGGAGCTGGGTTTATAGGCTCGAACCTGGCAGAGGCCTTGGCTAAAGATAACGAGGTCGTATTGATAGACGACTTATCTTCCGGTAAGGTAGAGAACCTTGCAGGGATCGATGCCAGATTTGTTCGAGGCAGCATCCTTGATTTGGATCTTCTGAAGTCGGCTTTCCAGGATGTGGATTGTGTATTTCACCAAGCTGCTATTGCATCGGTCCAGAGAAGCATTCAAGACCCGGTGTGGACCGGCAGAGTAGGAACAGAGGGGACGCTCAACGTTCTGGTCGCGGCCAGAGACGCGGGCGTGAGAAAGGTTGTGTTTGCGTCCTCGGCTGCAATCTACGGCGACTCGCCCGAGCTGCCCAAGAGGGAGGATATGTGCCCGAACCCTAAGTCGCCCTATGCTGTCTCAAAGTTGGCCGGCGAGCATCACTGCGAAATCTTCCGGGAGCTGTATGGCCTGGATACAGTCTCCTTGAGGTACTTCAATGTCTTCGGACCAAGGCAGGACGCGACGTCCGAGTATTCTGGGGTGATATCCAGGTTCATCTCCGTGCTGACTAAGGACGAGCAGCCGGTGATCTATGGCGACGGAAAGCAGACCAGAGACTTCGTTTACGTCAAAGACGTTGTGCGGGCCAACATCCTGGCCAGCCGTTCTGGCTGTGGCGTCTTCAATATTGCCGGAGGGAGAAGAACAAACCTGGACCTGCTTGCTTTCCTGATAGGAAATATCCTGGGGTGCAATGTCCGACCAGAGCACGACGATCCCAGGGCTGGAGACATTAGAGATTCTCTGGCGGATATCTCCAGGTCCAGGGTGATTGGCTACGAGCCTGAGACCCGCCTGGAGGATGGACTCGCCGAGACGATAAAGTGGTTCTCCAGCCATATATGCCAGAAATAGGCAGAATTGAGCTTATGAGGCGGCAATCTGACCAAGATGAGGCGCGATCAATGAAATTATCGGAACGGCACGAATGCCGTAGAGCACGAAGCAGACAGACTTCTTTGAGCACCAAAATGCGTCACCAAAACCGCGAATGGCAATTCACAACTATGGTTTAATCGGCAAACCATGATGTTCCAAACCCTCTGTC